>NZ_JBBKZV010000026.1:0-103022 GCF_037889915.1 Variovorax humicola | reverse complement strand
ATCTCAACAGCCGCATCGACGAGCTTCTGCCTCACAACTGGCGACCGGCCTGATCCAGGCGTCCACACACGCCTCACGTCCGCCTTCAAGGTGGGACGGCGAGCCGCTTACCATCTTTATGCAAGATGGCCGCTTCTCGTCACCATATATCGGGAAAGGCGACGAGACTGCTCAACGAGTTATTGAAAGGGCGCTTCTCACCCGCCCGACAGCCAGCCCCAGATCTTCCGCCTCGACTGCGGGCGCAATGAACGCATGCAGGCTCGCATAGCGTCTGTGCACGGCAACGCGCGAGGCACGTGCGTTGAGCGCTTGGCTGAGAGCTAGCTTCTCGGCGACATCGAACCCTCCTCGGACACAGGCACTGAGCGTGGAGAGCCCCAGTCCTGGAAGCGTTTGCTCTTGCTCGGTGCCCTTCTTCATGGCGCGTACAATTTGAAGCGGCAGCCCAAAAGCGAATGCAAGTTCCGGGATGATCCGCAAGACGAAGTCCCGCGCTAAATCGCACTTGCCGAGCTTGGCGGCTTTCGTTCCGAACGCGAGTTCGATCTCCGCAAGCGTTGAGCCGGCCATCCAGCGCTTCAGCGGCTCCGCCGCATAGTTGAGGATATGCTGACCGCGCTCTGCGTCACTGGCCAGTGCCTTGTATGCCTTTCCCAGAACTGCATCGAGCGTCGACGGGCGGATGAGGTGAGGAACGAGGTGAGGGACGACTTTCAGCCACTCAAGGAACCAGTCTCGCCACTGCTCCATGGGACCGGCGTTAGGAAGCTGTATGGCGCTCACTGCTTGGCTGAACTGCGCGATGAAGTCCACCGACACCCCTGTGGCAGCCGCAAGTCGATCGACCCAAGTTGGATTTGCCGGGGCAACGTCGATTCTTCGTGCGGCGAGCGCTGCGCTCACGCGACGGTCGATCCATGCGAGATCATTGGCCACTCTCTTCCTATAGGCTGCGAAGGAATTCTGCAGAAGAGCATTTGCTGCACTGTCCTTGTCGCCATCCTCCCCGACCGGAAGGCGGCTCAGGAGATACTTGAGTGATGCCGACTGGTTCTCCTTCGAGAGCTCCAACTGGTCGAGAAGAGCCGTCATCGGGTCGTCAATCGTGATGCATTGATCGCTTTGCGCGAATATGGTCTGCAGATCGGCCCAGTGCTTGCTTATCTCGTTCTTACCATCCCGGAAGTGAACCACCTTGCTCGGAACTATCAGCACGAATCCGTAGGACGACTCACCCGCACGGCCCGCTCTGCCGGCAGCATTGAGGAGTTCATGCGCTTCAAGCCGTTGAACCCTATCGGCTTCTCGATCAAAGCGGCTATCTCCGCCGATGATGACAACCTCGCTAGGAAGGTTCATCCCCTGTGCGAGCGTCGACGTCGCAACCATGACATTCACGCCGTCGGGGCGTCTGAACAGCGATTCGTGGAGTTGTCGTTCGGCAGGAAGAAGAAGACTGTGATGACAAACGCTTGCAGACTCAATGCGGCCGGAGCCATTCGTCGAAATGTACGAATGGGACACGTCTCCGAGCTCCTCTATAGCTTCAGCAAGCAACGCGCTCTCTGCAGGGGTCAATGCAGTTTCAGAGGCGTTCGCGCCAACGTTGACCGCCTTCGTCGCCGCGTTTGCCAATGGGATGGTTTGAACGAAGACGAGCGTCTTCAAGTTCTGTGCGGCAGTTGCCACAGCTACGGTGCTGGCGAGCTTGTTTCCGTTTGGCGTTAGGTACCAGGTCTTCCCGCTGGGCGTCTTGCCAGTTCCCAGGGCTATCTTTTCGTCCAGTAAGGGCAGTAGCCGGTAGTGCGCTCTGGCGGTCGAGAGCCAAGTCTGCTTTAGTGAGAACAGACCTAAGGGTTGCGCGGTCAAGGTTCGTGCAACCTGGGCCGGCACTCCCTTTGTCGTCGCGATGGCACGAGCCGCACCGAGCTTCTTGTTCAGCGTGTCGATATGGCCCGCTTCGTACACCACACATCCACGCACCTGGCGAGTCGGTTTCCACGTCAGGTCAAGCGCCATGCAGCGCCTGCCCGTCATCGATGTGACCCAGGCAGCAATCTCGTCCGTGTTCTTCATCATGGCGGACAGCAACAGCAAGTCCGCCGTTGGCGCGATGGCCACGAAGTTGAGGACGCAGAGCATGGCATCGACCGCTCTGCGACTAGCTTCAGTCTCACCGGCATGCAGCAGGTGGCACTCGTCGAAGACAAGTAAGCCGACATCTGAGAACGCTTCAGGCTCGTAGCCAAGCAACGCGAGGCATCGTTCGGTCGTCATGACCGAGACCGACGGAAGGTTGCCCACAAAATCGTCGAGAGCGAAGGCGTCCCCCCGCTCTTGCTGGACCGTTGCCTCGGGAAACGTTACTTTCAGCGCCCTAGCAGTCTGCTCGACCAACGCCAAGGTGGGAGCCAGAAAGACTACCTTCCTCCCTTGCAACAGTATCGCCGCGATTTTTAACTCCGAAAGCGTCGACTTGCCCGCACCAGTTGGAAAACTCACGGCCGAGGAAGTGCCGGTCTCAAGATAGCACGCGTCCACGGCTGTCCGGTGATTGCGCCAGAGGTATGGTCGGCGCCTGGCGATCTTTCGCATCATGGTGGCCCATCGATCCTTTTCGACTCCTCCGGGAGGTTCGATGTTGACGATCGCTGCCGGCGCTAAATTGTCAGCGACGGACATCAGGAGGGACGCCAGATGGTGCGGGCCGGGGAATGTGCTGAATGCGGCGGTCGCCTGCTCGCTAAATTCGATCTGCTCGACGCACAAGTTCTTGATGCTTCTGAACATGGAGGCGGCGCTCTCCAGCGAGTCGTCGCTTTGTGCAATGCCAAGAAGCTCCTGAGCAAGCTTGCGTACTCCCCGGAGAAGAAGATAGAGGAGCCCTGCGAGACCCCGATCGCCCGGGTCGCCAGACCGAAGCGACTCGACGCTCGGCAAATCAAGGCCGGATACGCTGATCAACTCGCCTTTTGAAAGGTTGACGATTGCATTGAGGAGACGGCCTTCAATGACGCTGTCCGTCGGTATGACAATCTCTTTAGCCATTTCGGCAGAGTCAGCTGTCGCTTCTGCAATCATAAAAAGCAAGGTGGCGGAGACCTCCGGGGCAACCGCGTCGAACGTCAATCTCGTTTGTGGCTTCTCGGCTCGCCCAATCCGAGCGGCCATCAGCGAAACGTGATGAGCGGCGCCGGCAACAAACGCGGCGGATGCCCGGTTGTCTCTAGTCGGATGCGCAGAAACAAAGGCTTCATTCGTGAAAGCAATCCTTCGCATCTGCGTGGCAACTGCTCCGATTTCGTCCGGAAGCGGTGTACCGGCCGCAAGTTCCCGCAGGCGCACGCGTGCGGTCACGATCGATGCATAGGCCTCCGTCAGTGCTTCGGGCAACATGGGAAGGTCCAACCCCTCGAGTTCGGGTGCACTTGCAATCAAGGCAGACGTGTCGGCATCAAACATGGGCGGCTTTCAATGCTGCGATGTGCGACAGTACTTTGCCCGCGATGCTGTCCATCCACGCACGCAGGTCATTGACATAAAACGTCTCGCCACGCCGGCGCTTGACATCGCCTGGGACCTTTGTGTCGTAGTCCTTGAAGAGACGACCACGTCCTGAGTCTGTCGTGTGGGTGTCGCCCACGGTAATGCTGACTCTGAAATGGCGAGCATCCTTCCAAATGACCCTGCGAACTACATCGTCCACGTCGATACCCTGTCGCTTCTCAAGCAGACCAGTAACCTCTGCTACCAGAACGTTGGCGTCGCCCCCGCTTTCGTACTCCTCGAACTCCGGCCAAACGTCATCGCGAATGGTTGCGCGAGGGTTATCGGTTGCCTTGTCCTCGAATATGACCACGGCGCTAATGTTGCCCATAGCGTCGAAGTCCAACTGAATCCCGTCGAACCCCTTCTGCGCAAAGATCATTTGGGGCGTGTTGATCAGCGAGTCTGGTCCCGCTTTGTACGCCGACAACCAGGACATGACCTGAAACATCCATCCGTCCCGATGCCAAGGATCTGTGCCCGGCGGAACTGTCAGCATCTTCACTGCGGCAGCCCATGCGTCATCGATCGGAACAGGAAGAGCTGCCCCTATGTTTAGCAGAATCTTTGCCACATGACGTGCCTGACCAAGTGCCACGCGGGCGATGTGTTCCGCCAGAAGCTGTTCGTCTATTACCTCCCAGGTGTATCCGTGTACCAGAGACTTGTGGATGATTGGCGTGAGTTGAATCGGCATGCACTCTTACAGAAAACAGAGAGGTGACCCGTCCGCACTGCGTGCCGCAAGACGAACATAGAGGCCGGGTCAAAGTCGTGCCTGCCCTTGCCTCTCCAGTTGATTCAGATCATAGCTTTGGGGGGCTGTTGCCCCTCGCAAGGTGAACGGTGCGAGGGGCTGGCCAGGGATTCGGCGATCGTGCGGGTCGTGGGTGTCGTCGGCGGGAGAGCAGGTCTTGGCATTCCTCTCCGGGCTGATGGACGGACATACCTGGCGATCACCCTAACCGATCCGCGCTTCATTCTTGTCGACTAGGGGCTGATCTGGGGCCTTAAGCAGGCGCAGATCAATGCAATCTCCGGCGAAACCGGGTTGCTGCTCGGAAGTATCCAGATCGAGGAGGGTGCCACCCAGCGGCTGATCCGCAACGTCTGTAAGAAGTCGGTCGCCCCGTTCAAGAACAAGGCACGCGACGCGATGGAAGCTCAAGGCGGGTTCAGCAAATTGGGCGCAATGCCCCCCTGGTCGGCACTTTCGATCACAGCGCACTCTTAGCGTGACTCACGTCGACGGCCGCTGCATCGAGTGGCCCCGTCGGCAACCCAACGCAAAGCGGTCTCGAACGTAGGGCAGCTCGACTGACCGCAACCAGTCTTGAGCACGCCTTCGTGATGCCATCTTGCCTCCCACTTGTGTCGGTCTACGACAGAGCCATCCGCCTTGTGCCAATCAAGGCTTCGGTTGTGAACCCGCCTGTGCAAGAAATTGCGCCAGCGCCGCATTGAACGCCTCAGGCTGCTGTGCGATTGCCAAATGGCGGCCAGGTATGGTTACGAACTCGACGGCAGGAATGCAACCGGCCGCTCCCTCCGCCGCGATGTGATAGTAAGAGCGCGTGTCTCTGCCAACCGTGATCAACACCGGCATCTTGATCTGATGAAGCATGTCGCATGTGATCGGAGGTTGCGGCGGCGCCGCAAGGGCGAGCCTCCAGGTGCGAGCATTGTCGAGGAACATTGTGCGAGTTTCCGGCGTCGTGGTCTCCCAGAAATCAGGCTGATGGTTGACCTCGGTCGGCGTAAGTCGAGCCGCACCTGCGAAATCACCGGCCCTCACTGCCGCGATCGCGGGCCCCAACATGGCCGCGCGATCCTCCCCCGCAATCTTGGCGATGGCGGGGTCGGTAACGTAGGTTAAGGAAGCGGGCTCGTGCATGGTCAGGCTATGCACGAGCTCCGGATGCTGCAACACCACCAACATGACGATTGGACCACTGTATGACCAGCCGACGAGGTCCACCGGGCCGGCGTTCAAACCGCGAATGAAGGCGGCAATATCGTCCGCGTCCGTCTGTTGCGAATATTTCGTTTCATCGTCGGGCCAGGGGGCTGTCCCAAAATAGCGCATGTTGAGACCGATGAAGCGATAGTGCGGCGCGATGGCTTGACGTTGCGCATCCCAGGCGCGGTAGTCTGTGCAGCAGCCGTGAATGAAAACCACGGGCGCGCCATCCCCCTGTTCCTGGTAGACGAGCGTGACACCGTTGACGCTCGCCTGTTTGAGTTGCGGAGAATCACGTGCTCCCGCCGACCAAGTCTGGCCGTTTGGCGCCATCTCAGCTGACTGGCATCCCCACAGGAGGCCGATCGAAGAGACCAGGAACCACTTCAGACGGCAAAGTCTCGTGTTCATAAGGCGCTCCGGATGTTGGCGCTCCATCGCGCCCTCTTTGGATTGCGAATTCTTATCGGCGGTCGCCGGCCCTGGGCGGTCAACCATACGCTTCGCGAGCTGACTGCAGGATGACCTTCCCCAGCGGTCGCTTGCGAGCGAAGACTCCTGGCCGATCTGAGCCATTGATGAGCACGCCGCGCGAGAGACAGGACCGGGCCCTTCTTGAACTTGCGACTTTGCAAACTGAACTCGGCTTCGCAGCGTGAGCCGTCCTTTGCTGCAGCTTGGCCAACTCACGCTGTGAACCCGCGACCTGTCTTCCAGGTGGCACGGAGACCCCGGCATCGACGACCGGTTCGAAGGTTAGTGCCGACATAGCCTGCCGCCGTGGCCCAAGCGGCCGCGCAATCCTGGCGTCCGAGTCTGATCGATCGGCAGCAATCAGATGGGCCGGAATGGAACTCGGGGCCCATTGCTGTACTTCGCCATCGTCAAGCCGACAACAGGTATGAGGCTGCGGTCATTCGCAGGGCATTCATGAGCGATCGTCAATTGCCTGGAGTTGGGGCGTCGAGCGAGCAACTACCGGCCCCCCGAAATTCGTCCGACCGTCAGTTCCAGCGCTGATCGCTTCATAGCCGTTGCGCTGTCAGTGAGCGCAGTTCCTCCAGAAGCTTGATCGAAGGACCTGGCAGCATGCCTGCCCTTCGACGAAAAGCGGTCAGCGTTCTCTTGTCACTGGCGCCAGGTATCTCCAAGGCGTCGATGAGCCCTGCCTTGCGCTCGGCGTCGTACATGGGCTCAGGCATCCACCCAAGAAAACCCGATCGGCCAATCAGGCTCTTGAGTGCGGTGACGGAGCGAGTCTCGACCACGACGTTGGGCAAGGTCAGGTTCTCTCGCGCGAACACCTTCTTCATGTGCTCGAAAGGCCCCGTTCCCTTTGGCAGGATGGCCCAACGCTCTTGCAGCGTATCTGCAAGCTTGAGCTTCGCCTTTTTGCGCAGCGGATGGCGCCGGCCGGCTACTACGTAGCTGGTGTCCTCCCAACGACAGTCCTTGACCGCCACGATCTCGTCGGTGTCCTCGATGTCGACCCCGAGCGCCAGATCGATTTCGTGCGAGACAAGCGCATCGGCAAGACGATCCCACACCCCTTCGATGATCTGGACCTGAAGATTTGGCCATTTCTTGCAGGCGCTCCCAATGGCCAGCGGCAGCACCAGGCAGGCAATGCTGCCGACCGCGCCAACACGAATGGTGCCTTTCGCCAGTCCCAGCATCGCCTTGATGTCTTCCTTTGCATGCTCCGACTCGCGTTGCAAGAGGAGCGCGTGCGGCTGCAACGCTCGGCCCACATCCGTCAACTGCATCCCCTTCGAGTGACGCTCGAACAAGGGCGCGCCCGCCTGCTCCTCGAGCCTGCGAATCGTGCGACTCAGCGCCGGTTGCGTCACGTTCAGAGCATCGGCCGCTCGACCAAGACTTCCTGACGAGACGATGGCGTTGAAGGCGACGAGGTATTGGAGATCGAAAGTCATGCGCCACGCTAATGACTTTCTCTCCAAAAAGCAATTTTCAGGAAGGCCTCGAAATCCCACACTTGCGCCATCGAGACAAGCGCTGCGGTTCCCCGGGCGCGTAACAGAACAGAAGGAAAGCACGGAATGACCGGACCTGTACCGCTCGCCGTCGTCGAAACGGCCAGGCAACCCGCCACCATCACCGTTCGCGATGCCGTCGTCGACCTCATGCGCCGCTTCGGCATGACGTCCGTGTTCGCCAATCCAGGTTCGACGGAGCTCCCGATGTTCCGCGACTTCCCCGCGGACTTCCGGTATGTGCTGGGCTTGCAGGAAGCCACCGTGGTCGGCATGGCCGATGGCTACGCACAGGCGACGCGCAACGCCGCCTTCGTGAACCTGCATTCGGCAGCGGGCGTGGGCAACGCGATGGGCAACATCTTTACCGCTCACAAGAATCGCACGCCCATGGTCATCACCGCCGGCCAGCAGGCGCGCTCGATCCTCCCTTTCGACCCGTTCCTGTCTTCGGCGCAGGCCACCGAGCTTCCCAAGCCCTATGTGAAATGGAGCATCGAGCCAGCGCGTGCGCAAGACGTGCCCCTGGCCATTGCCCGGGCGTACTACATCGCGATGATGCCGCCGTGCGGCCCTGTGCTGGTGTCGGTGCCCGTCGACGACTGGGACCAACCGGCCGAACTCGTGCCGGCAAGGGTTGTCAGCACAGAGCTTCGTCCGCAGCCTGCCGTTCTCGCGCAGATCGGGGACGCGCTGGATGCAAGCGATCGTCCGGCGATCGTCGTGGGTGCAGCGGTCGACCGGGACAACGCGTGGAACGAGGTTGTTGCGCTGGCCGAGGCGCACAACGCCCGTGTGTGGGCGGCGCCGATGTCGGGCCGGTGCAGCTTCCCGGAAGACCACCGGCTGTTCGCCGGCTTCCTGCCTGCCATGCGCGAGCGGATCGTTGCACTGCTCGGCGAGCATGACCTGATCCTGGCCATTGGCGCCCCCGCATTCGCTTACCACGTCGAAGGCGCGGGACCTCACATCCCGGCGGGCGCCACCTTGTGCCAGTTGACCGAGGACCCGGATACAGCGGCCTGGACACCGGTCGGGATTTCGGCGGTCGGCAGCATCCGCCTGGGAGTTCTTGATCTGCTCGCTCGCCCGGCCCCGAATGTCCGGGCCATGCCGCCGGCCAAGGTCGAAGCGCCGAAGGCAGAGCCTTCGCCGTTGATGTCGGTCGCCTATGTGCTCCAGACCCTGGCGGAAGTCAAAGCGGCCGAGGACATCGTGGTGGAGGAAGCACCCAGCGCGCGCCCGGTGATGCAGGCTTACCTGCCGATCACCCGCAGCGAGACCTTCTACACGATGGAGAGCGGCGGGCTCGGGTACGGAATGCCCGCAGCAGTCGGTGTCGCGCTCGGCAAGCCGGGCAGCCGCGTCATCTGCCTGATGGGCGACGGCTCCAGCATGTATTCAATCCAGGCGCTGTGGAGTGCAGCGCAACTCAAGCTGCCGATCACCTTCGTGATCCTGAACAACCGCCGCTACGCCGCATTACAGGATTTCGCGCCCGTGTTCGGTTTCTCTGCGACCGATGTCGTGCAGGGAACCGAACTGCCCGACATCGACTTCCTGTCGCTGGCAAAGGGCATGGGATGCGCTGCCACCCTCGTCAGCGATTCCGGCGATTTGCGGGCAGTGCTTGACCGCGCGCTTGCCAGCAGTTCGCCCAACGTCGTGGAGGTTCAGGTCGCCTGATCACACCGCGCCTTCCGATTTTCCGATTCCATTCAAAACCTTCCAGAGACAAACCCAATGAAGATTTCAATGTTGATCAATGGCGAGCAAGTCCAGGCTCGCAACGGCGCCACCTTCGAGCGGCGCAACCCGCTCGACGGCAGCGTGGCCACGATCGCACCCGCAGCCACCGCGGAAGACGCCGTCGCGGCCGTAGAGGCTGCCGCTGAAGCTTTCAAGACCTGGTCGCGCACCGGCCCGAGTGAACGCCGCATGATGCTGATGAAGGCGTCTCAAGCGCTAGAAGCGAAAGGCGAGGCATTCGCGGC
This sequence comes from Variovorax humicola, assembly GCF_037889915.1. NCBI lineage: Bacteria > Pseudomonadati > Pseudomonadota > Betaproteobacteria > Burkholderiales > Comamonadaceae > Variovorax > Variovorax humicola. The sequence continues at coordinate 93,525 of NZ_JBBKZV010000026.1, read as the reverse complement.
TGCCGTGGCATCAGAAACGGGTGCGTCGGCGATCTGGGCGGGTTTCAACGTTCACCTCGCGGCGGGCATGCTGCTCGAGGCCGCATCGCTGACCACGCAGATCAGCGGCGAGATCATTCCCTCCGACGTGCCGGGCAACCTCGCGATGGGTGTGCGACAGCCTGCGGGCGTCGTTCTGGGGATTGCACCCTGGAACGCGCCCGTGATCCTGGCGGAGGCGCTGCAAGAGGCCGGACTGCCCAAGGGCGTGGTGAATTTCGTCACCAATGCGCCTGCCGATGCGGCAGCTGTGGTCGAAGCCATGATTGCGCATCCCGCCGTGCGACGGGTGAACTTCACGGGGTCGACTCATGTCGGCAAGCTCATTGCCGCGACCTGTGCCAAGTACCTGAAACCCGTGGTGCTCGAACTCGGTGGCAAGGCGCCCCTGGTCGTCCTCGACGACGCCGATGTCGATGCCGCCGTCAACGCGGCCGTGTTCGGAGCGTTCGCCAATTCGGGACAGATCTGCATGTCGACAGAGCGGATCGTCGTGGATTCGGCCATCGCCGATGATTTCGTTGCCAAGCTGAGTGCACGTGCATCGAGTCTTCCGCTCGGCGACCCGCGCCTGGGCCCGGTGGTCCTCGGCTCCGTCGTCGACATGAGCTCGGCGAAACGCTGCAACGAACTGATCGACGATGCGCTCGCCAAAGGCGCGAAGCTCGTGGCGGGTGGCAAGGCGAACGACACGCTGATGCCTGCGACCCTGCTCGACCACGTGACGTCGGACATGCGCATCTTCCGCGAGGAGGCGTTTGGCCCCGTGAAGGGCATCGTGCGGGTCAGTGGCGTCGAAGAGGCCGTGGCTTGCGCCAACGACAACGAGTACGGCCTCGCGGCCGCGGTCTTCGGCCGCGACGTGGCGCGCGCCATCCAGGTGGCGGGACGCATCGAGTCCGGCATCTGCCACGTGAACGGGCCCACGGTGCACGACGAAGCGCAGATGCCGTTTGGCGGCGTCAAGGGCAGCGGCATCGGGCACTTCGGCGGCAAGGCCGGCGTAGACGCATTCACCGAACTGAGGTGGATGACCGTTCAAACGACGCCGCGTCACTACCCCTTCTAAGAGAGACATCACCATGAAAACTCAAGTAGCCATCATCGGTGCTGGCCCGGCCGGGCTGATGCTGTCCCACATCCTGCATCTGCAAGGAATCGAGTCGATCGTTCTCGAGACCCGCAGCCGCGAGGCCATCGAGGCCACGATCCGCGCCGGTGTGCTCGAACAGGGCACGGTCGATCTGATGAAGGAGATCGGCGTCGGCGCGCGAATGGAGCGCGAAGGCTTTCGTCACGAAGGAACGATCCTGCGTTTCGATGGCATTGACCGCCGCATCGATTTTCCTGAACTCACTGGCGGCAAAGCCGTGATGGTCTACGCGCAGCATGAGGTCATCAAGGACTTGGTGGAAGCGCGCTTGGCCACGGGCGGCGACATCCGGTTTGAAGTGACCGATGTCAGCGTCCATGACCTCGACTCGACGGCGCCCAGGGTGCGGTGTCTGCCCTGCCCGGCGCGCTTGAGAGCGCAAGCCGGTCCCTGGCCTGGCACCTAGCCACTCACGTCACCCGAACAGCGCCGCCTTCGACACGATAGGCGCGCGGCGACATTTCGAACCTTTGGCGAAATGCGCGGCTGAAGTGACTCAGGTCATTGAAGCCGTGGACGCGTGTGCGCGACGTCGCACCTGGTGGACAGGCGCTCCGTCGTGCAATAGATTCGCCACTTGCAAACGTCCCTGATGCCGGGGCTCGACTTGTTCGATGGCTCGACCGCGATGCAGTGCCGCGCGAAGGGTCTGGAGTCGCATCGAAGAGGGATGCGAGCGAACGACTTTGGGGTGCCGTGCGAACATGGAGATCATCGTGCCGACGACCGTGGAAGATCATCCATACCGTGAATTCGAACGTGTCGGATGGGAGCGCGCGGCGTCATCCTATGCGGCCTCGTTCGAGGCCATCACGAACCTCTTTGCCAAGCAGCTTCTGGCGGCCGTCGGTGCCGGGCCGCGGATCAAGCTGCTCGACGTGGCATGTGGAAGTGGATACATGGCGGCAATGGCTGCGGATTCTGGCGCGCAGGTGGAGGCAGTCGATTTCTCACCGAACATGGTCGAAGTGGCGACGAGGCGTTATCCGAGGTTGCCCTTCCGGATGGCTGACGCGGAAGCGCTCCCGTTCGCGGACAACACATTCGACGCCGTAGTCATCGGCTTCGGCGTTCACCATTTTCCGTTTCCCCTGCGGGCGCTGGCAGCGGCTCGCAGGGTGTTGCGGATCGGAGGTCGCGTGGCGTTCACCGTGTGGGCACCTGTTGAGGAGCACCTGTTTCAGAAAGTGGTGGTCGATGCCGTTCGAGAGATCGGCAATCCGACGGCCTCCCTTCCGACGGCGCCCGCGGGCGCCATCTGCGAAATCGAGACGTGCCTGGGTCTGCTCCGCGACTCGGGGTTTGTCTTGCCCCCGCCTCGCGCGGAGACGCTCACCGCGTTCGTGCCGATTGAATCAGCACTCCAGTTGATCCAGCTACTGACCGATGGCACGGTACGGATGTCTTCCCTTATCCGCTCGCTGCCGCAGGAAAAGAGGGCCTTGCTTCCCATGGCGGTCGAGCGCGAAATGGAACGTTTCCGGCAGGGTGACGTGTTCAAGGTCCCGGCCGCAGCGATATTGGCCGTTGGCGTGAAGGCATGACGCGCATGCTGTCCGCGTTGCGCTCGGCACCCTGATCGGGGATAGGCACATAGGCGCCCCGGGCATCGGTCTTCAGCGTAGCCATCAACGCTCGTGAAAGACAAAATAGGGGCCGAGCGGACGGTGAGTGCCACCGGGCTGTCATCGAAGGCTTGATCGCAGTAAGCGGTAAGCAGGCGGCGTTACTGCCTGTTTGTCTGGGTTGATGCATGAGTGCCCTGCGGGCCGTGACGGTACACGCCGGCGCCGCCGCTGACGGACCCACCGAGCGATCATGGCGCCTCCAAAAGGAAGACAACGGTGAACCGGGCAAGATACCCCGCCTGAACCGGCTGTCAAGCCGCCGCTCTGCGCGAAGTGAACGACAGAAGTGCAGCGCTTGTTGTCTTGTTGGCCGGCCGGCGAACTCACGCAGGTGAAGCCGATCGCAGGCCAGATCGAATGGCTGCTTGGCGAACTGCCGGAGTGGAAGTGCGGGCCCACTGCTGCCCTTCTGCTCGGAGCGACCCAACAGCGGCTTCCAAAGTAGACAAGCCGGTCGCGAAGGAAAGCGCGAAAGTCAGGTATCCGCGGCCTCCGCCATTCGCCAGCGAAATTCGACAGGCTGCAACCAGTCTTCTTGCCACGATCGAGGCGTTCTACGCACAGCACAGGCCGCCCGCGGGCGTGCCTGGCTTGTGTTCCAGAGCCGACCCCCGCGGCGCGGAGCAGAATGGGGAGGTCTCGTCGAAACCAAGGGGGCTCAAGGCGCCGTTGGCGGGCCGGCGGGTCTTCTTGATCGAACCGGGGGACCACCATGCATGACAGCGACCCTGAGGGCAAGCGCCTTCCCATCAAGCTCGACAGCACCTCGAATGGCGAGTTCGCACCGGTGTCGCTGTGGCCGGCGAACATCGAAGCCAACCGCCTCGCACACGAGGCCGCGGCAATCAACGCGAAGCGGCTGGGATGCTCGAAGCGAGCGTTCCTGACCTCGTCATGTGGCGCAGCCAGCACGCTGCTGGCCTTCAACGCGGCCAACGCCGCGGCCGGAAGGACCGGCGGCTTCTTCGAACTGCCCCGCGACGCCGTGCTGGATATGCAGCTCGCGCGCGCGCAGGTCGGCCCCGCCAGGCAGGAGTTCATCCTCGACGTCCAGGGTCACTTCATCGACACTCCGAAAGGCAATTCGAAGAGTGCGGAGGTCTTCCTCAAGGACGTGTTCATGGACAGCGACACCGACGTGATGGTGCTGTCCTTCGTGCCCTCCGCCCGGGACGCCGAACCGGTCACGATCCAGGCCGCCGACGAGGTCCGCAGGCTGGTCGACAAGCTCGAGGGAACGCACCGGCTGCTGCTGCATGGACGCGTCAACCCGAACCAGCCCGGAGACCTCGAGGGCATGGACGAGTTGCACGAGAAGTGGGGCATCAGCGCCTGGAAGACCTACACGCAGTATGGACCGGACGGCAAGGGCTACTTCCTGCACGACGACGTCGGCATCCGGTTCATCGAGAGGGCTCGCGCACTGGGCGTCAAGAACATCTGCATCCACAAGGGGCTGCCGTTCGGAGCACGCTCCTACGAGCACAGCCAGTGCAGCGACATCGGCGTCGTCGCCAGGCGTTACCCGGACGTGAACTTCCTGATCTATCACTCGGGCTTCGTCAGCACGGTGACCGAAAAGGCCTACGACGCGAGCGGCACGAGCGACGGCATCGACACGCTGATCACGTCCTTGCGCAAACACCAGGTCAAGCCGAACAGCAACGTCTATGCGGAGCTGGGCAGCACGTGGCGCTTCCTGATGCGTGACCCCGAACAGGCGGCTCACGCCCTGGGGAAACTGATCGTCGCGTGCGGCGAGAACAACGTGCTGTGGGGCACGGATTCGATCTGGTACGGCTCACCGCAGGACCAGATCCAAGCCTTCCGCACGTTCCAGATCTCGGCGGAGCTGCGCGAACGGCATGGCTATCCCGAGATGACGCCTACGCTGCGGGCCAAGATATTCGGTCTCAACGCCGCGAACGTGTACGGCTTGACGCCGGCGGAAGTGAAGCGACACACCGCCCGCGACTCGGTCGCCCGAAAGCGCATGGCCTACCTGGAGAAACCCGATCCTCACTTCAGGACCTACGGGCCGAAGACGCGACGCGAGTTCCTCAGGGTGGTCGATCCCACTGGCTGAGCAACGCAGGGGAGACTGTTGGCGGAAGACACTCTCACCCGGTACGTCTCAACGACTGGTTTCCGCACCGAACCGTCGTTCGACCCGCGCGAGTGGCCGCAATCAGTCTGATCCGTACCTGGATCGGCTGACGACGTCCTGGGCCGATTCGGACTGGCTGTTGATGTGAGCGCCGAAACGCGATGACGAAGTTCGCGGTAAGGGTCTTCTCGCGAAACGCGAAGTCATGGCGAGAGCGGCGGCTTGTTCGCTGGGTAAACCCCTGCACGCCAAACCTGCAGAAATGGCGTCATGACCCTACTGACCTCAGTCTGTTTCCTTCAGGATCTAATTGATAACCGCCTTGGAGGAACGAATATGTCCGGATCGAGCACGCCCAGCGCGCTTGGCATATCGAGCGGCTTTGCTGGGCTGGGCCTGGCCCCGCTGACTGTCTTGGGGGTGGTTTTCTGGGCTTTGTCAGGCGGCGACTTTCGCCGTCGGGTAGGTGCTGTATTGATGGGCGCGGGCGTGGCGTGCTCGATGGGCTGCACCGTGGCGAATGGCCTGTATGCCCTTTCAGCCGTGAGTGCCATCGAGTTGCGACAAAGGGTCTCCAATTCCCAGCAGCGCGTCGCAGATGACCTGAAAAAAGCCAATGAGGACAATGTCGAGCTTCGTCGCAGCATGCTCGATCTTTCCAACCAGATGGAGGAGTTGCGCAACGAAGTGGCGATCGTGCGCGGACAAAACGAGGGGCTGCCCCATGGCATGGCCGATATGCAGCGAAGCCAGACGGGCACGGAACAGAGCGCTGGCGAGCGCAATGCTGAATCGACCATGGTCTTGGTGGATGGCCAGCGGTTTGTCGTCGGGCCAGCCGAGAAGCATGAGTTTGAAGCGGCGCTTGCCACCCTTCGCGAAGGCGACATTGCTCAAGCACAAGATGGCCTTGTGGCTTTCGTCAAGCATTACCCGCAAAGCAGATACAAGCCTTCTGCGCTGTTTTGGCTGGGTAGTGTCCAGTACGCCCTGCACAACTACCTGGATGCTGAAGTCAATTTCCGGGCGCTGGTGACGACCGAGCCCAGCCATCTGCGCGCACCCGACGCGCTGTTGTCCGTGGCCGATTGCCAAGTAGAACTCATGAATGTCAAAGCGGCCCGCCGGACGCTTCAAGACGTCGTAAAGGCGTATCCAGAATCCGAAGCGGCGGACGTGGCCGAGGAGCGCCTTACCAAGCTCCAATGAGCCGGGTATGGGAAGAGCCAAGGGCGAACGAGCGCCCGGGGCGGGCATCGCAAGGCAGCTATCGTGAAGACGTCCGGCCGTGATGGAACTCCGCTGTGCGCCTTGGCCTTCTGTACGTGGATGTCCGACTGGCGTTTCGCGACGTTCCCCAAGGACATTGATCGCGAACAACGGGCGCGAGTTACGGCGGGCCTGCAGCGGTTGCTGCCGGTCAGCACGCCTGCGCCAAACTTCGCCCCGATGGACGCCGCTTTCTGCATCTATTGATGGCGCTGAGTGCCGGCCTGCCGGGCGGATTTTCTTTGCCACACAAGCCTTGTCGTGAATTGCGCCGACCTGGTTAAGCAACAGTCGGCGGAGTTATGCGGCACAACGTGCTGGATAAACTAGCAGTTAGGCGACACAGGGTGAGCACCTCGCCAATTGGGCTCGTGCTCTTTGAGCCAGACGGCGAGCGGCTCGTCGCGTATCTCGATCGGAGGACACCATGGGTCTCTTGACCTTCAGTATCAACGTCACCCTGGACGGCTGCGTCGACCACCAGGAAGGAATCGCCGACGACGAGACGCACGCCTTCTTCACCCGCCTCATGGACGAGGGTGGGGCGATGCTGTGGGGCCGCGTCACCTACGAGATGATGGAGAGCTACTGGCCAGCGGTCGCCCGCGGCGACGCGGAGGCACCGCCGGCGATGCGCGAGTGGGCGGTCAAGCTGGAGGCCAAGCCGAAGTACGTGGTGTCCTCGACGCGAAAGGACTTCCCGTGGACCAACAGCCACCACATCGCCGGCGACCTGCGCACGGGCGTACAGAAGCTCAAGGACGCGACCCCGGACGGCGTGCTCCTCGGTAGTGGCAAGCTCGCGACCGAGCTGGACCGGCTGGATCTGATCGACGAGTACAAGTTACTCGTCCACCCCAGGATTGCCGGCCACGGCCCGACCCTGTACGAGAGCGGGCTGTCCAGCACTCGACGGCTCGAGTTGATCTCGGCGAAGGCGCTCCGCAGCGGCGCGGTCGCCATGCACTACCGGCGCGCGCGCTGACTCGGAGGTGGGTCACTTCGCCTGACAACGCGCTGCACTCGGAAGAGTCTCGCGTTGCTCGGCCCGCCGGCGAGTAGTCCTCCTCGGTGTTCAAACGAGTCAGGTCTTCAATCCCCATACGGTCACTTTCGCCTCGATGTGCTCGCCGCGCAGACGAAGTTGTCGGCACTGTTCGCATCACCCCGACCCGAGTACTTCGCGATGGCTGGATACGGGCACAGTGGCCGCGTGAACTCCACGGGCTGGTCGGGCTTGTTATTCACATGCTTGGTCGCAAGGATCCGTTCTGGAGCTCTCCCGGTCTCCACCCAATCGACCATCGGCCAGAACATGTCGACCACGTTGGCGCCGTCTCCGCCGCCGCAGTGGTCCATACCCGGCGCCATGTAGAGCCGTGCGAAGAGGGTTCCCTCCGCGGCACCCGCGCGGGCGTCCGATCTGCCTGTTCGCGAACCCCCCGAGATCTGCTTGTAGTACAGGACGGCATTCTCCTGGGACCACAGAGGATCGTTCCAGCCGGCCCAGAGCAGGAGCTTGCCTCCATGCCGCTTGAACTTGGAGATATTCGTTTCTGTGACCTGCGCGCCATAGCGACGCGTCATTTCCAGCGCCTTGGTCACGTCACGCTCGAAGTCGAAGGTCGCTAGATCGAAGGTCAAGGAGTTGTGCAGCAGCATCCCGTACCACGGTTGAGATGTTCCATTCGCCTGTGATTGAGAGACCGGCCAGACGAGTTCGCTCCCGCGGGGCATGCCGGGTGCGTATTGTTCTCCGGTCTTTTTCCCCGTGCGTGGATTCACCGGGCCTTCGTAGATCCGTCGCACAGCTTCCACCTGGTCTTGCGTCAGGCAAGCTGCCTGGTCGCCCGACTTGCACGTCAACACGACCGGATCGAACCGGCAGTGCTCCGGGTCACCGATCACCCCGTCCTTGACGCCGTCCGCTGTCGCGTCGCACGCAGCCAGCGCCGCATCATGGATGAGCTTGAGCATGCCTGAGACTTTCTGGTAGTTCTGATAGGTCCAGATGGCCTGTGTGAAGAGAGCGGCCGAATTGTTCGCCGGGCAGCCGGCCAGGACCCCATCGAACTGGTCCCCGGTTCGCTGCACGACTGCCAGGGCCTCAAACCCTCCGGTGGAGTAGCCGACAAAATACGAGTGCACAGGGGTGCTGCCGTAGAAGCTGCTGTAGAGCGACTTGGCAACCGGTGTTGTCAGCGTCACCGCACGCCCCTTGAAGTCGTGGAGGCGTTCCATGTCGCGCAGCAGTTTGAGACGTTCTTCTTGCGGCACGCCGGGAGGAGCGCTCGTACCGTCGTCCGTACTCGCGGTTGCGTAGCCTTCGCGAAGACGCGTCGCCATTTGCTCGTACTGGATCACGCCCGCGTATCCGGTGTTCCCGACCTGTACGAAGCGGTGATTCGAAGTGCGCGTCGGCAACCAGACTTCGAACATGATCCTCGAGGTCGGATGGTTCTCGATCCGACCGGTCACGCGACAGAACTCGGGCAGGTTTTCGAGGGTAGGTTCCGTTGGCGGCTGAAAGGAGCCCGCCGGAACCAGTTGCGCCGACTGGGCGACGACGCCCCTGGGCAGCGCTGACGATGCGAGCGCCTCGCACGACATCGCCGCACGGGCCGCTGGCCCGGAAAGAAAAGCAAGGCCTGCTGCGGCTGAAAGCGCCGCCTTCAGAGTGGTCTGTCTCACGTTTCTTCTTCCTTCTTCTGTGTGAATGATACTGACGTCAGGCCATGCTCGAGAGGCGGTGCTCGACAGCGAAACCGGGAGCAGAAGCACCTCGATGCGCCGTACCACTTGCACAGCACCATGAACAAGGCGCTGGGACGGGCCGAGCGTTCGGCGACGATCGACGAGGTGCCGCTGGAGTGGTGCTTCCAGCCCGGCGTGAAGTTGGACTTTCGAGGCGTCGAAGACGGCTACGTGGTGACGGCGATGGATGTCGAGCAGGAACTCGCGCGCATCGGTCACCAACTGCAGCCGTTGGAGACCGTGGTGGTGAACACCCGCGCCGGCGCGCGCTATGGGCACGACGACTTCGTCTCGGCCGGATGCGGCATGGGCTACGAGGCCACCATGTACCTGCTCGAGCGCGGCGTGCGCCTGACGGGCACTGACGCCTGGAGCTGGGACGCGCCCTTCGTCCATACGGCCACCAAGTACGCCCAGACCCGGGAGGCTTCGCTGATCTGGGAGGGGCACAAGGCCGGCCGCGACATCGGCTACTGCCACCTGGAGAAGCTGCACAACCTGGAGGCGCTCCCGCCGACCGGCTTCTACATCAGCTGCTTTCCGCACAAGATCCGTGGCGCCTCAGCAGGGTGGACGCGCGCGGTGGCGATCTTCGATGACACGCTTTGGCAGTCAAGGGACTGATGCCCGCCGAAGTGCATCGGTATCGAAGTGGGAGTCCGGGCCCGGTCCCGCCTGTCGTCTTTCGAGCCTCGTCATCGACGCGGTGGCCGAGAAACCGATGCCGAAGCGATGGACAGGCGAGACAGCGACCGGCGCAGCAACTGCGGTCGCAGGGTCCGCGCAACCTCAGCCTTGTCCCGGTTCAAGCGATGCTTCGCCCCTGGCCTTCCCAGTAGGGCTTGCGCAACTCGTTCTTGAGGATCTTGCCGGCCGCCGACAGCGGCAGCGGGTCCTTGCGGAAGTTGAACGAGCGCGGCCGCTTGTAGCCCGCGATCAGCTCGCCGCAATGGGCCAAGAGCGCTTCTTCGTCAACCTCGAACCCATCGCGCAGGCGCAGTTCAGCGTGCACGGCTTCGCCCCATTTCTCGTGCGGAACGCCGATCACCGCGCATTCGAGCACAGCAGGGTGGCGCGACAGCGCGTTCTCGACCTCGGCCGAGTACACGTTCTCGCCGCCCGAGACGATCATGTCCTTCATGCGGTCGACGATGAAGACGAAGCCGTCTTCGTCCATGTAGCCCGCGTCGCCGCTGCGCAGCCAGCCGTCGACGATGGCCGCGCGGGTCTGCTCCGGCTTGTTCCAGTAGCCCAGCATCACTGTCGAGCCGCGAGCCGCGATCTCGCCGACGGTGCCGCGCGGCACCTCGTTCATCTCCTCATCGACGATGCGGACGTCGACGCCAATGCCGGCACGGCCGGCGGAGCGCAGCAGGCGCGCATCGGGGCCTTCGACGGCATGGAATTCCGGGCGCAGGACAACCACGCCGCCGGACATCTCGGTCTGGCCGTAGCCCTGGTAGAACTGGACGTTCGGCAGGCTCTTCATCACGCGGCGCAGCAAGCCTTCGGAGATCGGCGCGGCGCCGTAGATCAGCTTGCGCAGCGAGCTCACGTCGGTCGGCACGGCCTGCAGGTAGCGGTCGATGAAGTCGATCATCGTCGGCACCATCAACGTCATGTTGATCTTTTCCTCGGCGATCATGTTGCAGATGAGCGCCGGGTCGAAGCGCGGCGCGACGATCTGCGTGGCGCCGGCCGAGGTGTAGCTGAACATCGAGCTCAGCGCGGCCAGGTGGAACATCGGCGCGACGTGCAGGAACACAGTGTCCTGCTCGTAGGGGCATTCGAGCGCGAAGCTCATCGGCGCCAGCGCCAGGTTGTCGTGCGACAGCATCACGCCCTTGGGGAAGCCGGTGGTGCCGCCGGTATACATGATGCAGGCCATGACGTCGCCCTCGCTGGCGCGGTCGGGCAGGGGCGCGTTGTCGGCGATCAGCGCTTCGTAGGACACGAGCTCGGCCTGAGCGTCATCGCCCATGTAGATGGTGCGGCGCGCGTCCACGCCGGGCAGCTTGCGCGCCATGTCGACGAAGTCCTGGTCGACCATGAAGAGTGCCGGAACGCTGTCCTGCAAAGCATAGGCGTGCTCGGCAGGCGCCCAGCGGGTGTTGGCGGGCACCACCACGCAGCCAGCCCAGAGCACGGCGTAGACGGTCTCGATGTAGCGGTCGCTGTTCGAGGCAAGCACCATGACGCGTTCGCCGGGCTGCACGCCCATCGCGGCGATGCCGCCGGCCAGGCGCGCGACACGATTGGCGGTCTCGGACCAGGTGCGGCGGCGTTCGCCGTTCACGGTGGAGGTGCGGCGTGGGAAGAGTTGCGCCGACCGGCGCAGGGATTGAGTGAGTTGCATGATTTGTCTCCGTTGTGCTTTCTCGAGAAGGCTCAGGGCTCGATCCGCTTCATCTTCGAGGTGTCCATGCGGACCATGCCAAAGGCCATGCCATAGAGCAGGTGCCCTTCGGAATCGACCTTGACCGGCGCATACATGCCGTTGAAGATCGGATTCGTGCCACCGCGGATGCTCATCACTGTCTTGCCGGTGTCCAGGTCCATGCCGATGTGGTGGCGGTCGCCCCAGCGGCCTGCGAAGTAGCCGTCGACGATGGCCATGTTGCTGCCGCCGCTGATCATCGGCACCACCGAGATGGACGACACGTCATTGCGCGCCCATTGCTGGCTCCACGCGTGCTTGCCGTTGTCCCACTTGAACCCGGCCGCGCCGAGGGGGCCGGGGCGCATGGCACCGTTGACCAGGTTGACGTAGTAGCTGTCGCGGCTGAGCATCGGCTCTTCCTTGGTCAGGATGTTGTTGACCACGAAGGCCTTGTCGCCATGGATGGATACCGATTGCTCCGACTGCACGATGTCCTGGCCGGGGCCCATGTCGACCTCGATCTGGTCGGCGACGCGCGGCGACAGCGTGCCGGGCTTCTGCTTCCAGCCCGCGGGAATGCCGTCGCGCCAGAACGACACCAGCCGCATCTTCTTCGCGCCGTCGGTGATCACGACCAGCTTGTCTTCATTGGGCCCGAAGCCCATCAGTGTCGGCGTGGAGCCGGTGCCGTCGCCGATCTTCGGAGGCGGCATCTGGACGCCACGGTCGTATTTCGCGGCCCAGGCGCCGCTGGCCTCGTCGTCGTGGATCTTGCCCTTGGCATCGACCACCAGGCGGTACATGGTGGTGTTGGAGGCCACATACACCGCGCCGCCGTTGGCCTCGGGGCCGGTAGCGAAACTGTTCATGAACGACTCGTCGGCGCCTGCGGTGGTGTAGACGTCGACGATCTCGAGCGTGTCGCGGTTAAGGGTGATGACCTTGCCGCCCAGCGTGTTGATGACGATGTAGCCGTTGAAACTCATGCCCATGCCGAAGGACATGTCGCCGGGCAGGTGGGTCTTGGCGCGGGCGCGTTCGTTGTCGAACAGCGACGCTGGAAGGGTCACGGCGCGCGCCGGCTTCATCCCGGACGCGGGGTCCTTCGGGTCTTGCTGGTCGATGCGGAACACCTGGCGGCCATTGCAGCCGATGAAGGCATCGTCACGCGTCAGCACCGCGTATACGGCGCCGTTGGCGACCTGGTCGGCCGATGCGGTCGAAACGCGGTTGGGCTGCGACTTCACGTAGTCGAGCAGGCCCTTTTCGTCCTTTGCCTCGATGAACTTCTGCACCGCCGCGGCCTGGGCGCGGCGCTCCTCGGCGCTCACGGGCGCAAAGTTGGGCAGCTTCACCGGGATGTCGCTGCGCGTGATCTCGACCAGCTTTCCACCTTCGGTCTTCATCTTGCGAAGGCCAAAGCCCGACCACCAGAACTGGATCTCCTGGCCGGCGACGGTGTCGCTCATCGAGGGCAGGCCGACCGATTCGTTCGGAATCAGCTGCACCGACTCGGGCGTGACCTCGAAGAAGCCGCGCGGCACGGCGATGTCGGTGCTGTCGGAGGCAGCGTCGTCCCAGTGCGTCTGGTTGTTGTACGACTGCGCCAGGTAGGGGTTGTGCTGCTGAGCGAGCGGCTTGGCGGCGTAGGCCGACACGGCGGCAAGTGCTGCGACGGCAACGGCCGATGCAAGACGGAAATGCTTGTTCACGTGGAATCCTTGGTTCATGGATGGTTTGCGGTTTGGGGTTACGCAACCACGTCTCGATGCCGTTTGTCTCCAGCCCGGCGAAGTCTGCGTATGGGGATCGATGGTCGGGCAAGGCGCGCCGCGACCGCCCACCCTGCTCGGGTGGCGGGGGCGGCAGGGGCATAAGTCTTTCCCCCGTCCCCAAGCAAGGCAGGCGGCTGCGTTGGCCTTCCTGTTGCACGGCGCCCCAACGCGCGCCTCCAGCGTCCGAATTCCGCTGGGGGAGACCACCCCACCAGCCAACTACCCGGCCCGGCACTCACGCAAATCCAGCGACGACCCGGACGGCCTGCCTTGAGGGTTCATGTCTCTTGTGGGCCCCAAAACACTTTTTCGGCTTCGTCAATAACGCACAGGCGCGGGAGACTGCTTCGATCGGCCGGCAAACCCGCAGCCGACCTTGTTGAAGACGAGGAGTGGTGCGGCCGCACCATCAAGAACCAGCGCGACGCGCCTCCTCACGCTCGGGTCACGTCAGGCAACCGCAAAGCAAATTCGAGGCGGTCTGGACCGCCCTGCGGTGGCCGAGGGCGGATGCTGCGGCATGACCAAGCTCCGGTGAACTATCCGGCAAGAACTCCAGGATCGCGCATATCAGATTCGACGGCTTGCATTGCGTGCCGGCGAGCACCATTTCCGGCAGCAGCGTGCCGACCTCGCGTTGGACCTACCTGAAACGCGCCAGCGGGAGCACTACGCCAGCGAACAGCGACGTTGCAGCAGGTCGCGGCCGTAGCGTGCGAGAAAGTCCCATGTCGAAGGTCAAGACCTTGCTCGGACTGAAGGTCAAGGCGCAAAGCAACTGAGTGGCGCTATCGGCGCCAGCGCGGTGCGTGCCGGAGAGTTCACCAATCATGCCCCAGCGACCGGGCAAGTTCACCGTAAACGCGCTCGCCCAGCCGAGCTGCGTGCGTGAGGTGCCGGTATCGACCAGGCCCAATCGCGTGAGATTCAGGTTGGCGTCCATGTGAACCGGACCGAGGTCCTGGCTGTAGATCGTGTTGACATCGTAGTCGGCCTTGCCGCTACCGAGAGAATCCTTGGCCGTCGGGAGCTTGACGTTGACCTCCACGCCGAAAGCAGTGGCGTCGTCGACGACCCAGGCACGCTTGAGCGTGACATTCGTGTCGCCGACGCCTTCGAATCGACCATCCTCGCCTCGCGACCAGACGTGAGCATCCCCGCCGACGAGCAGGCCCCATTCGCTGCTGAACGCAAACTTGAAAAGGTATGGCAGGCTGCCGCGTCGCGACGCGCCGCTCATGCCTAGACCCCCCAACTCGAACTCCAGCTGGCCCGGGAACGGCAACTGCGCCGGGGTCGAGACCGAGGGCCGGTACGGGGTGATCGGCTCGTATTCGACGCTTTCGGCTGCGTGCCCGGTGCCGGAGAGCGTCGTCACCGAGAACGCGATCAGCATGAAGCCGGCAACCGAACGTGGGCGTGGGATGTCGCGTGTCATGGATGGCAGCACAGGGTTAGCTCACCGTCACTCCGCCGCGCATTCCAAAGCAAACACTTGCGCGTCTGAGCGTCGGCTGATCCATACGCCGCCACCAAGCTCCCTGAACTGCCGAGACAACCCGCGACGGTACACCTCGGCGCGGTGGCGAAAGAGGTGCGGGTCGGTCCGGTCTTCATCCACCATGTCGCGTTCGTAGTCCTCGCGCGCCACGACCTCCATGTAGAGGGCCCCTTCGCTCAGGGTTCCGAGATTGGCCAACGCGCGTTTCAAGTCTGGCGGGCTGAGGTAGGCCAGCACGCCTTGGCAAATCACGAAATCGAACGGCCTGCTGGCCTGGTAGTCCACCACCGAACCGCGCTCCCATCCGTAGCGCTCGCACAGGTATTCGCTGAACTCGACACCGAGATAGCTGGCCTGCGGGAAATGCTGCGCCACGATGTTGCGCCATACCCCGACCCCGCAGCCTACGTCCAGCACCCGACGCACTGGTACGCGCAGGTATTTGAGATAGGAGCACACAAAGTTGCCCAGGCGTTCGACGTGCCGCGGATCCAGCACCTTGGTCTTCTTGTCGAAGTAATAGCGCTGATAGTAGGACTGGTCGAAAGTGTCGGCGCTGACTGATTCCATGCAAGGATCCCTTTAGCAACCACGGTGCTGAAGATTATGTGGCGACATGCAGGAGCGGCCGGAACCAGCGTGCGCAAGGCTTTTCAACGGGCCTTCAGGCGCGAGATGGCGAGCACGATTCCCGCGGCGGCAAGGTTGCCAAGAATGCTCGCGGCAATTACCAGTGTGTAGCTGTGCGTGAAGTCGAACACGAAGCCGGCCGCGCTGGGCCCCACGAGCGTGCCGAGCGCCACGGCGGTGTAGAGCACGCCGATGATGGCGCCGATGCTCCTGCCGCCAAAGTAGTCCGCCACGAGCGCGGGCAGCAATGCCACGTAGCCGCCATAGAACACGCCGAAGGCCAACGCGAACACGGCGAGCCCTGCCGCGCCGCTCGACATTACCCAGACCAGCATCGAGGCCGCCATGCCGGCATACATGAGCAGCAGGGCCGGCTGGCGCCCCATGCGGTCGGCGAGGTTGCCGAGCATGAAGCGCCCGGCGGTGCTGCCAACCCCGATCGCCCCGAGCAGCAGCCCCGCCGACGCCTGCGCCACGCCATGGTCGAGTGCATAGGGCATCAGGTGTACGAACGGCACGAACAAGCCGAACGATGAGACCAGGCACGCCGCATACAGGCCGGCGAAGCGCGGCGTCTTCAGCGCCTGCATCACCGAGTAGCCCTCCGAGGCAGGCAGCGCGGCATTACCCGACGATGAAGTGGGTGAGAGGTCGCCGTCCGGAAGCAGGCCGCGTGCGCGCGGATCGTCGGCGATCAGCACCGCCATGCCGACGCCGACCACCAGGGCCAGCGCGCCGAGTAGCAGGTAGGCCGTGCGCCAGCCCCATTCCGCGATGAGGAACGAGGCGAGCGGCGGCATCACCAGCGTGCCGACGCCGATGCCGCTCACTGCCAGGCCGGATGCGAAGCCGCGCCGCCGTGCGAACCAGCGCTGGATGGTGCCCAGCGCCGGCACGTAGGCCAACCCGACCCCGAGGCCGACGCCGAGCGCATACGCCGCGTAGACCTGGCCGAGCGTGCGCGCCAGGCCGGCCAGCGCGAGCCCGGCCCCGGTGAGGACCATGCCGGCCATCACCAGGCGGCGCGCGCCCCACCGGTCGGCCAGCGGGCCGCTCAGCACGCCGAGGCCGAAGTACAGGAAACCCGCCAGCGAGAACACCAGCGACACCGAGCCGCGCGACGCGGCGAACTCGGTCTGCAGCGACCCGACGAAAGCGCTGAAGGTGTAGGCGCTTCCGAAGCCGACGAAGGTGGTGGCGAACGCCGCCGCGACGACGACCCACCCGTAGAAGAAGGCCGGCTGCCTGCCCTGCAGGTCCGGCGTTGTCGTGTGTGGGGGCATGCGAGTCCTTTCTGGACATGAACACGCATTGTGCTCACCATTGGCACCTGCACACTTCATCTTCAGGTGAAATATGAATGACGCGCCCGAGATCCCCCGCATTGCCGCGCTGCTGGCCGATCCGGCGCGTGCCAGCATGGTCTGGACGCTGATCGACGGCACCACGCGTCCCGCCGGTGAACTCGCGTTCGCGGCCAACGTGTCGGCCCAGTCGGCGAGCGCCCATCTCGCGAAGCTGGTCGAGGGCGGCCTGCTGGTCGCCGAGTCGCAGGGGCGGCATCGCTACTTCCGCATCGCCGGCGCCGATGCGGCGCACCTGATCGAAAGCCTGGCGTCGTTCAGCGCCAAGGCCGCACGGCGTGTGCCGCCGCAGCCGGCCCTCGTGCGCGCGATGCCAAGCCACTTCCTGCATGCACGTACCTGCTACGACCATCTCGCGGGCGAAGTCGCGGTCGAGATCCTGGAAGCGATGCGCCAGGCCCGTTGGCTGGTCGAGGACGGCCCGCAGTACAAGCTCACCCGTCTCGGCAAGGGCCAACTCGCTGCGTTGGGCGTCGACGCCGGCAGCGAGGGCCGCGGCCGGCGCGCATTCGCGCGAAGCTGTGTCGACCTGACCCAGCGACGCCCGCATTTGGCCGGCGCGCTGGGGGCGGCCTTGCTTGACCTCTACACGCGCGAGGGCTGGATCGTGCGGGCGCCGCGCTCGCGCGTGGTGAGCGTTTCACCAAAAGGCGCAGCTGCGTTCTCGAGAGTTTTTGGTCTCGCCGTTTGATGACCAAGGCGACTCGATGCACCGGTGGTTCGAGCAACAGCGCGCCGACTCACGCAGGGGTCACCGTACTGGCGCTTGCGACAAGTCCCTGAACCAGCCGCAACCTTGCTGACGACCGCAACCACAGAATGCCGAACCGCCGGGCCTCCGAACGAAGCGGCAGCGCGATCTTCGCGATGCGCTGGCCGTCCAGCAGCGGCGACGCGATGTCCGGCACGATCGACACGCCCAGCCCCCGGTCCACCATCATCGCGATGGCCAGCAGCGAACTCAGTTCGAAGCGTTCCTGCGGCACGATGCCGGCGGCGCGCAGGTAGCGATCGGCCTGCTTGCCGCCGCCCAGGTTGCGGTCGTAGCGGATCAGGGGAGAGGTTCGCAGCAGCTCGTGCGGATCGCGCCGCGCGAGCCGGTTCGGGGCCAGCAGGACGAGCGGCTCTTCCCGCAGCAGCGACCAGTCGAAGGTCTTGGGGAGCGCGAAGTGGGGATACAGGCACACCGCCGCATCCAGTTCACCCTGTTGCACTGCCTTGTGCAGCGTCGCGGTGGTGCCCGACTGCAGGAACACCTTGACGCCCGGATGCGTCTTCACGAAGTGCGCCAGGATGTCCGGCAGCACACTGTGCAGCGCAGTGTTGATGGTGCCGATCTGCAGTTCGCCGCCAACCGCGTCGCTGCCCAGCAACGCCTTGATGTCGCTCACCTCGCGCAGCACGCCACGCGCGCGCTGCACAAGTTGGTGACCGCCTTCCGTCGGCTGCACCGTGCGTCCGGCGCGTGCCAGCAGGGGAGCGTTGAGTTCGCGTTCGAGCGTGCGGATCTGCTGCGCCACCGCGGCCGGGGTGAGGTCGAGCCGGCGGGCCGCCTCGGACATCGAGCCGCACTCCACCACCAGAAGGAAGCTCTGCAGGTAGGCTGTTTCCATGAAGATAGATTTTCTATGATCTGATCGTACGAAGCATGTGTTTTTCTTTCTTCATTGGTGGCAGACACTGCCTCCATGAGAAGCAAGCTGTTTGTACCGGGCACCCGCCCCGAGCTGTTCAACAAGGCGCTGGCGAGCGCCGCCGACGGCATCTGCCTCGACCTGGAGGACGCCGTATCCGAGTCGCGCAAGGACGAGGCTCGCGACATGGTGCGGGAACTGCTGCAGGGCATCGCCACCGACACCGGCAAGACCGTGATCGTTCGCGTCAACGCCATGGACACGCCGCACTTCGAGCAGGACGTGATAGCCGTCGTGCAATCCGGCGTGCACCTGCTCAACCTGCCCAAGCCCGAGAGCGCCGCGCATGTACGCACGGCCGTCGCGGCGATCGAACGTGCCGAGAGGGCCAACGGCGTCGACAAGCCGGTGGGCCTGCTGCTCAACATCGAGACCCCTGTGGCGCTGCGCATGGCCGCGGCGCTGGCGCTGGCCGACGCACGCGTGGTCGGCCTGCAACTCGGACTCGGCGACCTGTTCGAGCCGCTGGGCATCGCCCGCCGCGAGCCGGCTGCGATCCAGCAGGCGATGTTCGCGACCCGCATCGCGGCAGGCGAAGCCGGCATCTATGCGTATGACAGCGCGTTTGCGGACATTCGCGACGCCGAGGGCTTCCGCGCCGAGGCGATGCTGTCGCGGCGCATGGGCTTCCTCGGCAAGACCTGCATCCACCCCAGCCAGGTCGCCATCGCCAACGAGGTGTTCCGCCCCACCGACGAAGAGATCGCGCATGCGGTCAAGGTGATCGAGGCCACGCGCGACGCCGACGCCAAGGGCGTGGGGGCCTACGTGGTCGACGGAAAGATGATCGACATCCCCTTCGTTCGCCGCGCACACGCCATCGTCGCCAGCGCGCGCACCCTTGGCCTGCTGGCCGCCTGATCACCTTCTTCACTACTTCAGAGACAAGAATGCCGAAGCTCATTTCATCGCCCCTGCGCAGGATCGCGCTCGCGTGCTGCCTCCTCCCCACGCTTTGCTTCGCGCAGGGCGCCTGGCCGACGAAGCCGATCACCATCGTCGTGCCGTACCCCGCCGGTGGATCGAACGACACCTTCGCCCGCCAGATCGCCAGGGAACTGGGCGAAGAGATGAAGCAGCCGGTGATCATCGACAACCGCCCGGGCGCCAGCGGCAACACCGGCACCGGCCAGGTTGCCAAGGCCGCGCCGGACGGCTACACGCTGGTGGCCGTGTCGTCCAGCATGACGACGAACGCGGCGGTGCAGCCCAGGATTCCCTACGATCCCAGCAAGAGCTTCGCCCCGGTCGCGATGTTCGCCAAGGGCCCGTTCATCGTGGCGGTGAACAACGACTTCCCCGCGAAGACGCCGACCGAGCTGATCGCAGCCATCAAGGCCAAGCCCAACCAGTACAACTACGCCTCGTCGGGTTCCGGCAGCGTGAACCAGTTCGGCACCGAACTGCTGAAGGCGCAGGTCGGCAAGCTCGAGATCACGCACATCCCCTACAAAGGCATGGGTCCGGCCGTGACCGACCTGGTTGGCGGGCAGACGCAGTTGCTGATCTCGAGCGGCCCGTCGCTGCTGCCGATGGTGCGCGCCGGCAAGCTGCGCGCGGTCGGCATCACGAGCCTGAGGCCCAGCGCGATCGCGCCCGACCTCACGCCGATGGCCACGGCCGTGCCGGGCTACGAGTTCGAACTGTGGTGGGGCCTTCTCGCGCCCGCGGGCACCCCGGCCGAGATCGTCGGCAAGCTCAACGGCGCCGTGAACAAGGCGCTGGCCACGCCGGCGCTTGCGGCCAACTTCCTCAAGGAGGGCGCGATCGCCACGCCGCTTTCGCCCGACCAGTTCGGCAAGGTGATCGCCGACGACGTGGTGCGCTGGAAGAAGCTGGCCTTGCAGCAGAACATCACCGCAGATTGAGGACCACATGAACGCCAACGCCAACGCCAACGCCAACGACCTGGTCCTGCCCTCACGCACCGGACCGAAGGGCCCGCTGTCCGGACTGCGAGTGCTCGACCTGAGCGCCTACATCGCGGGGCCCTATGGCTGCTCGCTGCTGGCCGACCAGGGCGCCGAAGTCATCAAGATCGAGCCTCCCACGGGCGACAACCTGCGCAAATACCCGTCGACGCTGGAGGCCGAGAGCCGTGCCTTCATCGGCGTCAATCGCAGCAAGCTGGGCGTGGTGCTCGACCTGAAGGCCCCGGACGACCATGCGGCACTGATGGCCCTGGTGCGCACCGCCGACGTGCTGGTTCACAACTTCCGGCCCACCGTGCCGCCCCGGCTGGGCATCGCCTACGAGCAGCTCAAGGTCGTCAACCCGCGGCTGATCTATTGCAGCGTGACTGGCTACGGCGAGACCGGCCCGATGAAGGACAAGGCTGGCTACGACCAGGTGTTGCAGACCATGACCGGCATGTGCGCCTTGCAGGGCAAGCGCGGCGAACCACCCGAGATCCTCTATGGCTCGGTGGTCGACTACTACGCCGCAGCGCTGGTGGCGGGTGGCGTGGCCTCCGCGCTGTACGAGCGCGAGAAGAGCGGCCAGGGGCAGTTCGTCGGCGTGTCGCTGCTGCGTGCCGCTCTCACGATGCAGTCGGCCCGCATGGTGTGGGCCGAGGGTGAGCCCCGGGAAGTGGGGCGCGACATGCGATCCGGGGGCATCACCGGCATCCATCCGACGAAGGAAGGCCACATCTACATCTCCGCCAACACGCCGCACTTCTGGAAGGCGCTGTGCGACAGGGTGGGACTGCCCGAACTGGCCGTCGACGAGCGTTACGACAGCGTGCGCAAGCGGGCGCAGCACTTCACCGAGATTGTGCCGAAGCTGCACCGCGCGCTGGCCGCACGCACCGCGCTCGAATGGGAAGATCACTTCGGTGAAGCGGTGCCTTGCGCGGCGGCACGCACGGTCGAGGACATGTTCGACAACGAGCAGGTACTGGCGGAGGACATGGTGGCCAGCTTCGACCATCCGACGCTGGGCTCCTACCGTGGCTTCACGCGGCCGATCAAGTTCGGCCGCACCCCTGGGCCTCGGCCTTTCGCGGCTCCGACGCTGGGGCAGCACACGGCCATGGTGGCCGCTTCGCAAGGACAAGGCTGCGACGCGGACGCCTGATGAGCGCCCCATGCCCCTTCCCCAACAGCAGCGGCACCGGCAGTCCGCGCACCGCCGTGCCGTACGGCGCCTGCGATGCGCACATGCACGTCCATGACCGCCGCTTCGCTACCATCGGCGCACCGGACGCCCTCGTCGAGCACGCCACCGTCGACGACTACCGCGCGCTGCAACGACGCATCGGCACCCGGCGCGCGGTCATCGTGCAGCCCCGCGTGCATGGCACCGACAACACGGTCACGCTGGCGGCGATCGCAGCGCTCGGGCTGCAACAGGCGCGCGGCATCGCCGTGGTCCGGCCCGACGTAACGGACCACGAACTCCAACGCCTGCATGCCGGCGGCATCCGCGGCATCCGGTTCACGCTCTACACGGCCACCCATGCCGCCGTCGACTTCTCGATGGTCGAGCCGCTGGCCCAACGGGTGCATGCGCTCGGCTGGCATGTGCAGTTGCACTGGAGCGCGGACCAGATCGCCGAGCACGCGCCGCTGCTGGCGCGCCTGCCCGGCACGGTGGTGTTCGACCACCTGGCCCGCCTGCCGCAGCCCGAACCGCAAGCGCATCCCGCCTTCGCGGTCGTGAGCCGGCTGCTCGACAACGGGCGCACCTGGATCAAGCTGTCGGGCGCCTATCTCAACTCGGCGGTCGGTGCCGAAGCCGGCTATGCCGATACCGATGCGATCGCCCAACGCTGGGTCGATCAAGCTGCCGATCGCCTGGTCTGGGGCAGCGATTGGCCGCACTCGACCGAACCGACCGACAAGCCGGACGATGCCGCGCTGTTCGATCTGCTCGCGCGATGGGTTCCCGACGAATCCATGCGGCACCGCGTGCTGGTCGAGAACCCCGCACAGCTCTACCAATTTTTCTGAAACCAGAAACCGGGACATCCCATGACGAAAAACCTCCTGAAGTCCGTCGCGGCCCTTGCGGCCTGCGTTCCCTTGCTGGCCTCGGCAGCCTGGCCCGACAAGCCCATCCGCATGGTTGTGCCCTATGCGGCAGGCGGCGGCGCGGACAGCACCGCGCGCATCGTCGCGCAACAGATGAGCGTCGCGCTGGGCCAGCAGATCGTCATCGACAACAAGCCCGGCGCCGGTGGCGTGATCGGCGCGGACAATGTGGCCAAGGCGCCCGCCGACGGCTACACCGTGCTGTACGACGCCTCGGCCTTCTCGGTCAATCCGTCGCTGCGCAAGCTGCCCTTCGACGCGGCGAAGGATTTCATCCCCGTCTCGCTGGTGGCCACGGCGCCGCAGATTCTCGTGGTGCCCGCGAGCGCGCCCTACAAGAATGTTGCGGAGTTCCTCGACTTCGCGCGCAGGAATCCGGGCAAGCTGACCTTTGCGTCGGCAGGTGGCGGCACCGGCTCGCACCTCGCGGGCGAGGCGCTGAACGAGCAGGCGAAGATCGGCCTGCTGCATGTGCCGTACAAGGGCGGCGCGCCGGCCCTGACGGACCTCATGGGCCAGCAGGTGTCGACCTATTTCGGCAACGTCGCGTCGACCTTGAGCTACGTCAAGTCAGGCAAGCTGCGTGCGCTGGCCGTCAGCTCGGCCAAGCGCGTGCCCAGCCTGCCCGATACGCCGACCCTCGCGGAGTCGGGCCTGCCCGGCTACAACGTCGTCGAATGGAACGGCGTGTTCCTGCCCAAGGGCACGCCGCCGGACATCGTGCAGAAGCTGGGCAAGGCGGTGCAGGCGTCCGTGAGCGACCCGAAGGTCAACGACAAGCTGCTGCAGCTTGGGCTCGTGCCCGCTGGCACGTCGCCCGAATCGTTCGCGAAGTTCGTGCAGGACGAAAGCGCTCGAGTCAATGCGCTGGTCAAGGCACGAAACATCCAGGTGGATTAGGAGCCCGTTGCAGCCTGGCGTGGCGCCGAGGTCAAGCCGCCGATGAGTCCATTGGCACGACCATCCTGAAAATACTCGCATACTGCGGTACCCACCCATGGAGGTTGAAGATGGCCCAGCACGCAATCACGGCTGTTCACCACAGCGGCGGCAAGATCGATCTCGTCGCCATTCACACGGTGAAGGATCAGGAGTTCGGCTCGAAAGAACTGTCGCTTGGCGCGGCACGGCGCATCAGCGTCGGCGAATGTGCCAATCTTGTTGCTGCCGGCGAGGAAGTTTGCATATTGCGGCGCACCGAGAGCCACAGCTGGGAGATCGTTTGTGACGTCAAGGCCGTGCCGGGTCTGAACGAGATCGTGGGCGTCGATATTGTCGGGCGGCCCAACGATGCCCTGCAGGGCCTGCCAGGCTGGGACTAGTGGTCGCCGGCGATCGCCGTGCCGGGCCGAAGTACATCCACTTCACGGGTCGGGTTGCTCGTTGTCATACTTTGCGGATGTAGCGCATGCGTGTTCTCTCGAGGTCGGGCACCGAGGTGAACACGCCGCGCGCGACAAGGAAGTCGCTCGGCGATGCGATTGCGCGACGCGGTGATAAAGTTGATTCGGCAGCATCAGGAACCTTCTCGCTCGACTTCCAGATACTGGGATGAAGGGCTCGTTCGAGGAAGACCCACCATGCAGACATTCCATTCGAACGTCCTCGTCTCGGCGACGGCGTTGTTCGCGGTGGCCGGCTGTGCTATGAGCCCGGTCACGATCCCGGCAGATCTTCCCGCGCCGCTACGGGCGCCGGCAGGTCAGATCGCATTCGTCGAGGCACTGGCCACGGGCGTGCAGATCTATGAATGCGCGCCCAGGCCCGGTGAATCGTCGGCCTTCGCGTGGACCTTCCGCGCGCCCGAGGCCACACTCAGCGATCGATCGGGCCGCGCGCTCGGCAAGCACTACGCCGGACCGACGTGGGAGTCTGTCGACGGAAGCAAGGTCGTCGGACAGGTGAAGGCGAGCGATCCGGGGCCGGACCCGGCGGCGATCCCCTGGCTGCTGCTGACAGCCAAATCGTCCAGTGGCACGGGGACCTTCGCTCAAGCGGCAAGCATCCAACGGGTGAGGACGGTCGGGGGTATCGCACCCACCGAGCGTTGCGAGGCGGCGAATGCCGCGAAGATCGCGCGCGTGCCCTACACGGCCACGTACTACTTCTATCGCGTGAGTCCGTAAGACGCCGGATTGTTCCGGCGTTGGCGGGCGACGAACTCTCGAGGCGACACCCGAACAAGACTTCAGCCTCGTGCGGGACGGAATCGAGTCTGAACCCGCGGGCCTTCGTGGCGCTGACGATGCGTCCTTGAATTCAGCTCAGGTTGCGCGCATAGGTCGCTGCAACCGGCACGACCAAGCCAAGGCCGGCCAGCACGAGCAGCGCACACACCAGCCCGCGCACGGTCCGCGATGACCAGTCGGGCGGGTGGCGCTTGATGAGCCAGGTCAACACCAGCACCACGGGCATCGCCAGCAGGCTGAGCCCTGCCGCATGGGTGCTGAACTGGCCCGTCGGCACCGTCATCGCCAGCCGCAGCAGTGCGTTGAAGGCGAAGATCATGACGAGCGTCTGCCGCACGGCGAGCGGATTCATGGGCTGCCGATAGAACTGGTAGACCAGCGGGGGACCTGCACTTGAAAAAAGCCCGCTCATCAGCCCCGACGCCAGGCCGAACGCACAAAAACTGGTGCGCGACGAGCGTTCGCGCAAGGGCGCCGAGCGCGCCACAAGTGCTGTGGCGCAGGCGAGGATCGTGATACCGAGCAGCACGCGCAGCAGCAACACGACATTGCCGCTGAGCCAGCCGAGCAGGAAGACGCCGATCACCACGCCGACGCCGCTGCCCAGCGCCGTGTCGCGCAGCGTCGCCAGGTCGATGGACTTTCGCGATCCCCTGAGGACGACCGAAGCCTGCACCAGCGTCAGCACGCTGGCGACGTTGGCCGCGTCGGCCAGCGGCGCGAGGTGAAGCACCCCGACAAGTCCCAGCAGGATCAGCCCGAAGGCAAAGCCCGTGAGCGACTGCGCGCAGGTCGCTATGCCCACGCACGCCAGGAACAACACCACCTGCATCGCGTCCATGTTGCTGCTCCTGTGCGACCGGCTTGGGCCCTACACCTTGCCCTTCCAGGGCACCAGCACCTTTTCGAGATGACGCATCAGCGCGTCGAAGCTGAAGGCGAACAGGCCGATCACGATGATCCCCATGATGACCACATCGCTCGCCAGGAACTCCGCCGCGTTGAGCACCATGAAGCCCAACCCGCGGTTCGAGGCCACCATCTCACCCGCCACCAGCGTGGTCCAGCCCACGCCGATGCCGATGCGCATGCCCGTGAAGATCTCCGGCAGGGCCGACTTCAGGATCACATGCCAGATCACCTGTGAACGCGTCGCGCCCATCGAGTAGGCCGCGTGGATCTGCTCGGTGGACACCGAGCGTACGCCCGAGCGCGCGGCAATCGCCATGGGCGCGAAGATGGCCAGGAAGATCAGGTAGAGCTTGGAGAACTCGCCGATGCCGAACCAGATGATGACCATCGGCAGGTAGGCCAGCGGCGGCAGCGGCCGGTAGAACTCGATCAGTGGATCGAAGATGCCGCGCGCGACCCGGCTCACGCCCATCATCACGCCGATAGGGATCGCGGTGAGGCAGGCCAGCGAGAAGGCACCGAACACGCGGTACAGGCTCGTCCACGTGTGCTCGAACAGGGTGGCGCCCGCAAAGCCCTCGGTCGCTACCTGCATGAACTTCGCGAACACCGCCTGCGGCGACGGCAGGAAGAGCGGCTTGACCCAGCCCATGTTGGTGACGAGCACCCACAGGGCGAGCGTGACGATCACCGTGCCCGTGGCGATGGCGCCGGCCCGACCCTGGCCCGGTGCGCCGAACTGCTCGCCCGGGCGCACCGAGCGCTTGGCAAATGTGCGCGTGATGAAGCTGCCGCCGTGCGGCGCCTTGATGGCAATGTCAGACATGGCTCAACTCCTTTTGTGCTTCGCCGGCACGTTCGTCGCCGTAGATGATGCCGAGCACCGTCTCGCGCATCTGGATGAAATCGGGGCTGGACTTGACGGCTCGCGCGTCTCGCGTTTGCAGGAAGCGCTTGTTGAAGTCGAGTTCGTACCGGTGGGTGATGCGGCCGGGACGGGGCGACATCACGATCAGGTGGCTGGCGAGGAACAGCGCCTCTTCCACGCTGTGCGTGATGAAGAAGAACATCTTTTGCGTCTTCTGCCACACGTCCAGCAGAAGCTCCTGGATGGTCTCGCGTGTCAGCGCGTCGAGCGCAGCCATCGGCTCGTCCATCAGCAGCATGGCCGGATTGCAGGTCAAGGCGCGTGCAATGCCCACGCGTTGCTGCATGCCGCCCGAGAGCTGGTAGATCATGTGCTTGTGGAAGTCCTGCAACCCGACGAGCGCCAGATTTCGGGCCGCCCGGTCGCGCCGCTCGGCCTTGGGCACGCCCTGCAGCTTGAGCCCGAACTCGGTGTTCTCCATCACGCTGAGCCAGGGCAGCAGCGCATGCTTCTGGAAAACGACGCCGCGGTCGGAGCCCGGCCCCTGGATCGCCCGGCCGCCCAGCAGCAGATCGCCGCTCGATGCCGAGATGAAGCCCGCCATGAGGCTGAGCAGCGTGGTCTTGCCGCAGCCCGACGCGCCGAGCGCCACGACGAAATCGCCGCGGTTGATGGTCAGGTCGATGTGATCGAGTGCGTGGACCTGCTCGGTGCGCGTGCGCCCCGGATAGGTGACGCTCACGTCCTTGACCTGGAGTTGTTCCATTGCCATGGGATGTCTCCTTGAGGTGTCCGCTTACTTGAGCTGCAGCGCCGCTTCGGCGTACTTCGCGGTGACGAACTTGCTGTAGTCGCCCGACACCGCGTCGATGCGCTTTTGCTCGAGCAGGAAGTCCGCCGTCGCCTTCAGGGCTTTGGCGGCGCCGCCGGCCTGTCCGCCGCCGAGCCACGCGGGCGACGCCTGCTGTTCCGCGCTCGGATAGGCGTAGAGCTTGAGCGCGTCGGAACTGGCCTTGGCGTCGCCGCCGATCTTGCCGGCGATGGCCTTGGCGGGCGCCGACTCGGGGCCCCATGCGGCCGGATTGGCGCGGTAGGCGGCATCCGCATCGGCCACGGCCTTGACGAACTTCGCCATGAAGTCCGCATTCGCCTCGGCGAAGGGACGGCTCACGGCCATGCCGTCGAAGGTCGCCTTGCCCTTCTTGCTCAGCTCACCCGACGTGATGAGGACCTTGCCGGTCTGCTTGATGCGCGCGAGCGCCGGGTCCCACACGAATGCCGCATCGATGTCGCCGCGCTCCCAGGCCGCCGCGACCTGGTTGGGCTGCATGTTCAGCAACTGCACCTCGCTGGGCTTCAGTCCCCATTGCTCCAGCGCGAACATGGTGTGGAAATGCGTCGTCGATACGAAGGGCACACCCAGCTTCTTGCCCTTGAGGTCGGTGGGCTTGTCGATGCCCGAGCCATTGCGCACCACCAGTGCCTCGGCCTCGTTGATGTCGTCCAGGATCCAGAACAGCTGCAGGTCCAGTCCGCGGCTCACGGCCGCAGCCAGCGGGCTGGAACCGATGACGCCGATTTGCACGTCGCCCGACGCCATGGCGGTGGCCACCTTGGCGCCCGATTCGAATTGCCGCCAGTTGATCTTGTAGCCGGTCGATTTCTCGATCGTGCCGCTGGTCATGGCGACGATCATCGGGCCGGCGATCTGCTGGTAGGCGACGGTCACTTCGCGGGATTGCGCGAGCGCAGGGCCCGCGCCGCTCACGGCCGATACCATGCCGAATGCGAGGGCGCACCGGCTGAAAAGTTGCTTGAGGGTTCGCATCGATGTCTCCGTTGTGGTGAGGGGTCAACGGCAGTGTCTTCACGAGGGCTTGCGGCCAGTGGTGCCAGATGTGCTTAATCGCTGATACCAAGGCACCATGCTGGCTTGAACGAAATAGGGCGACGAATGGCACAACACCTGAAAGACGTGATGTGGAAGCAGCTGCTGCAGCGCTCGGCACGCGAGAACATGAGCCTGCAGGGGCAGATCCGAGAGATGCTGGTGGCGTCGATCCTCGACGGTCAACTGCCGGCCGGCGTGCCGATTCCATCGAGCCGCGAGATGGCCGAGCAGCTTGGCGTCGCGCGCAACACGGTGGTGCTGGCCTACCAGCAACTGGCGGACGAGGGCTACCTGGTGTCGCGCCAGCGCAGCGGCCATTTCGTGAACACCGACATGGTGGCCGCGCGGCTCGGCTTGCGCGCGCGGCCGGCGCAGGACGAGATCCAGGCGACGGACTGGGCTGGGCGCTTCCGGCTGCATCCCTCGCGCCAGCGCAGCATCGTCAAGCCCTCGGACTGGCAGAAGTACCCCCATCCCTTTCTGTACGGCCAGTTCGACGCCGCGCTGTTCCCTACGGCCGATTGGCGCGAGTGCTGCATCAAGAGCTTGAGCGTGCTCGACATTCGCGACTGGGCGCCCGATCAGATCTCGCGCGACGACGAATCGCTGGTGCAGCAGATTCGCACGCGAGTGCTGCCCCGGCGCGGCGTGTGGGCGTCGGCCGACGAGATCGTCATCACGGTCGGCGCGCAGCACGCGCTCTACATGATTGCCGACCTGCTGGTGCGCGAAGGCACGCGCGTGGGCATGGAGGAACCCGGCTACCCCGACGCACGCAACATTTTCGCGAGCCGCACGTCGCAGCTGAGGCCGCTGGCGGTCGATGCGGAAGGCCTGCCGGTGACGCAAGCGCTGCGCGATCTTGATTTCGTCTACGCCACGCCCAACCACCAGTGCCCCAGCACGGTGACGATGCCGCTCGCGCGCCGGGAGGCCTTGCTGAAGATGGCCGATGACGCCGACTTCATCGTCATCGAGGACGACTACGAGAGCGAGAACCGTTTCGACGGCGAGCCGATTCCCGCGCTCAAGAGCCTGGACCGCAGCAACCGCGTCATCTACGTGGGCAGCCTGTCCAAGACGCTGGCACCCGGACTGCGCATGGGCTACGTGGTCGGCCCGGCAGAACTGATCACCGAACTGCGCGCACTGCGCCGATTGATGCTGCGCCATCCTCCCGCCCTGATCCAGCGTGCATTTGCCTTGTTCCTGTCGCTGGGGCACTACGACGCGCTGCAGCGACGGCTTGCCACCGCGCAACGCGAGCGCTCGGACTTGCTGCGCGCGGCGCTGGCGCAGTACATGCCGCAATGCACGGTGATGCCGGCCTCGGGCGGCGGTTCATGCTGGGTTTCCTTGCCGGAGCGTTTCGATGCCAAGGAACTGGCCGCGCAGGCGCGCGACCGCGGGGTGCTGATCGAGCCGGGCGAGGTGTTCTTCATGACCGAGCCGCCGCCGCAGCAGCACTTTCGAATGGGTTACTCGTCCATCGTGCCGGCGGCCATCGAACCGGGGGTCAAGCTGCTCGCCGAGCTGGTGCGCGGCTTCGAGCACAGGCGCTGAAATTCAGCGCCGCGCGATCATGGCGACGATCTCGCTGAACACTTCGTTGCGCAGCGGGGCCACCGCGTCGATCACCCTGTTGCGGCGGTAGTAGGGGCTCAGGTCCAGGCCCACGCCCACACCATAGACCTCCACGCCGCCCTGCTGCGCATGCCGCGCGACCACTTCGCGCAGATGGTGGTCGAGGTAGTGCGCGTCGTTGGCCAACTGGGTCGCGCTGTCCATGGGGCTTCCGTCGGAGATCACGATCAGGAGGCGCCGTCCCTCGCTGCGGCCCCGCAGGCGCGCGCATGCCCAGTCGATCGCTTCACCGTCGACGCCTTCGCGGAAAAGGTCGGACTTCAGCAGCGCCGCGATGTCGGGCCGCGCACGGCGCCACGGTGTGTCCGCGTCCTTGAAGACCATGTGGCACGCCTCGTTGAGCCGGCCGGGATGCGCGGGTCGGCGTGCACGCTGCCAATCGCGCAGAGCCCGACCGCCGTTCCACGCCCCGGTCGTGAAGCCGAGCACTTCGCTGGCGACGCCCGCCTGTTCGAGGGCGCGCGCGAACACGTCGACGAGCATGGCCACCGTTTCGACGTGCTGCTTCATCGAACCCGAGCAGTCGACGAGGAAGCTGACCACGCCATCGGCCGCGGGTTCCTGTCGCTCGATGCGGAACAGGCGCCGCTCTGTCGGCGAGGCGATGAGTTGCGACAACCGACGTCCGTCGATGCTGCCTTCTTCCTGCGAGCCTTCCCATTCGTTGCGCGAGTCGACGGCAAACACTGCCTTGAGTTGGCGTGCCAGGCGCGCGACGTTGAGGCCCTGCCGGGCGATGCGGCGATCGAGTCGCTCGCGGTATTCAGTCAAGAGCGCGGCGCGCACCAGCGTCGCTGCCTTCACTTCGACGTCGTAGGCGGTGGTGAAGACGCGGTAGCCATCGTCGGCTTCGTCGAGCACGCGGCTGTGGCCGCTGCTCGCCGCGGTCACGCCATCGTCGGGTTCGCCTTCGAAGTCCATCCAGAGGCTGAAGAGTCCGCGCTCGTCCTGTTCATGATCGCGGCCGGACGCGTCGTCGTCTTCGTCGGCGGCGCGGGCTGCGTGGAAGGCCTGCGCGACTGCACGGGCGATGGCTAGCGCATGCCGCGCGTAGGCCGCCTGGTCGGCGCGATGACGACGCAGGCCCGCAAGGTCCTGGCCCAGCATCGGCGCCAGGGCCATGCGCGTGGCCTCGATCACGCCTTCGGTGGCGTCGACCACGGGTTGTGCCGTCACGCGTGCACGACAGACCTGCGCCACCGTGTACAGCAGAAGCCCCGTCGCCGTCTCGGTCAGGCCGCTATGGTGAAAGGCCAGCGACCACTGTTCGTGGCGATGCCGCAGGTTGCGCAACAGCCCCGGCATGTTCCCCGGCGCCATTGCCTCCACGCGAATCTGCTCCAGCAGTTCGAACACCGTGCGCGCGACCGCGTCAGCGGGACACAGGTGCTTGTGCAAGACGGCATCGGACGACGTGAGGCGCAGCGCCATGCCGTCCGCCGCGCCTCGGAAAGACCCGAAGTCGTCGTGTTCGGGCGAGGGATGCAGGTGCGCAGCATGCACCGGCAACGCCTCGTTCCCACGAAACAGCCGACGCCCGCGAAAGTGCAATGCCGCATCGCCGCTTTCTGCCCTCATCGAGGCCGCGCAGAGTTCATCGACCTTCTGCTGGTGGCGAGCGGAGGCCCGTGTCACGCTCACCGGATCACCCCGCCTGCATCGCAAGCTGGTGCGACTCGTCGAGCTCGCGATCGAAGCAGCGCTGGAAATACTCGGCCACGATGGCACGCTCGGCCTCATCGCACTTGTTGACGAACGAAAGCCGGAAGGCCAGCGCCGGGTCGCGGAAGATCTCCATGTTTTCCGCCCACGTGATGACGGTGCGCGGCGACATCAGCGTCGACAGGTCGCCCGCGGCAAAGCCGTTGCGCGTGAGCTCGGCGACGGCCACCATCGAATCGATGAGCTTGCGGCCGGCGGCGTCGGCAAACTGCGGCACGCGCGCCTGCACAATGGCGATCTCTTCGGGGCGCGGCAGGTAGTTCAGTGTCGCGACGATGTTCCAGCGATCGATCTGCGCGTGGTTGAGCCGTTGCGCGCCGTGGTAGAGGCCGCTCAGATTGCCCAGCCCCACCGTGTTGGCCGTGGCGAAGAGCCGAAAGCCCGGATGCGGACTGACGACGCGGTTCTGGTCCATCAGCGTCAGCTTGCCGTCGCGCTCCAGGATGCGCTGGATGACGAACATCACGTCGGGCCGGCCGGCGTCGTACTCGTCGAAGATGAGCGCCACCGGGCGTTGCAGTGCCCACGGCACGATGCCTTCCTGGAACTCGGTCACCTGCTTTCCTTCGCGCAGCACGACCGCGTCCTTGCCGACCAGATCCAGCCGGCTCACGTGGCCGTCGAGGTTGACGCGCACGCACGGCCAGTTCAGCCGCGCCGCCACCTGCTCGATGTGGCTGGACTTGCCCGTGCCATGCAGCCCCTGCACCATCACGCGCCGGCCGCGCGAAAAGCCGGCAAGCAGCGCCAGCGTGACGTCGGGGTTGAAGCGGTAGGCGTGGTCGATCTCGGGCACGTGCTCTTCGCCCTCGGCAAAGGCCGGCACGCGCAGGTCGGTGTCGATGCCGAACACCTCGCGCACGGAGATCATTCGGTCGGGTCGGGCGGCGCTCAGTTCGGTCATGGTGGGTTCCATGGTCATGCCGGACGCAACATGACCGCTGCCAGAACGAAGGCAGCCATCCAGACGGTCTCGACCGCCAGCAGCACGAAGGGCTTCCACCCTGCGCGGGCCAGTTGCGCGAAAGAGGTCTTGATGCCCAGGGCGGAGATGGCCAGCACCAGGCAGGCGCGCGACGCGTCGTTGATGCCGTTCAACACCATCGGGGACATCAGGTTCAACGAATTGACGGCCACCATTGCGACGAAGAGCCACAGGAACCAGGGCACGAGCGCCTGCCTGGCGGGCGCGCGGCCCGTGGCGTGCTGGGCCTGTGCCCGCTCGCGCTGCTTCTTGAAGGCGCTGGAGACCACGACCACGACCACCGTCAGCATCGCCACGCGGAACAGTTTGACGATGGTCGCGTAGTCCCCGGCTTCGTGGCCGAGCGTGTACCCCGCGCCGACCACCTGCGCCACGTCATGGATGGTGCCGCCGATGAAGAGGCCTGCCAGTGCAGGCGAGAGGTGCAGCAGCTGCGCGATCAGCGGGTAGATCACCATCGCCAGCGTCGACAGCACGGTGACTGTGACCACCACCATGAGCGTGAAGCGATCGCCTTCCTTCTCTCGCGGCAGTACTGCCGAGATGGCCAGGGCCGCCGACGCCCCGCAGATGGCGACCGCGCCACCGGACAGCACGCTCTGCGCGCGCGTCAGCCCCAGCTTCCTGCCCAGCAGCACGCCGCACATCAGCGTGGTGACGACCGCCGCGATGACGATGAGCGCCGTGCTCCAGCCGAGCCCCGCGATCTGCGCCGCCGTGATGCGCGCACCGAGCAAACCCACGCCCAGGCGCAGCACGCCGCGCGAGCAGAAGTCGATGCCCGGTTTGGCCTTCACGTCCTGGCTCAGATAGTGAAAGGCCACGCCGAAGAACAGCGCATAGAGAAACTGCGGGCCACCATGCATCGTGGAGACGAAGGTCGCTGCCATCGCCACCACGCCAGCGAGCGCAATGCCCGGCGTGAGGTGGGTCGCGCGGCGAAGGACGCCCTGGCGCTCCAGGGCAACGGATGCACTGGTCATGCGGCTTGCTCCATCGAGGCCAGCCGGCCGGGGGCCGACTCGCAGCTCATCAACACCGCCAGCGCGCATGAGGCGACGCGGCTGGCCACGGAATCCGAGCGGCTGGTGAGAACGATGGGCACGCGCATGCCCAGCACCAGGCCCGCGCATTCGGCGCCGGCCAGGTAGACGAGTTCCTTGTAGATCATGTTGCCGGCCTCGAGGCTTGGCATGAGCAGCACGTCGGGCCGGCCCGCCACCTGCGACACGATGCCCTTGTTGCGCGCCGACGCCAGCGAAATCGCGTTGTCGAACGCGAGGGGCCCGTCGACCAGTCCACCGCGGATCTGGCCGCGATCGGCCATCTTGCAAAGCGCCGCCGCGTCGATGGTGCCGGGGATGGCCGGGTTCACGGTCTCCACGGCCGACAGGATCGCCACGCGCGGTACCTCGATGCCCAGCGCGACCGCGAGGTCGATGGCGTTCTGCGCGATGTCGCGCTTGTCCATCAGCGCGGGCGCGATGTTGACCACGCAGTCCGTCATGAGCAGCGGACGCGCGAGGCCCGGCACGTCCATCACGAACACATGGCTTGCACGGCGGCCCGAGCGCAGTCCCGCATCGCGGCGGACGGCCGCGCCGAGGAGTTCGTCGCTGTGCAGCGCGCCCTTCATGAGCGCTGCCGCCTGGCCGTCGCGGCAAAGTTGCGCGGCCCGGGTGGCGGCCACGTTCGGATCGTCGCAGGTGTCCTGCAGCACGTAGCCGGCGATCGATACACCCGCCTTGGCTGCGGCGGCCTCGATGCGGCCACGCGGGCCGACCAGCACCGGCTCGATCAGCCCGGCCTGAGCGGCGGCATGCGCCGCTTCGATCGACGCCACGTCGCAGGGATACGCCACCGCCACCGCGATAGGGCCGCGGGCGCGTGCCTGCGCGACGAGCGCCGCAAGATGCGCATGCACGGGCGCCGCAGTCGGTGGTGCCGATGGCTCGGCTGCGCTGTCCAGAAGGTAGGAATTGAACATCTTGGGCTTTGTTGGGTCACGTAGAACACAGCGGGAAGGGCCGGGATGGGAAGCGGCAGGCCAGGCCCATCCCGGCCCTTTCCGGGTGGCGGAAAGGGTGGGCACCCCGCAGGGGCGTGTCTACGGTGTCAGACGTAGTCCTTGTACTTCTCGAGCAGGCGCACCGGCTTGGCCAGGGCATCGCGACGGAATGGGTCGCCCAGTTCGCGCGTGCACATGATCTCGACGATGCAGGTCTTGCCTTCATTCATCTGCATGTCGATGGCCTTCTTGAGCGCCGGACCCACGTCTTCCAGCTTGTCGACGGTGATGCCCTCGGCGCCCATGGCGCGTGCAATCTCCGCGAAGCTCTGGTTGTCGAGTTCGCCCGCCACGAAACGCCGGTTATAGAAGTCGACCTGGTTCTTCTTCTCCGCCCCCCATTGGCGGTTGTGAAACACGACGGCGGTCACCGGGATGTCGTGGCGCACGCAGGTCATGGTTTCCATCAGGCTCATGCCCCAGGCGCCGTCACCCGCATAGGACACCGCGGGCCTATGCGGCGCGGCCACCTTGGCGCCGATGATGGTCGGGAAGGCATATCCGCAGTTGCCGAAGCTCATCGCGGCGAAGAAGCTGCGCGGCTTTTCGAAGCGCAGGTAGCTGTTCGCCACGGAGTTGATGTTGCCGATGTCGGTGGAAACCATCACATCCGCGGGCATGGCTTTTTCCAGCTCGCGCAGGACCTGGCGCGGGTGGAGGTAGTGGCCGCCGAAAGGCGTCTTTTCTTTCTTCTGTTCCTCGATCATGTCGAGGCTGAAGGCGTCTTTCTCGTGGGTCCACTCGTCGAGTTCCTTTTCCCACGCGGCCTTCTCGCTGGCGATCCTGGCGGCGCGCTCGGCCTTGGTGGCGTCGCAGGCCAGGGTCTTGTCCGCGAGGCGTCCGGTCAGCGCAATGGCCGCGGCCTTGGCGTCGCCGCAGATACCCACGGAGATCTTCTTGACCAGACCGAGCATCTTGTTGTCCGCGTCGATCTGGATGATTTTCGCGGTCTTGGGCCAGTAGTCCATGCCGTGCTGCGGCAGCGTTCCGAAGGGGCCCAGGCGCGAGCCGAGCGCCACCACCACGTCAGCCTGCGCGATGAGCTTCATCGCGGCCTTGGAACCCTGGTAGCCCAGCGGGCCGCACCACAGCGGATGGCTCGCAGGGAAGGAGTCGTTGTGCAGGTAGCTGTTGACAACCGGCGCGCCCAGCCGTTCGGCCAGGGCCTTGCACTCTTCGACGGCATCGGCCATCACCACGCCGCCACCGGAAATGATGACCGGGAACTTCGCGGTGGCCAGCAGTTCGGCCGCTTCGTTAAGCGTCTTCTCGCCGCCGGGGCCGCGGTCCAGGCGCTGGGGCTTCGGGATCTCGGCGGTGATCTCGCCGTAGAAGTAGTCGCGCGGGATGTTGAGCTGCGTCGGACCCATTTCGGACATGGCGCGGTCGAAGCAACGGCCGGTGTACTCGGCCATGCGCGCCGGATGCGTGACGTGGCCCTGGTACTTGGTGAACTCCTGGAACATCGGCAGCTGGTTGCATTCCTGGAAGCCGCCGAGGCCCATGCCCATGGTGCCGGTTTCGGGCGTGACGATCACGACCGGACTGTGCGCCCAGTAGGCCGCCGCAATGGCCGTCACGCAATTGCTGATGCCAGGGCCGTTCTGCCCGATGACCATGCCGTGGCGGCCGCTCACGCGGGCGTAGCCGTCGGCCATGTGGCCGGCGCCCTGCTCGTGCACGACGGGAATCAGGCGGATGCCGGCTGGCGCGAAGATGTCCATCGCATCCATGAAGGCCGAGCCCATGATGCCGAACATGTCGGTCACGCCGTTGGCGACCATCGTCTCGACGAAGGCCTCGGAGGGCGTCATTTTCTGGGGGCCGACAGCAACGCTGCGGATGTCGACACGGGGTGCTTGCTTGGTCATGTTGAAGTCTCCAGTAGGTCTCGGGGTCGGTTGGGAAAAAGCGGCGCCTGACGCGCCAGGAACAGGAAGCGCGGGTTGGTTCTTGGATGCTAGGGAGGCCTCCCCTGACGCTGTGGAGCCAGGGCGCAACCTTCGATGGAGCCAAGGCCGGGGTCGGCCTTCGGCGTTTCAGCGCTCGAGCGCTC
This sequence comes from Variovorax humicola, assembly GCF_037889915.1. Taxonomy (NCBI): domain Bacteria; kingdom Pseudomonadati; phylum Pseudomonadota; class Betaproteobacteria; order Burkholderiales; family Comamonadaceae; genus Variovorax; species Variovorax humicola. The sequence goes on along the minus strand of NZ_JBBKZV010000026.1, from coordinate 56,862 downwards.
TGACGATCGGCACGGCCGGGGTGGCGCGGCGGCACAACACGGCTCGCACACCGTAGGCGACAAGGAGCACGCCCAGGCTGGCGACGCCCAGCAGCAAGGGCTGGCGCTGCTCGGGAATGAAGGCCATCGCCACCACGATGCCCACCATGCCGACGATGGCGACCCAGGTCAGATAGGGGTAGCACCACATCCGCACACGCAGGCGCTCCGGGCTCTCACGTTCCAGCCTTGCGCGCAGGCGCAGTTGCGAGACGGCGATCAGAACGTAGACGAAGATCGCCACGGTGCCGTAGGAGTCGACCAGGAACTGGAAGACGCGGTCGGGCGACACGTAGGACATGACGACGGAGGCGTAGCCGAACACCGTGCCCACCAGGATGGCGCGCACCGGCACGCCGTTGCGGCTCAGCTTGGTCAAGGCCTTGGGCGCATCGCCGCGCTTGGTCAGTGCGAACAGCATTCGCGAGGAGGCGTAGAGGCCGGAGTTCAGCGCCGAGAGCACGGCCGTGAGCACGATGGCGTTCATCACCGTCGCCGCGCCGGGGATGCCCATGGCGGCCAGTGCACTGACATACGGCGTGGTGATCGCTGGCGAGTTCCAGGGCACGATGGCCACCACCAGCAGGATGGAGCCGACGTAGAAGACGAGCACGCGGGTGATCACCGAATTGGTGGCCTTGGCAACGGCCTTCTCGGGCTCCGCGGCTTCAGCGGCCGCAATCGTCACGATCTCCGCGCCGAAATAGAAGCCGGTCGCCGCCACCGCACCGGTGAGGATCGGCACGATACCGTTCGGCGCAAATCCGCCGTGTGCCGTGAAGTTGAAGAAGCCGGGCGAGTGGGTGCCGGTCGCACTCGTGGGCCACATGCCCAGGACGAAGAGCGTCGCCAGGAAGAGGAACACGATGATGGCCGCGACCTTGATCGAGGCGAACCAGAACTCGAACTCGCCATAGGACTTCACCGAGACCAGGTTGGTCATGGTGAGCAACACGATCAGCCCCAGCCCCAGCACCCACTGCGGCACGTCCGGCAGCCAGAAGGAGACCAGCTTGGCGCCGGCCACGGTCTCGACCGCCACGACGATCACCCAGAAGTACCAGTACATCCATCCGGTGAGAAAGCCTGCCAGCGCACCGCCCGATGGCCGGTCGGAAAAGGCGAGCCGCGCGTACTCGTAGAAAGAGCCGACGGCCGGCATGGCGACCGCCATTTCACCCAGCATTCGCATGACCAGCACGACGAGTCCGCCGGTGAGCAGGAACGAGAGGATGGCGGCCGGGCCGGCCGACTGGATCACCACGGAACTGCCGACGAACAGTCCGGCCCCGATGACCCCGCCCAGGGCGATCATCGTCATGTGTCTTTGCTTGAGGCTGCACTGCAGCCCCGAGGAAGACTTCGAATCGTTTTGCGGTTGCATGAATGTCTCCTGCTTGCGTTCATGTCCGGGGCAGGGCGGCGCGTGTGCACCCGGCCTGGCCCGATGGGGGCTCAATCGGCCCCGCTGTCGCTGTCTCTCTCGCTGTCGATAGGGCTAGCGCCGCTCGTCGCGGGCGTGGTACCAGTGATAAAGCGCGCGCTGGCCAAGCCGGCGAAACGGTGCAAAAGCGCGCGACTCGACCAGGTTGAGCACATTGGGATAGGGCAGCGGCGAGCTGTATATCGGCAATTCGAATACTTTGCTCTTTTTGCCGGCAATCCGCTCGGCCATTCGACGGCCGGCGTGGGCAGAAAAACTCACGCCGTTGCCGCCATAGCCCAGTGCGTAGAACACGCTCTCCTTCGGGTCGGGCTGCATCACGCGCGGCATCATGTCGTGGCTCACGTCCACCCAGCCCCACCACGAGTAGTCGATGCCGATGCCCTTCAGGGCCGGGAACTTGCGATGCAGCCCGGACACGAGCATCTGCATGTGGCGTGGATCGGGCGCGTCGGCACCGGTGATGGCGCTGCGGCTGCCGATCTGGACACGGTTGTCGGGCAGCTTGCGGTAGTAGAAGCGCAGCGTGCGCGTGTCGGTGATGAAAGTCGTGGTGCGGAAGTTGGTCGCTTCCAGTTCCTCGGGCGTGAGCGGACGTGTCACCAGCGAGTTCGACAGGATCGGCATGATCTTCGAGTCCAGGCTCTTGTGCAGGCCGTTGCTCGTGTAGCCGCCGGTCGCCAGGCCGACGGCGCGGGCGCGCACGGTGCCAGTCGGCGTCTTCAGGTAGTGGACGCCGTTGCGCGTTTCCATGCCGATCACCGGACTGGACGGATGCACCTTGACGCCCAAGTCACGCGCCATGCGCAGGTAGCCGTGCGCGAGCTTGAGCGGATGCACGCCGACGCCGTCAGGTTCGAGCATGGCGCCGCAAGCCTCGGCCTCGTTGAAGTAGTTGGCGCGCAGGTCCTCTGCACTGAGCATGCGCGTGTCGTAGCCGAACACCTCGCGCATTGTTCTTGCCTCGTTGCGCAGGAACTCCATCTTGTGTTCGCGGTGCGCCACATAGAAGTGGCCGCCGGGCTGCGCGTCGCACGGCACCTGGGCCACCAGGCTCTTGAAGGTCTCGAAGCCTTCGCGGATTTCCGCGTCGAGCTTGAGCGCCGTCTGCTTGCCCCAGCGCTCGATCCATTGTGAGCGGTACAGCCGGCCGCTGGCGTTCTGGCCCTGGCCGCCGTTGCGGCTGGTGCAGCCCCAGATGCTCTGATTGGCTTCCAGCACGGTTGCACGAATACCGTGCTCGCGCGCCAGGAAGAGCGCGGTGGCGAGGCCGGTGAATCCCGAGCCGACGATGACCACGTCGGCGTCAGTGTCGCCCAGGATGGGGCCATCGTCCGGCGGCGGCGTGCCGGCCGTGCCGACCCAGTAGGTCGGAGCGTAGTTGCGCCCCCGGCCCGGGTTCGACGCCACCAGCGGGTCGTACTGCGGGTCGTAAGGGGTGAGGGGCGAAAAGTGCCGGGCGCTCATTTCCATGATGGACTCCAGCGATCACACGGCCGCTACGGCCGGGCGATCCTTGCGATAGGCGTTCTTCACAGCGATGCGGCCATCGCGGAACGTGAAGACGTCGACCATGCGCGCTTCGATGCGCGAGCCATCGGCCCGGGTGCCGCGGAAGGTCGACTCCGACACGCCGCGGTCGCCGCTGACGAAGTGGTCGCCGTCCAGCCAGGCGGCATCCGGGAAGTTCTTCCAGGCGAGTTCGAAGCCCTCGCGCACGGCCTGGCGGCCGATGAAACTGCGGCCGAGGAGTTCGGCGCCGCCCACGGCGTGGAACTCGCAGGTGTCTGCCATGAAGGACATCAGTGCGTCGATGTCGTGCGCGTTCCAGGCGTCTGCGAACGCTTGCAGGAATCGGGCGTCGGGCGGGGTGGTGTGATTGGTGCTCATGCGGTGGTCTCCATGCGGGCTTCGGTTCATGCGGTGTGCGATGTACGCAGCGTATGAGCCAAGGGCGCATGGCCGTGGCACCAGATCACGGCAATTGTTGGAGCCAGCAACCCCGTTCAGTCGCGCACGACCAACTTCAGCGAGCCAGCCGCCAGTTCGATCATCCGCTTGCAGAGGACCGAAGGCGCGAACCCTTCGTGCGTGAGCGCCGAGATGCCCTGACGGTGCAGACCTTTCCGAGCGCGCGGGCGTCGCGGTCAGCTCGACCTGCGAGTACTACCCGACGATGGAGGCGCTGATCGCGGCGATCTTCAACGACTACCGCAGCGAGGCCCGGCGCCGCTCCCAGGGCCAGGGCAGTCATCCCATCGAAGCTGCGACGCCTTGAATGCGGCTCAATTTGCCAAGGGTGCACGCGGCAATACGACGACCCCGTCGTGGTCGAGGCAGATGAAGTGTCCCGGGACGAATTCGATCTCGCCGAAGCTCACTTTGGCGCCGCATTCGCCCGCACCCGAGTTGCCGCCGCGCGCGGGCGCGGTACCCAGCGCGAAGATGGCGATGTCCATCGCTGCAAGACGATCCGCGTCACGCACCGCGCCGTTGATGACGACGCCGCGCCAGCCGTTGTCCGAGCCCAGGCGCGCCATCCGATCCCCGAGGACTGCCACTCGCAGCGATGCGCCGGCGTCGACGACCAGGATGCGCCCTTCTCCCGGCTGCTCCAACTGGTTTCGGACGAGGGCCGCATCCTCGAAGACGCGTACGCACGCCATGCTTCCCGAGGCCGCGTCGCGACCTCCGTAGGACGCCAGAGCCGACCTGCAAACCCGCGCCTCGTCCCCATGGCGGTCGCAAAGATCGGAGGTCCTGTGGCCCGGCACCGGTTTGCCTGATTGCATTGATCCAGCCTCTCTCGTATCAGTTTTCCATCACGCTATCGCGTAACCCGCGCGCATGAATCCATGGTTGGCACTGCGAAGTCTGTTCGTGGGCACCCGCGGAACCGGCTTTGCCGGGCCGCCGGGTGCGCCCCCTCGAGGGGGAGGCGCCGCAGGCGCTTCGGGGGTGTTTGATTTCCTCCGCGGAACCGGCTTTGCCGGCCGCCGGGTGCGCCCCCTGGAGGCCGTGGAGGGGGAGGCGCCGCAGGCGCATCGGGGGTGTTTGATTTCAATCCAGGGTCGCGCCCGATTGCTTGACCAGCTTCTGGTGCTTCGTCAGTTCGGCCTGGAAAAATGCCGGGGCCAGGTCGGGCCCCGTATCGAGGAGCGTCAGGCCCTGCGCAGAAAGCGCAGTCTTTGCCTCTGGCGAAGAGAGCGCAGTCTTCACCGCCAGGTAGTCCGCGTCGACGATCGGCTTCGGCAGCCCGGCGGGGCCGATCATCGCGATCCAGGCATCGAAGCTGTACTTGGGTGCCCCCGACTCGGCGATGGTTGGCACGTCGGGCAACGCGGCGGAGCGTGCGGGCGTCGAGACCGCGAGCGCACGCAGCGACCCGGCCTTCACCTGCGGCGCGACCTGGGAGATGGAGACAAAACCCAACTGCACCTGGCCGCCGATCAGATCGGTAATCAGCGGGCCTGTACCGCGATACGGCACGTGCTTCATGTCGATGCCGGTCTCACTGATGAGCAATTCACCCGCCAGATGCAGCGTGCTTCCGTTGCCCGCAGAGCCGTAATTGAGCCTGCCGGGATTGCCCTTCGCATACGCCAGCAACTCCTTCAGGTTCCGGGCGGGGAGCGTCGGATTCACGACCAGCACTAGCGGCACGGTGGCGAGCACCGCAATCGGCGTGATGTCCTTCAGACTGTCGTAGGGAACCGTCTTGTAGATGCCCGGGTTGATGACGTGGTTCGACGAGATCATGCCGAGCGTGAGGCCGTCCTTCGGTGCCTTGACGACCTGGCTGGTGCCCGGGATGCCGCCGGCGCCGACAACGTTCTCGACGACGATCGGGTGGCCTGTGGCTTTTCCGAAGCCTGGCGCGATGGCGCGCGCCAAGGTGTCGACGGTCGAGCCGGCCGCCAGCGGCACGATCATGCGCAAGGGCTTGTCGGACTGGGCGTTCGCGACGACGCTCAGGCATGTCATGGCAAGTGCGACGGCAAGGGCCGCACGGCGACTGACGGTCTTTGGGTTCACGTGATGTCTCCTGGAGTAGTTGTCGGATTCAGGCGTGCCGTCGTTGCAGCGCTTCGAAGGAAATCAGTTCTCCGGCGATCGCACTCGCCGCGACGGTGGGCGGGCTGGCAAGCCAGACCTGGCCGGGGCCGCCGCGCCCCGGGAAGTTGCGGTTGATCGCACTGACGGTGACTTGATCCCGGCTCGTCGACCCGCCGGGACCGCAATTTCCGCATGCGCCGCAAGACGGCTGGAGCATGCGCGCGCCGACCTTCTCGAAAGCATCCACGTATCCCGCAGCGACACAGTGGTCGCGTACAGCGGTCGTACCGAACTGCAGGAACAACTGAACGTTGGGCGCTACCTTCAATCCGCGATCCGCGGCCCAGCGCAGCACCGCGTGGTAGCGGTCGAAATCTTCGCGCTTGCCGGCCGTGCACGACCCGCCATAGGCAATGTCGATACGGACCGGCTCACCGACTTCCGACAGCGGGAGACCATTGCCGGGGTCGCCCGGCCGCGCCACCATCGGCGGAACCTCGGAGCAGTCGATGCGGATGGTTTCGGCGTACACGGCGCCCACATCGCTGTGCATCCAGGGCTCGACTTCGAAGTGAACCCCGCGCCGTTCGCGCAGGAAGCGCACCGTCTCCGCATCGGGCGCGACGATGCCGGTGAAGCCGCCCAGCTCGGCTGTCATGTTGGTGAGGGTGGCGCGCTCGTCGGTGCCGAGTCCCGTGACGGCCTCGCCCGAAAATTCAAAGACCTTGCCAACCCCACCGCCGCTTCGGATCAAAGGCAACGCCAGCAGATGCAGCACGATGTCCTTGGCCGTGACGCCGTCCGGCACGCGACCGTCGAGCACGATGCGCAGTGACTGCGGCACGGTGAGTCGAACCGCCCCGGTCACGAATGCGTTGGCCATGTCGGTGGTGCCGACGCCGAAGGCCACGCAGCCCAGCGCACCACTGTGCGGCGTGTGCGAATCGGTTCCCACGACGACCTGACCCGGCAGTGCGTAGCGTTCGGCCATCATGGCGTGAGAGATGCCGGCGACGTTGCTGCCATCGTCCGACCCGGCTTCCGCTTCGCTGAGCGTGCGGTGCGTGCGCAATGCATAGGTCGCCGCGAATTCGCGCTGTGCCTCGACCATCCGGTGCACGTTGGGCACCAGGCCGCCGCGCACGTGGGCAGGACTTTCCTCGACGTAGGAGGTGTGGTCTTCGAACACGATGATGGAGGCGGCATCGTGCAGGGCCAGTGGACGGCCGAAGGTGGCGTGAAGCATGTGGGCCGCCATGCCGGTGTAGTACTCGTGGATGAAGCGCCAATCCGCCCGCACGAAGGCCCCGTCACCGGGTGCCGGGTGCGCCGTGGTCAGCTCCGTGGCCAACGCGTGGCGGGCCACGATCTTCTCGAAAAGCGTTTGCGGGCGCGAGTCGGTCGTGTCAGCCTCGAGCGTGATGTCCCGCATGAACAATCGGCCGAAACGCAGCAGCCCGCCGCTTGCGAGGATGGAGGCAGCGAGCGCGTCGCGTCCGGCCACGAGGTCCTCGAGCGGGATCGCCTCGCCCCTCTGGATGCGCTCGACCAGGCCGAAGTCGGTCGAGGTGAACAGGCCGATGTTGTCGGCGTTCTGCCGGTAGATGCGCTCGAAGCTCTCCGCGATCACGAGTCGCACGCCGGCAAGCTTCTCTGCGGCGGGGCTGTGCTCGCGCGAAGAGCCCTTGCCGTAGCGCTTGCCTGCCACGACGACCTCGATGCCGTGCGTGCGGACTGCGTCGACCAGGACGGGTGTTGCGTCGCCGGCCCTGAAGCCGGTATAGGGATAGCGGCCGAGCTTCTCGTCGTAGTGCGTGAGGATCGTCAGCGGCGTGATCTCGTCGGTGGAGACGTCGTCGCGCAAGGGGACGGCCTCGTCCAGCCGCACTGCCGAGCCCTCGAGACTGCGAGCGACGATGTCGGCCGACTGGCTCAGGAAAAGGATCGACGAGGCGAACGAGACGGATGCTTTGCGCGAGGGCGTTGTGGCTGGCATGCCGAATCTTCGCCAACAGGGCGCGCGCCGAAAAGCGCTGATGCGGCAGACGGGGTCTCGCAAAACGCGAGATCCGGTTTACCCCTGAAGCTGCTCGATCAACGAAGCGACCGCGCGCGACCGCGGCGACTTGCGAAGTGCGTACATGCGCAGTTCGCGAGCGGCCCAGGGCTCGTCCAGTGGACGTCGCACGAAGCGCGGGTTGCCGGCATAGGCCGCTGCCGCACTCTGCGGGATGACGGCGATGCCGAGACCGGCCTCGACCATACGGCAGACTGCGTCGAAACTGCTGACCGAAACGGTGGGCGCGAAGTGCCGGTGCAAGGCGGAGGCGCGCTCGTGCAGTGCACGGTCGAGGGCGCCGCCCTGATGCACTCCGATCAGCGGCACGTCGAGCACCTGCACAAAGGTCAAGGCCTTGCGCTTGGCGAGCGCGTGGCCGGCAGGCAGCACCACCTGCAAGGGGTCGGTGGCAAATGGCCAGGCCTGCAGGCCTGGCGGGACTGGCATATCGACGCCGATACCCACGTCGGCGCGATCGTCCAGGCAGGCACGGATCACGTCTCGCGTATCGTTTTCCTGCAGGAAGACCTCGACTTGCGGGTAAGCCGCCATGAAGGCGCGCAGACGCTCCGGAAGAAATCCGATCACGGCCGACATGTTGGCGTACAGCCGAACGGTTCCGCGTACTTCACTGCCTTCGGTCTGGACTTCGCGCAGCAGCGCCTGCAAGTCCTCGTCGATCTTCTCGCCGCGCGTCAGCACCAGGCGACCTGCATCCGTCAGCACGACACCGCGCGGCGACCGAATCAGGAGCGGGGTGCCAAAAGCGTGCTCGAGATCGGCAAGCCGTCGGCTGAGCGCCGATGGCGCGATGTGCTCCTGCTCGGCAGCACGGACGATCGACCCTGCCCGCGCGGCAGAGACAAACAATCGAACGCTGTAGGGGTCGATTCGGCGGGTCAAGTTAGATCTGACTCATGGCTTGCCGCATTGTTGCAGCAATGCGTCGAGGCGAGCTGCAAGGCCGCGTCGGGCATGGCTCGCGGGATCAAGGGCCGAAGGTGAATGAGTATGCCTGCACGCCTGGGTCGCTCGCGATCAGCGTCACGCGCGCCTTCGCCTCCATGCACAACGCAACCTTCGCGCGCGTGCATCGACCCATTGGCTTCCAACACGATATTAGGGTTTACCCTATAATGGACCCGTCGCAACTCACAGGAGTAATCAATGCTCACCACTCTCATCTGCCTGGCCGCTGTTGCCGCCGTCGCAATGTCCGGCATCTTCACGTACAACTCTCTGAACGACCTGCACTGATTCTCGATCGCCTCTCTTTTCCACCGGTGCATTCGACGCTCCGGTGGAGATGGCCTCGGGTGTCAACTCATGCACCACCGACCGCACACGCTCGCCGCGACGATGGCAGTGGTCGCATCGCCAACAGCTTGTCGCCATCGAGCCGGTCGGTCTCGGCCCGCCTTCGGCTCGAGCTTGCAGCGCTCCCTTTTAGCCAAACGGGGCTCCCTGGAGTAGTCTCATCTGGCGTCTTTCATCGGCCGCCGTCATCCGAGCGACCACTTTCAACTTCAGCAACCCGTCAGTCCTGACACGACATTGCGGCAATGCTCGGGTCATCCAGGAACGGGCGCTCGCCGTTGCGGCAGAATTCGCTCCAATGCTTGCACCCGCGCTCCTGAGCCGGTTCAACTCACCCACCCTGCGCAGGCTGCGCGAAGATGCCTGGCCGAGAACGCTGCGTCCGATTTCGTGGAGTAACCGATGACTGTATTGCTGAGCGAAATCCAGTGGAGCGACCCGGTCCTGCCTGCGGCGCACGACGTGGCGTGGGAAGCCGAACTCAAGCGCCGCGGCGCGCAGGTTCTCGAGGTCGATCGCCGTGTTGCGCCGAGCCGCTGGCTGCGCGAGGCAGCCTACGAAGCGACGAACTACGTGCCGGCCGCCCTGCCGGAGCGGCTGTACCGAATGGGCAGCATGGTGACCGCACAGGAGAATTCGTGCCGCTACTGCTATGGCGCGAACCGCGCCTACATGAAGGTGCTCGGCTATTCCGAGTCTTTCATCCAGAAAGTCGAACGCGACGTGCAGACAGCCGAGCTGGATGACAAGGAGCGCGCATACATCGCCTTCTGCCGCAGCCTGGCTCGATCGAGGCCACGCCCGGCCGCGGCCGAGCGGGCCGCCCTGCTCAAGCTCGGCTATACCCCGGCGGAAATTGGCGAGATCGCCTACTTGATCTCGTTCGGGTGCTTCTACAACCGCGTCAGCACCCTGATGGCGTGTCCGCCGGAACAGAAGTTTGAACGCATGGCCAGCGGACCGTTTCGTTGGCTCCTCGCATTCGCGATGCCGTTGATGAAGAAGTTCGCGCCGACAAGGCCGATCCAGACGGTGCCGGATCGGGCTGCGTTGGCTGCCGGTCCGTTTGGCGTGGTGCTGGCGCCGCTTGCCGGTCTGCCCGCGAGCCGAGTCATGAAGGCGGCGCTCGACGGCTCCTTCGCGTCCGGGGTACTGAGCCGCACCGCAAAGCTGTTGATGTTCGCCGTTGTATCGCGTTCGTTGGGCTGCCCGCATTGCGAAGGCGCGGCCGCCCGATTGCTCATCGAAGAGGGCCTGAGCCCCACGGAAATCGAAAGTGCAATGACGACACTTCGCTGCGCCGGTCTGGCGCAACGCGAAGCCGGCCTGCTGGCCTGGGCCCGCGACACGGTGTACTACGAGCCTGCGTCCATCCAGCAGAAGTCGCGCGCCCTCGGTGCGCAACTGGGCGCCGACGCGCTGCTGGAAGCCATCGGCGTGGCGTCTCTGGCGAATGGGACCGTCCGGCTGGCCATGCTGCTGGAATGATGGCGCTGGGATGGGTCCTTGCCGCAGTTGGGGCCATCGTCTTTTCTGGCTTGTCGGTGCTCGTCCTGCGCGGCCGGCGACAGAACGCGCAGCTCGAGAAACTCCTGCTGGCCGCCGACGACAAGCTCGAGCAGTTGCAACTTCAGTTCGAGCGTTTCGTGCCGGCTGACGTCGTGGAGCGGCTCACCCGCCCCGGTGACGCCTTCGCGCCCGAGCGGCGGCAGGTGACGATGCTGTTTGCCGACTTGCGCGGCTTCACGGCCCTGTGCGATCGGCTCGACCCCGGTGTCACGGTGAACATCCTGAACGACTACTTCCGTCACATGACGGATGCCATTACCCATCATCACGGCCATGTCACCGAGTTTGTGGGCGACGGCTTGCTGGCGCTCTTCGGCGCCCTGGAGTCCGACCCATGGCAGGCGCGAGACGCCGTCCTGGCCGCCCTGGAAATGCGCGCCGAACTGGCTCGCTACAACCTCACCCTGCGGAAAAAGGGCCTGCCTGAACTGCGCTTCGGCATCGGCATTCACGGTGGGGAGGTCGTGACAGGCGTGATCGGAACCGCCGGCCTGTCGAAGTTCAGCGTGACGGGTGACCCGATCAACGTTGCCTCGCGGGTCGAAGGGCTGACAAGCAAGTACGAAGTCGATTTGCTGATCACGGAGGACGTTCGACGCAAGATCGATGATCAATTTCGCCTGCGGCCGATGCCACCGGCAATCGTCAAGGGCAAGGCGGAGCCGATCCAGACCTACCACGTGGAGGCCGAAAAGTGAGGCGCGCTCTTCACCTGCTGCGGTCCTGCCGACGTCGGGCACACACACCGCCTCGATGCGCAGGCGTCTAGCTGCCATCACTGGCGTGGTTCTCGTCCGTTGCGCCAATAGATCGGAGTCCAGCCTCGAAGGACGCGAACGCGAGCCTTTGCGGCAGCCCTCGAGCTACCCCACAACCGTCGCGGAATTCGGCCGGCGGCGCCACGGCTGCGCTTGCAGCACCTCCAGGAACGAGGCGGCGAGTGGCGACCAGTCCTTACGAGTAAATGCGACGAGCTGGCGCACCAATGGGGACTTGAGCTTGCGCACAGCGGCGCGCAATCCATCCGGGATGATGTTGTCCGGCACGATCGTGAGATCGGCAATGCGCTCGACCTCGCGGCGCGCCGCCTTCTTTCGCGTGCCCATGACACCCGCCGGCAGATCCACGCGACCCACGAGCCCCGTATGAACAAACCTCATGCCCGAACCTCGAAGCGGACGGCATGGCGTTCGCGATGACCCCGCCACGCGCCTTCGCCCCTGAGGAACGGTCGATGAGCTGCACGGCTCTTCCACCCAGGTAAGCCCTGCCCCGGACCACCGCGATGGCCTTCGCGACTGTGCCCCCGCTGCCGCCGACCGAGGCCGGCGCGCAGCTCATTGAACGGGTGGGTCTATCCCAACTGCGGACTGGTGCGCAAGGCAAGCCGCTCAATGACGAGAACGGGTACCTGCTCGATCAGCAGCGGGGTGCCCGAGCTCAAAGAGACGAGCAGAGGTGGCCGCCGTCGACCGGCACGCACGCGCCGGTCATCCACGACCCCGCATCGGTCGCCAGCAGCAGCATCAAGCCGTTGAGTTCCTCGGGCTTGCCAAGCCGGCGCATCGGGATGCGTTTGATCAAGGCCTTGCCGTAGTCGGTATCCCACATTGCGTCGGTCATCTCGGTTCCGATGTAGCCGGGCTCGATGGCGTTGACGCGGATGCCGTAGCGCGCCCATTCGAGCGCCAGGCTCTTGGTCATGTGCACCACCGCCGCCTTGGAGGCCGAATACGGCGTGATCCCCGGCATCACGCGCTCGCCCTGGATCGACGCGATGTTGATGATCGAGCCGCCGCGGCCCGCATCCTTCCAGCGCCGCGCGGCCCGCACAGCGACCAGCCAGACCCCTCTCACGTTGACCGCCATCAGATCGTCGAAGTCCTGTGTCGGCAATGTCAGGGCGGCGCCTTCGCCGGAAATCCCCGCGTTGTTGACGACGACGTCGAGGACGTCGCCCGAGGTGTCGATTGCGGCGAAGGCGTCGTCGATCGACTGCTCGGAGCCCACATCCATCTCCAGCACGGTCACTTGCGCTGCACCCAGTTTTTCGAGTTCAAGGGCCAGCGAGTCGAGTCTGCTCTTGCGTCGCGCGGCGATGACGACTTTGGCCTTGCAACTCGCGGCGAGACGCGCGAAATTTTCACCCAGGCCAGATGAGGCCCCGGTCACCAGAACCCGCTTGCCTGCGAGCATGTCACCCAGATTCATGTTTGTCTCCTTGTGTTTGGGCAGATGCGCCACTGGCGCTCCGCCTGTATACGAAAGCTCCGTCTCGAACGGCCCCTGACCCGCGCTCCGGGGCATCGCAGTGAGGCACGCCCGCGCTCGAGCAGCGCCGACGCTTCAGCCGTGAACCGCAGGCGAAGCGTCATGCGCCGGGAGCATACGACCGTTCCGGTCGTCAACCATGCAATGCCTTCGCAAGGCTGCAGGCGATGTCGCCAGCCACCAGCGGCTTGGCCAGCACCTCCTGGACACCGATCTCGCGGGCACGCGTTGTCAGCGCCGGCGTGACGTACCCGCTCATCAGCAGGATCGGGATGTCCGGCCGGATGCGCCGAAGTTCGCGGGCCAGTTCGGAGCCGGTCATCTCGGGCATGGCCTCGTCGGAGAGAACAGCCTGGAAGCGATCCGGCGTCGCCCTGAAACTCGCCAGCGCCGCCGTGCTGGACGCGAAGCCCACGGGTTCGTATCCGAGCCCGGCCATCATCTCCTCACCCAGGCGCACCAGCGGTTCCTCGTCGTCGACGAGCAGCACGGTCTCGCCCTCGCCGGAGGGAATCGTCCGGGCCGACCTGGCCGGCGCGGCCACCGTATGCTGCCGCGGCACGAAGACCGTCATCGTCGTGCCTTGCCCCGGCTGGCTCCGCACCTCGATGCCGCCGCCCAGGTCGGTCACGATGCCATGCACCAGCGACAGCCCGAGCCCGGTGCCGACGCCGACTTCCCGCGTCGTGAAGAAAGGATCGAAGATGCGTTCGAGCACGCCCGGGGCAATGCCCGCGCCGCTGTCCTCGACGCGCAGGCGCACGTACTCGCCGGCCGGCAGCGTACGGGTCGTGACGACGAGCGGCTGGTCCAGCGCGATCGTCTCGGCGTGCACCTGCAGCCGGCCCGACGATCTCATCGCCTGTACTGCGTTGGCGCAAAGATTCACGACGACCTGGTGAAGCTGTGTCGGGTCGCCCAGGATCGCTGCATCGCCCACGTCGATCCGCTGCTCGAGCACGATGCCGGCCGGCAGCGAGGCTGCGACCACATCGAGCCCCTCGGCAAGGATGGTGCGCACATGCACCGGCACCCGCTCGCCGACGCCGCTGCGGCTGAACGCGAGGATGCGCTCCACCAGTGACTTGGCGCGCATCGCGGCGCTCATGGCCGCGTCGATGTGGCGCTGCTGCGGCGTGCCGGGCATCGACTCCTTCTGCACCATCTCGCCATAGCCGAGGATCGCCGCGAGGATGTTGTTGAAGTCGTGCGCGATGCCGCCTGCCAGCGTCCCGATTGCCTCCAGCTTCTGCGCCTGGCGCAATTGCGATTCGAGCCGGTCGCGATCGGCCTCGGCGGTGCGGCGGTCCGTCACGTCCTCCATCGAGCCTGCCACGCGGTAGGCGCGTCCGCGCTTGTCGCGCACCGCGACTCCGCGCTGCCGGTACCAGTGCCATTCGCCCGACGCGTGGCGGATGCGGTACTCGCAGCTGAAGTGGGAGCTGAGTCCGCGCAGGTGTTCCGACAGCGCCAGCCGCATCGCTTCTTCGTCGTCCGGATGGAATTGGGCGCTGCCGATCCATTCGCGCCGCGGCCGCAGCGGCTCGCCGGGCTCGCGCCCCAGCAGGGTCTGGGCGCGCGCCGACAGGAAGAGCATGTCCTGGCGCAGGTCCCAGTCCCACAGGCCCTCGTTGGCGCCGGCCACTGCGAGCTGGTAGCGTTCCTCCGATTGGCGCAGCGCCTGTTCGACGCGCTTTTGCACGTCGATGTCGCTCACCGAACCGGCCCAGCGGATCGCCCGTCCGTCCTCGTCGCGCACCGACATGCCACGGATCCGCACCCAACGGTACTCGCCGTCAGGATGTCGCACGCGGTACTCGCCGTCGCGTACCTCGATCTCGCCCCGGATGTGGCGATCGAGGTCGTCGCTGTAGCGCTGCGCGTCGTCCGGATGGAGCTTGAGCAGCGCGAGCCATTCGGCGCGGGTCCGGACGGTCGTGTCCGACTCGACGCCGCAGATCTGCATCGCCCGCAGCGAAGTGAACATCCGGTCGTTGACCATGTCCCAGTCGCTGACGCCATCTTTCGACCCCGCCACCGCCAGCGCAAAACGTCCTTCGCTTTGGCGCAGCGCCTCTTCGGCGCGCCGGCGTGCATCGACGTCGCTCACCGAGCCCGCCATGCGAACCGCACCGCCTGCGCCATCGCGCACGCAGACGCCCCGCACCCGCACCCAGCGGTAGACGCCGTCGGGATGCCGCACGCGGTATTCCTCTTCGTAGGCGGGCGTCTTGCCGGCCAGGTGGTCGTCCAGCGCGGACCAGCGGATCGCCTCGTCGTCCGGGTGGCAATGAATCGCACTGAACCAGTCCCGCGACGGCTCCGAAGCCGGCCCGGGTCCCATGCCGAGCAGTTCGCGTGCGCGTGGCGAGCCGAACATGCGGTCCCCGGCCCGGTCCCAATCCCAGATGCCGACGTCCGATCCGCTCACCGCCAGCGAGAAGCGCTCGCGCGCCGTTTCGAGGGACTGGCGCGTTGTGTCGAGCCGCGCCAGTTGGCGGGTCGCCAGCGCCAGCAAGGCCGCAGCCAGCCCGGCGAGCGCCAGGGTGCGCACCGCGGAGCTGATGGCCTCCTCGCGCCACTGGGCGAGCGCCGCGGAGACATCGCGCGTGATGGCCACGACCAGGGGATAGTCCGGCACGGCCTGGAGCGCGCCGAAGCGCTCGACGCCGTCGATCGGACTCACCGTGCGAATCGGTCCGCCGCGCCCGACCTGGGCGGCCAGCAATTCGTCGGACAGCGGCAGGCGCTTGCCGAGCGATGCATCGGCACGCGGCTGGCGCGCGATCAACATGCCGTCGCGGCGCAGCAGCGTGATCTTGGTGCTCGGCTCGCCCTGGACGTCGCGATAGAACTGCTGGAAGTAGTCGACGCGCCCGCGTGCGCCGACGGCGCCGGCGAACTGGCCGCCGGCGGTCTCGAGACGACGCGCCAGCGGAAACACCACCGCATGGTCGACCGGACTGGCCGCGACGTTGCCGATCAGCATCCGTCCGCTCTTGTCTTCGCGTGCGGCCTGGAACACGTCGATGGTCGAAACGTTTGGAACCCCGTAGGGCAGCGGGTAGCTAAGCGAGTTGGCGAGGGGCGACCCATCGGCACGCACCACCACAAGGCCGTCGATCTGCACCAGCCCGACGGCCTGGTCGCGCAGGTAGGCGTGCAATGAGGGTGGGGCCATGGCGTCGACGACGCCCTGGCGGTACTGCTCCTGAATGTGGCGCAGCACCACGTCGACCGCCTGCATGGTGCGCGCTGTCTGCTCGGCGATGGTGCGGGCCTGGGTGTCGAGCTCGCTGCCGGTCTGCGCGACCGTGGCGCGATAGCTGCGCACGATGTCCAGCGCGGCGAACCCCACGATCGTCGCGATGAACAGCGCGCCGATCCACGGCACGCTGCGCCTCAGCGAGCGCTGCGCCGGCCAGTCGTCGAACGACGTGGACTTGTTCATGGCAGCGGAGGCCTTGACAAGCGGCGAACGACAGCCGTCAGCGCCTCACGCCGCACCGGCTTGGGCAGGACACCGGCCACGCCCAGCGAGCGCGCCAACTCGCCGCACGCCTCGATGCTGGCGTGGAACATGGCCGACAGCATGATCACGGGCGTGCCGGCATGCTCGGCCGAGACACGTTGCAATGTCGCCGCGCCGTCGCGGCGAGGAAACGCCACATCCACCAGCACCAGGTGGAACGGCGCCCACGTGTCGCGCGTGCTCTCGTCGGCAACCCGCCATCCCGCCTCGGTCAGCCACTCGTGCAGCAGCTCGAAGGTGTGGCGTTCGGCGCCGACGACGAGCACCGTCGGGGCTGTCGGTTTCATGGTCGCGCTGGCGCGTCGCAGGGACGCGTGGCTGGCGTTCGGGGGCACATCGTGATCTCCGGAGCGTCGTTCGATGCTTCATTGAGTCCTCGATCCATTGCGCCTGCGTTGCAGGCCCGCAGCGCGAAGATTACATCTGCAATCGGGCGCCTGGCGGGGCCCGCGCCGAAGCTCGCCCAAACCGTTTCGGCGGGTCTAGGATATTGGTGGCGCGGCCAGACGAGGGCCTGCGGCCTATCGTGAGGGGTCATCATGGAAGTTGTATCGAGCCTGCTACCGCACGTGCTGGCGCTGGACGACGATCCCGCCGTGCGCGACCTGATTGCCGAATACCTTGCCGACAACGAACTGCGGGTGACCGCGGTGGCATCGGGCCGGGAGCTGGCCGACACGATGGCGCGCGAGGCAGTCGACGTCGTGATCCTGGACGTGCGGCTTCCCGGGGAAGACGGCATGCAGATCGCGCGTCGCCTGCGCGAGGAGTCGCAGATTCCCATCCTGATGCTGACCGGGCGCGTGGACGAGGCCGACCGCGTCATGGGGCTCGAACTGGGCGCCGACGACTACCTCACCAAACCCTTCAGCCCGCGTGAGTTGCTGGCGCGCGTTCGTGCGCTGTTGCGCCGGTCCAGGGCCCGGGCCACCGTCGCGGACGAGATTGCCAAGGTGCGTGCCTATCGGTTCGGCGGGTGGGAGTTGAACGTCGGCTTGCGGCGGCTGAGGTCGGCGCAGGGCGAACCCGTCGAGCTCACGAACGGCGAGTTCAGCTTGCTCACGGCTTTCCTGTCGGCCCCGCGGAGGGTGTTGACCCGCGACCAGTTGCTCGAACTCTCGCGCATGCACAACGCCGAGGTCTACGACCGCTCGATCGACGTGCAGATCCTGCGACTGCGCCGCAAGATCGAAGTGGACCCGGCGCACCCCCAATACATCCGCACCGAGCGCGGCGCCGGCTACCTGTTCGATGCGCCGGTGGACGCGCTGCGGTAGGCACGGCACGCCGGCCATCATCAATGACCTGCCTGCGTCATGTCGACGCTGCGGGTGGGCCGGGGCGCTATCCAGATCACGGCCGCGGAGAGCAGGAACGCCGCGGCGACGAGCCACATGATCTGGTTCGTCGCGAGCATCACGCTCTGGCCCTGCAACAGGTTGTCCAGCATGCTGCGGACCTGGTCGCCCGACATGCCCGATTCGGCGAGCGTCTTCGCGGTCGCGCCCATCGGATCGATCGTGCCCACCAGTTCGGCGTGCAGTGCGCTGGTGCGGTTTTCCCACATCGTCGTGACCGCCGAGGTCGCGACCGCGCCGGACAGCGTGCGCAGGAAGTTCTGCAGGCCGGCGCCCGCCGCGGTTTCGTGTTCCTCCACGCAGCCGAGCGTGAGGGCGGTGAGCGGCACGAAGAAGAACGGCAGGCCGATGCCCATCAGGATCAGCGGGATCGCGATCTGCCAATACGTCATGTCGGTGGTGGCGACCGTTCGAACCACCATCACCATTGCGAGCAGCAGCAGCCCGCCGAAGATCAGCCGGCGCGGGTCGACCTTCGCGATCAGCTTGCCGGCCAGCGGTGCACAGACCACGGCGAGCACGCCTGACCACGCCGTCGTCAGTCCGGCCCAGGTGGCGGTGTAGCCCATGTACGACTGCAGCCACAGCGGCGTCAGCACGTTGGCGCCGAACATCGCGCCGAAACCGAGCGAGATGGTGATCACGCCGGCCGCAAAGCCGCGGTGCCGGAACACGCGCAGGTCGACGATCGGATGCTTCTCGGTGAACTCCCAGATCAGGAAGGCCGCGAAGCCGATTGCCGCCACCACCGCCAGCGCGCAGATCCCGGTCGAGGCGAACCAGTCGTGTTCCTTGCCGAGATCCAGCATCAGCTGCAGCGCGGAGACGAAGACGATCAGCAGCGCCAACCCGACCGTATCGATCGGCGCCCGCAGCAGGGGCGCCTCGTAGCGCTTGAGCATGCGCCAGGCGATCGGGGCGACGAGCAGCGCGATCGGCACGTTGATGAAGAAGATCAGGGGCCAGGCAAAGCTGTCGCACAGCCACCCGCCCAGGATGGGCCCGAGGACCGGCGCGACCAGTGTCGTCATCGCCCACAAGGCCATCGCGGCCGGCGCCTTCTCCTTCGGAAAGATACGCAGCAGCAGCGTCTGCGAAAGCGGCATCAGCGAGCCGCCCGACAGGCCTTGCAGCACGCGGCCCAGCACGAGCAGGCCCAGCGAATCGGAGACGCCGCACAGCGCCGAACAGGCACCGAACAGCATCATGGCGGTGGCGAACACGCGCACCGCGCCGAAGCGTCCCGCGACCCAACCGGTCAGCGGCACGATGATCGCCTCGGCCACCGAATAGGAGGTGATCACCCAGGTGCCCTGGCTGCTGCTGATGCCCAGGCTGCCGGCGATGCTGGGCACCGAGACGTTGGCGATCGTCATGTCGAGCACCGCGATGAAGTTCGCGGCTGCGAGCACGATGGCGGCCAGCCACAGCATGCCGCCTTGCAACGGCTGTTCGGCGCGCGGCGCCGGATGCGGAGCGTGCGACATGGCGGCCCCTCAATGCGCGCCGCGCGTGTCGATCGAGGCCCGCATCGACAGGCCCACCTGTAGCGGACGCTGCGCCAACTCCTCTGCATCGAGGCTGACGCGCACCGGCAGCCGCTGCACCACCTTGATCCAGTTGCCGGTGGCGTTCTGCGCCGGAATGGTCGCGAACGCGGCGCCGGTGCCGCCCGCCAGACCCTCGACGACCCCGTGGTAGGTCACCTTCTTGCCGTAGCGATCCGATTCCAGCGTGACCGGCTGGCCGACGCGTACGCGGTCGAGTTGCACTTCCTTGAAATTCGCATCGACATGCATGTCGCCCACCGGAACGACCGACAACAGTGCGGCGCCGGCCTGCACCTGCTGGCCCAGTTGCACCGTGCGCTTGGCGACCACGCCGTCGACCGGCGCACGCACGACGGTGCGCTCCAGGTTGACGCGTGCCTGGTCCCGGCGTGCGCGCGCGAGCATGACCTCGGGATTGGTCTCCTCGGTGGCGTCGGCGATCAGCACCGCATTCGCCTCGCGCGAGCCGATCGCCGCCCGGAAGTTGGCGCGGGACTGGAGTGCCGACGCTTGCGCCGCAGCCAGGTTCGCCTGTGCGCTGTCGAAGGCGTTGCGCGCCCTCGTGAGTTCGTCGCCCGACACCGAGCCCGAACTGGCGAGCGCTTGACGCCGCGCCAGGTCGACCCGTGCGCGTTCGAGGTCGGCCTGCGCGGAAGCCACTTGCGCCGCGGCGCGCTGCTGGTCGGAGGCGCGCGCGGCGATCTGCGCGGCAAGGCTGGTGTCGCTCGCGACATAGCCGCGCACCCGCCGCACCGCGCGGCCGAGTTCGGCCTCGGCCTGGTCGAGCGCCAGGCGCGCATCGGTGTCGTCGAGCACGACCACCACGTCGCCGCGCTTGACCGCCTGCGTGTCGCCGACGCGCACTTCGCGCACGATGCCGCCGATCGCCGGCGTGACTTGCGCCGTCTCGGTGGCCGCGTAGGCGTTGTCGGTGGTGACGAAGCGCGACGCGTGGATGTAATCGTAGGCGCCATAGCCTGTGGCGGCGGCCAGCACCGTCGCGCCCAGCATGGCGAAGAGGCGCTTGCGGCGGGGGCCGGCGGGCGCTTCTTCATGCGCGACGATAGCTTCGCTTGCTGCGTACAGCAATTCGGGTTCCATTCTTGACATGGTGATCTCCTGAAGGGGGGTTCGACGGGGAAGGGGACGAGGCTCAGTTCTGCACGGCGCCATAGCCGCCGCCGAGCGCGCGGGTCAGCGCAACATCCAGCGTGAATGCGCGCGATTGCAGGTCGCTTTGCGTGCGCAGGTTCGACAGCAGCGTGTCTTCCGCCGACAGCACTTCGAGGTAGTTCGAGAGGCCGCCCTCGTACCGGTTGTTCTGCAGGCGCCAGGCCTCGCGTGCGGCGTCGACGGCCTCGTTGGTGCGCACCAGTTGCGGGCGGAGCGCCTTCTGGCTCACCGCAGCATCGGCCACGTCCTGCAGCGCCTGCACGACGGTGCTGTCGTAGCTGGCCACCGCCAGCGCATGGTCGGCGTTGACGCCGCCCAACTGGGCGCGCAAGCGGCCGCCGTCGAAGATCGGCAGGGACAGGGCAGGGCCGACGCCGCCGATGGACGAGCCGCTCTTGCCCAACATGTCCAGCCCGAGGGACTGCACGCCGATGAAGGCAACGAGGTTGACGTTCGGGTAGAAGGCGGCACGGGCCTGGTCGATGCGCCTGGCGGAGGCTTCCGCGCGCAGGCGCGCGGCCACCACGTCGGGCCGGCGACCGATCAACTCGACGGGCAGTTGCGGCGGCAGGCCGAAGGCGCGTTGCAGGCGGACGGTTGGCCGCGCGATGGCCAGCGCGCGATCCGGGCCGGCACCGAGCAGCGCCGCGATGCGGTTGCGCTGCAGCGCGATCTGCTCTTCGATGGCGAGTACGTCGGCCTGTGCGGAAGCGCGCCGCGCGTCGACCTGCTTCACGCTGGCCAGGGTTTCGAGGCCGTTGTCGAACCGGCGCGCGAACAGTTCGGCGGTCTTGCTGCGGACCGTGAGTGCCGCATTCGCCGTGTCGAGCGCGGCATGCTCGCGCGACAGTTCCGCATAGGCCGAGGCGATGGACGTGGCCAGGATGATGCGGGCTTGCGCCGCATCGGCTTGCGCCGCGTCGGCATCCGATGTTGCAGCGGCCAGCGCTGCGCGGTTCTTGCCCCAGAAGTCGATCTCCCAGGAGAAGTCCAGGGTGGCGCGGCCATAGTCGTTCCAGCCCTGGGGCGTCGCATTGCGCGGACTCAGGTAGTTGTAGCTCTGCTTCTGCTCGGAGACCGAGGCGTTGCCACTGACTTGCGGCAAGAGTGCAGCGTCGGCCGACTGGACGAGGGATTGCGCGTGGCGCAAACGGCCGTCCGCAGCCGCGACGCTCGGCGAGTCGGCGAGCGCTTCGGCGATCAACCGGTCGAGTTGCGCGTCTTCGTAGGCCTTCCACCAGGCATCGGCCGGCCAGGGGGCCGGCGCTGCCGCGAAGCTTTGCACGGTGGCGTATTGTGCGATCGGCTTGACCTGCGGACCTGCTTCGCGCGGCGGCAACTGTGCGCAGCCGGATATCACGGCGGCTGCGAGGGCCGCGAGCAGCGCAGCACGGCGCGATGCATTGGCACCGTGATTGGCACCGTGCCGGGCGGGAATCGATGGGTTGTCTGTCATGGCCAGTCGCACCTCCGTGCGGGTTGGGTTGTCGATGGCTGCGTATCGTGGGGATGCCACGTTGGCGGCACATTTCGCGGCGGCGCGCGGCATGTGTCAGTTGAAATCGACGAGGCGGTGTTTCATTTGCAATCGAGCGGCCGCGTGCCCGACATGTGCGCTGCGCGGGCGCCGAATAGATTGAGCGCTCCCGCAGACAAACCGAATGGAGCACGGCGATGCAACAACTCACCTACCGCGGCACTGTCTATCCATGGCAGTGCGACCACATGGGCCACATGAACGTCATGTGGTACACGGGCAAGTTCGACGAGGCGGGCTGGCAGTTCTTCGGTCGGCTCGGGCTCACGCCTGCCTGGCTGAAGGAGGCGAACCGCGGCATGGCCGCGGTCGAGCAACTGGTGCAGTACCGGCGCGAACTACATCCGGGTGACCTGGTTTCGATTCATTCCGAACTGGTCGAGATCCAGGAGAAGGTGGTCCGCATTCGCCACGCGATGTGGCGCGGGGACCGGGCGGACGACGTCGTCGCGGTGAGCACGCTGACGGCAGTGTTCATGGATGCATTGGCGCGCAGGGCCTGTGCGTTTCCACCGGCGATGGCCGATCGTTGGCGGGAAGCGATGGCGCAGGCGCAACCGCAACCGCAACCGCACTAGAAGGAGTCGAGCATGAAGACCGAATTGGATCCGAACGAGCCAAGCCCGAGTGCCGGTTCGGCCGCCCTCGCCAGGCTCGCGGAGAGTTGGAGGGCGATGGCCACGGCGCTGTTCGAGAAGGATGGACTGACCACCTTCTTCCAGCATGCAAGGAATGTGCTGACTGGCGCCGCGGTCGTCGGTGCGGGCCTGTATGCGATCAATCATGTCGGCGCGACGCACCTGCACGGGATGTGGGCGATTCACGTCGCAGGGTATGCGATTGCGGCGTTGGGCGGGCTGTTGCTGGCGTTGAACCTCTTCGACGGCTTGCGCCGGTTGGCGAAGCTCGAGCACCCCAGGTTCCTGAAGATCGGCGCGATCCTTCTCTACGTGGCGTTGTCGGTTCGGCTGACGCAGGTCATCATTTATTTCCGGTCGCCGATATGAGCCTGCTCGGAAGGCCCTGCTGGCATGGCAGCGCCAACTGCCGCACATGATCCGGGGCATCCACGGAATCAGGGACGGCGGATCAAAGTGACAGGCTGCGATTGACTGACAACTCGCTGTGCGCGCGCAGGGACGTGCAGTTCGATGACGCAGAGGCGGCAATGCATGGCGACGGCAATGTCAGGGCACCTGGTCAGCGACCTTCGACAGCCTCGTCGCCGCCGCCTTGGCGATCGTCGACCACCTGCATGTTTTCCAGGAGCTTGAGCAGGTAGTGCAACGTGTGGGTGATGTCGTTCACCGAAAAACCCTCCAGCACTTGCCCGTAGTAGCCGTGAATCTTCGGCAACGCCTCGTCCTGCCACACGCGCTGCCCTGCTGCCGTCATCGACACCAGCCGCGACCGGCGGTCGCGCTCGTCTGCCGCAGTCTGGATTCGCCCGTCTCTTTCCATGCGGCTGAGCAGACCCGAGAGGTTCTGCCTGCTGACCTTGAGGTAGCGCGCCAGGTCGCCCACGCTCATGCCGCCGGTCGCGGCGGGCCTGGACAGCGCACCGAGCACCGCCCACTGCTGTGTCGTCAAACCTTCAGCCTCAACCGCCCTGGTGCCTGTTTTGTGCAACATATTTGCACATTGATACAGGCGAAAGAACACCCGGTTGGCCAGTTCTATCCGCGCTGACTCATCTGTATTGTCGGGGTAAACCATGTGTAGCTTCTCTTCGGTAAAGTTCTTGCAAGCCGGACGCCATGGCCGCATAATACGACAACACATTGACGTAACTGCAGAAAGCACCCAAGCTGCAACACGTCGACGATAGCAAGCTTCAAACCTGATGGAGAACCTGATGCAGAGATTCGAAAGCAAGACAGTGGTGGTCACGGGCGGCGGCGGCGGTATCGGCGGGGCCACCTGTCGGCGCTTCGCTCGCGAAGGCGCCAAGGTCGCGGTGTACGACATGAACCTGGAGGCGGCCGAGAAGGTCGCCTCCGGTATTCGGGAAGAGGGCGGGCAGGCGCAGGCGTTCTGCTGCGACATCACCGACCGCGCCAGCGTCGACAAGGCGGTGGAGGCCACGCAGCAGAGCCTGGGCTCGGTCGATGTGCTCGTCAACAACGCCGGCTGGGACGTGTTCAAGCCGTTCACCAGGACCGAGTCGGCGCAGTGGGACAAGCTGATCGCGATCAACCTGACCGGCGCGCTGCACATGCATCACGCGGTGCTGCCGGGCATGGCGGCGCGCAAGGCGGGGCGCATCGTCAACATTGCGTCGGATGCGGCGCGTGTCGGCTCCTCGGGCGAGGCGGTGTACGCGGCATGCAAGGGCGGCCTGGTGGCGTTTTCCAAGACCATCGCCCGCGAACATGCGCGTCACGGCATCACCGTCAACGTGGTGTGCCCCGGACCGACCGACACCGCGTTGTTCGCCGACTACAAGGAAGGCGCGGGCAATCCCGAGAAGCTGATGGAAGCGTTCACGCGCTCGATTCCGCTGGGTCGCATCGGCCAGCCGGACGACCTGCCTGGCGCCATCCTCTACTTTGCGAGCGACGACGCCAGCTTTGTCACCGGGCAGGTGCTGAGCGTCTCCGGCGGCCTGACCATGAACGGCTGATCGCCCGATCGCCCGATCGCGCAATAGCCTCCCCGCACAGCATCCCCCAAGGAGAACACCATGGAATTCGAAGACATCCTTTACGAAGTACGCAACGGCGTGGCCTGGATCACGATCAACCGGCCCGACAAGATGAACTCTTTTCGCGGCCAGACCTGCGACGAGATCATCCGGGCGATGAACCGCGCCGGCTATGACCGCGGCGTTGGTGCCATCGTGCTGGCCGGTGCCGGCGACCGTGCCTTCTGCACGGGCGGCGACCAGTCCGCCCACGACGGCAACTACGACGGCCGCGGAACCATCGGCCTGCCGATGGAGGAGTTGCACGACGCGATCCGCAACGTGCCCAAGCCGGTGATCGCCCGCGTGCAGGGCTTCGCGATCGGCGGGGGCAACGTGCTGTGCACGATCTGCGACCTGACCATCGCCTCCGAGAAAGCCATCTTCGGCCAGGTCGGCCCCAAGATGGGCTCGGTCGATCCGGGCTATGGCACCGCCTTCCTGGCGCGCGTCGTCGGCGAGAAGAAGGCGCGCGAGATCTGGTACCTGAACAGACGTTATAGCGGCGCCGAGGCGGTGGCCATGGGCCTGGCCAACGCCGTGGTTCCGCACGACCAGCTCGACGCCGAGGTGCAGAAGTGGGCCGAGGAAATCTGCGAGCGCAGTCCCACGGCGCTGGCCATCGCCAAGCGCAGCTTCAATGCCGACACCGCGCACCAGGCCGGCATCGCGGGCCTCGGCATGTACGCGCTCAAGCTCTACTACGACACCGAAGAATCGCGCGAGGGCGTCAATGCGCTGAAGGAAAAGCGCAAGCCCGACTTCCGCCAGTACGCGAAGTAGAGACCCACCCGACCCCCTGAAACTTTGCACGCACGGCGCCATCGGTATGGCGCCGTGGCGCAGCGCACCCCCGGAGAAATGTGATGACCCCGTATCTCGACGACGACCTGACCGCGCTGGGCGACCACGCGCGCCGCTTCGCAACCGAGCGCATCGCGCCCGGCTTCATGGAACGCGACAAGACCCGCGTGCTCGATCGGCAACTGATGCGCGAAATGGGCGAGATGGGATTCATCGCGCCCGAGCTGCCCGAAGCGCATGGCGGCCAGGGCATGGGCTGCCTGGCGGCCGGCGTGATCCACGAGGAGATTGCGCGGGCCGACCTCAGCATGTCGTACGTCAACCTGCTCGCTTCGCTCAATGGACAGATCCTCTCGCAGCACGGCAAGCCCGAGGTCGTGCAGCCGTGGCTGCACAAGCTGACACGCGGCGAGGCGTTGTTCGCCATTGCACTGACCGAGCCGCGCGGTGGCTCCGACGCGGCCAGCCTGCGCCTGCGCATGGAGCGCGTCGGCGACGAGTACGTCGTCAATGGCGAGAAGACTTCCATCTCCGCGGCCGACCAGGCCGACGCGGCGGTGGTGTTCGGCCGCACCGGCACCGTCGAGGCTGGCGCCCATGGCGTGACCGCGCTGCTGGTTCCGATGGATCTGCCGGGCGTCACCCGCAACCGCTTCGATTGCCACGGCCAGCGCGCGATCGGTCGCGGCTCGCTGTTCTTCGAGAACGTGCGCGTGCCTGTGAGCCATCGACTCGGGGCCGAGAACAAGGGCTTCGTGCAGGTGATGCAGGGCTTCGACTTCTCGCGGGCGCTGATCGGGCTGCAGGTCCTGGCGGTGGCCCGCACTGCGCTCGAGGAGACCTGGGAGTACGTGGCACAGCGCGAAGCCTTCGGCAAGCCGCTGTCCGCGTTCCAGGGCGTTTCGCACCCGCTGGCCGATTTCGATACGCAGGTGAGCGCCGCGCGCCTGCTGTGCCTGCAGACCCTGTGGCTCAAGGACAAGGGCGCGCCCCACACGGCTGAAGCCGCGATGTGCAAGTGGTGGGCGCCCAAGCTGGCCTACGACACCATCCACCAGTGCCTGCTGATGTTCGGCCATGGCGGCTACGACCGCGGCGTGATGGAGCAGCGTCTGCGCGACGTGCTCGGCTTCCAGATCGGCGACGGCACCGCGCAGATCATGAAGACCATCGTGGCGCGCACCCGCGCCGGGCGCGAGGCCGTGCCGGCCTGAGCTTCCACCTGCAACGACGGAAACACGAGGAGACAAGACCATGGAATTCGATGCCGTATTGCTGCCGCCGCGCCGCGCCCGAATGGTCGCGCAGGGCCTGTGGCACGACCGCACCATCAACGACGACCTCGACGCCTGCGTTGCGGAGTGTCCCGACAAGCTCGCGCTGACCGCCTTGCAAGTGGAGCAGGGCGCCACCACCCGCTTCACCTACCGGGAGATGGCGCGCATGGCCGATCGCATCGCGGTGGGACTGTCGCGCCTGGGCGTGGGCAACAACGACGTGGTGGCCTGCCAGTTGCCCAACTGGTGGCAATTCACGCTGGTCTACCTGGCCTGTTCGCGCATCGGCGCCGTGATGAACCCGCTGATGCACATCTTCCGCGAGCGCGAACTGTCCTTCATGCTCAAGCACGGCGAAACCCGCGTCGTGATCGTGCCGAAGACCTTTCGCGGATTCGACTTCGAGCACATGGTGAGCGAACTGCAACCGTCCTTGCCCGACCTGAAGCACATCGTGGTGGTCGGCGGCGAGGGTCCCGACAGCTTCGAGGCGCTGCTCAGCGGCCCGGCCTGGGAGAACGAGCACGACGCGCACGACATCCTCACGCGCAGCCGTCCCGGCCCGGATGACGTGACGCAGCTCATCTACACCTCCGGCACCACCGGCGAGCCCAAGGGCGTGATGCACTCGGCCAACACCACCATGGCCAACATCATTCCCTTTGCGCAGCGCCTGCGCCTGGGCGCTGACGACGTGGTGCTGATGGCCTCGCCCATGGCGCACCAGACCGGCTTCATGTACGGGCTGATGATGCCGGTCATGCTCAAGGCGAGCGCAGTGCTGCAGGACATCTGGGAGCCGAAGCAGGCCATCGAACTGATCCGGGCCGCGGGAGCCAGCTTCACGATGGCCTCCACGCCGTTCCTCACGGACCTCGCGCGGACCGTTGCAGAAACGGGCCAGCAGGTCCCGAGCCTGCGGACCTTCCTGTGTGCGGGCGCGCCGATTCCGGGTCCGCTGGTGGAGCAGGCGCGCCAGGTCCTGGGCACCAAGATCGTTTCGGCCTGGGGCATGACGGAGAACGGCGCCGTCACCATGATCCAGCTCGACGACGAAGACGTGCGCGCGTTCACCACCGATGGGCTGGCGCTGCCTGGCGTCGAACTCAAGGTGGTCGGCGAGGGCGACCAGGCGCTGCCAGCCGACCAGCCAGGAAGCCTGCTGGTGCGCTCGTGCTCGAACTTCGGCGGCTATTTGCGGCGCTCGCAACTCAACGGCACCGACGCCGAAGGCTGGTTCGACACCGGCGATGTGGCACGCATCGACGCCCAAGGCTACGTCCGCATCACCGGCCGCAGCAAGGACGTGATCATTCGCGGTGGCGAAAACATTCCGGTGGTCGAGATCGAGTCGCTGCTGTACCGGCACCCCGACGTCGCCATGGCCGCCATCGTGGCCTACCCCGACGAGCGCCTGGGCGAACGGGCCTGTGCGGTGGTGGTGCCCAAGCCGGGCCGCAGCGTCGACCTGCCTTCGATCGTTCAATTCCTGAAGGGGCAGAAGGTGGCGATCCAGTACATCCCGGAACGTCTGGTGGTGCGCGAAGCGATGCCTTCCACGCCGACCGGGAAGATCCAGAAATTCAAGCTGCGCGACCTGTTGCGCGAGAGCGCGGCATGAACGAACAGGCCATGGCTGCGATGCAGGAGCAACCCATCCTGGTGGAGACGCACGGCCGCGCCGGCGTCATCACGCTGAACAGGCCGCAGCAGATGAACGCGCTCGACGATGCGCTGATGGACGCGCTGGGCGCAGCGCTGCTTGCGTCCGACGCCAATGCGGACATCGGCGCCATCGTCATCACCGGCAATGACAAGGCCTTCGCGGCCGGGGCCGACATCGCGGCGATGGCGGAGTGGACCTACATGGATGTCCACTAGGCCGACTTCATCACGCGCAACTGGGAAACCATCCGGCGCGTGCGCAAGCCGGTGATCGCGGCGGTGGCGGGCTTCGCCATGGGTGGAGGCTGCGAACTGGCGATGGCCTGCGACATGATCGTCGCCGCCGAGTCCGCCCGCTTTGCGCTGCCGGAGGTCAGGCTCGCCATGCTGCCTGGCGCCGGTGGAACCCAGCGCCTGCCGCGCGCCATCGGCAAGGCAAAGGCGATGGACATGTGCCTGTCGGGCCGCATGCTGGACGCATCGGAAGCCGACCGCTACGGACTGGTCTCGCGGGTCGTTTCGGACCAACGGCTGCTGGCCGAAACCATCGACCTGGCCGCGCGCATCGCAGCCTTCTCGCTGCCGGCAGTGATGGCGATCAAGGAGTCCGTGAACCGTGCCTGGGAATCCTCGCTTTCGGAGGGCATCGGCTTCGAGCGGCGCCAACTCCATGCGCGCTTTGCCAGCGAAGATGCACATGAAGGGATGCGGGCCTTCCTGTCCAAGCGCAAGGCTGTGTTCAGGCATCGCTGACTTTTTCCACCACGCTCTCGTACCTCGCGGTGCATGAAACCAGGACGAGCACGGCGAGGTCTGTTCGTTGGCACCCGCGGAACCGGCTTTGCCGGGCCGAGATGCAGGCCTTCCTGTCCAAGCGCAAGGCTGTGTTCAGGCATCGCTGACATTTTCCACCACGCTCTCGTACCTCGCGGTGCATGAAACCAGGACGAGCACGGCGAGGTCTGTTCGTGGGCACCCGCGGAACCGGCTTTGCCGGGCCGCCGGGTGCGCCCCCTAGAGGGGGAGGCGCCGCAGGCGCTTCGGGGGTGGTTTCACTTCACCAGCTCACGCCGCGCGTTGCCGCGGAATTCCGTCGGCCGCACGCCAGTCTGCTTCTTGAAGAACCGGCCGAAGTAGGCCTCGTCCTCGAAGCCCAGCTCCGCCGCGATCTGCTTGATGCTGAGCGATGAATAGACCAGCTCGCGCTGCGCCTCGTGCACCACGCGCGCATTGATCGCATCGAGCGTCGACATGCCCATCACCTCGCGGCACATGCGCGTGAGTTGGCCCGCCGTCACGCCGAGTTCGCGCGCATAGCGCTCCACGGGCATGCGCTCTCGACAGTGCTCGTCGAGCAGGGTGCGAAAGCGTTCGACTTGTCTGGCCTTTCGGGTCCGCGGCACGTCGTCATCGCTTCGTGCGGTCTGGCTGATGCGCGCGATCTGCACGAACAGCGCGACCAGCAGCGACATGCCTGCCGCGACCTGGCCCTGCGTGTGCGTAGCTGCTTCGCGAGCGATGGCGTCGAACAACGGCATCAGTGACTCGGCATGGCGGCTGTTCGGGTCGACGTGCAGGACGGCCGGCTTGCGGATGTGCTGCAACAGCTCCGGCGATGCGGTGGCCGCGAGCGATTCGAGCGGACGTTGCGCGGCCGTGACCACCGGCCCGTCGACATCGCTGATCGTCCAGCGAAAGCCATGCACCGAGCGCGCCGGCGCGACGATGAGGCAGGGCGTCTGCAGCGTCCACTTGCGCCCGTCGATGAAGGTCTCGCCGCCGCCACTGATCGGGTAGAGCACCTGGATCAGCGCGTCATGGAAGTGCGGCTCGATTTCCCAGTTGTGCAGGCCGGATCGCTCCGGAATGCGCTCGAAATGCACGAGGTCCATCCACGAAGGCTGCGCCTCGGTGCCGTACAGCGCGAAGTTGGGAACGCTTGTCATGCCCGACGTCATGCACGAATTGTCCTGTTCTTGGCCGAGTTTGTCGATTGAGGGAAAGCCGCGTCGGGAGGACCATTCAGGCACCAAATCACAGGAGACAACACATGAGTTCAACGAACGGCATCCAGCTGGATCGCCACGGCGGTAACAACCCCCTCCCCCCGATGCAGGTCGAATCGTCCGGCCACTGGCTGGGCCTCGACGGCAAGGTCTGCGTCGTCACCGGCGCGGGCAGCGGCATCGGGGCGGCGATCGCAAGAGGCCTCGCGGATGTCGGCGCGAAGGTCGCGTTGCTCGACCGCGATGTCGATGCGGCCGAACGCGTGGCCGCCTCGCTGCGCGAACAGGGCGCGACCGCGCTGGCCGTGCGGTGCGACGTCGGCGACGAGGCGGCGGTGGTCGCCGCGGCTGCGCAAGTGCGGCACGAACTCGGCGTCTGCGCAGCGCTCGTCAACAACGCCGGCATGCTGCGCGCCGGCAGCCTCGACACCGTGTCGGTCGCCGACTGGAACGCGGTCCTTGCGATCAACCTCACCGGCTATCTGCTTTGCTCGCGCGAATTCGGCCGCGACATGATCGAGGCGGGCGAGGGCAGCATCGTCCATGTCGCTTCTGTCTCGGCCCTGCACCCGCAGACGCGCAGCGGTGCCTACAGCCCGAGCAAGGCGGCGGTGCTGTTGCTGTCGAAGCAGATGGCGGCAGAGTGGGGCCCGCAAGGGGTTCGCAGCAACGCCGTCTGCCCCGGAATGATCCGCACCGCGCTGTCCGCGAAGTTCTACGAGGAACCCGGATTCGAGGCGAAGCGCGCCGCGGTCACCGCAAGCCGCCGTGTCGGCGAACCCGTCGACATCGCCAACCCGGCGATCTTCCTGGCGAGCCAGCGCTCCGCCTATCTCAACGGCGCCGAACTGGTCGTCGACGGCGGTCTCGGCTGCATGTTGATGGACATGGTGCCACGCCCCGGCTTCAACAGGACGGCGACGGCATGACCACGACGAAGGAAAAAGACATGTCCAACGATTTCGAATGCGATGTCCTGGTGATCGGCTCCGGCGCGGCCGGCCTCGCCACCGCCATCACGGCGCGCAAGCGCGGCCTCGACGTGGTGGTGATCGAGAAGGAGCCGGTGTTCGGCGGCACCACGGCGCTTTCGGGCGGCGTGCTGTGGATCCCGATGACCCATCACGGCCGCAAGCAGAACCCCACCGACAGCCGCGAGGCGGTTCGCAACTACATGGTCCAGCAGACGGGCAAGCATTACGACGCCGAGGCCGTCGAGTCCTTCCTCGACAACGGCCCGCGCATGGTCGAGTTCTTCGAGCGCGAGACCGAGGTGAAGTTCGTGCCGACGATGTACCCCGACTACCACCCGGATGCACCTGGCGGCGTCGACGTCGGCCGCTCGATCCTCGCCGCGCCCTACGACATCCGCGGCCTCGGCAAGGATATGGCGCGCCTGAAGCCGCCGCTCAGGACCATCACCTTCATCGGGATGATGTTCAACTCGTCGAATGCCGACCTCAAGCATTTCTTTCGCGCGACCCAATCGCTGGCCTCGTTCGCATACGTGGCCAGGCGGTTGGCAACGCACCTGAAGGAACTGGCGCTCTACAAACGCGGCATCAACGTGACCAGCGGCAATGCGCTCGCCGCGCGGCTCGCGAAGTCGGCCCTGGACCTGGGGATTCCGATCCTCACCAGCCACCCGGCAAGAGAGATCCTGATCGAGAACGGCAAGGTCGCCGGTGCGCGCGTCGATGGAGAGCAAGGCGAGCGGCGCATCACCGCACGCAAGGCCGTGGTGCTGGCATGCGGTGGTTTTCCGCACGACATCCGGCGCATCGCCAAGGCTTACCCGCATGTGGCGCGCGGCGGCGAGCACGTGTCGCCAACGCCGGTCGGCAATACCGGCGATGGTGTGAACATGGCCGAGGCCCTCGGCGCGGTGGTCGACATCCGCTTCGAAGACAGCTCGGCCTGGATGCCCGTGTCGCGCGTGCCGTATGGCAAGGGCGAGGTGGGAGTGTTCCCGCACCTGCTCGACCGCTACAAGCCCGGCGTGATCGGCGTGCTGCAGAACGGCCAGCGCTTTACCAACGAGTCCAACTCGTACCACGATGTCGGCGCGGCCATGATCCGTGCATGCAAGGGCCGGAAGGACACGGCGATGTGGCTGGTCTGCGACAAGACGACGCTCGCGAAGTACGGACTCGGCTTCGTCAAGCCCGCGCCCATGCCGATCGGCCCGCTGGTGCGCAACGGCTATCTCATCAAGGGCAACACGCTGGCCGAACTCGCGCAGAACGCGGGAATCGACCCTGCCGGCCTGCAGCGCACGGTGAGCGAATACAACGTCGGCGCAGTCGATGGCAACGATGCGCAATTCGGCCGCGGCACCACGTCGTTCAACCGCTACCTCGCCGACGCCGACAACAAGCCCAATCCCTGTGTCGCACCCGTCGCGACCGGTCCGTTCTACGCGGTCAAGGTCGTGATGGGTGACCTCGGCACCTTCGACGGCATCCGCACCAGCGTGGTCGGCGAAGTGCTCAGGCGCGACGGCTGCGCCATTCCCGGCCTCTACGCCGTCGGCAA
Organism: Variovorax humicola; assembly: GCF_037889915.1. Taxonomy (NCBI): domain Bacteria; kingdom Pseudomonadati; phylum Pseudomonadota; class Betaproteobacteria; order Burkholderiales; family Comamonadaceae; genus Variovorax; species Variovorax humicola. Next base: position 23,987 of record NZ_JBBKZV010000026.1, on the reverse strand, counting down.
CGACCGCGAAAGCATCATGGGCGGCAACTACCCCGGCGCCGGCATCACGCACGGGCCGAACATGACGCACGGCTTCGTGACCGGCAACCACATCGCAGACAAGGCCGCGGCGCAGGACGAGGTGACACGGCCAGCAGCTGTCGCATCGCGCGTCTCGAGCCGCGTCGAAGAACTCAGCGAGGCACTGTGATGCGGATCCTCGCCAAGCCCCTTGTCGACCACCGCGTCTACACGATCGCCTTGCGCAAGATGGGCGAATTCATCGAGGTGTTCGACCGGCTCGCGATGCCGGTCCTGCTGGAGACGCTGGGCCATCCGCTCGGCTTTCATACCAGCCTGGTCGGGCCGCAGAACCAGTTCGTCCACCTCTGGGGCTACGACAGCCTCGCCGACTACGAACAGCGCTGCAGGGCGCGCGATGCGCATCCCGATTTCCCCGCCTACCTGGCCGCATCCGAACACCTGATCGTCGCGCAGGAAACGCGGCTGATTCGCAGCGTCGCCTTGCCACGCATGCAACGAACGAGCACCTGACCCACCCTGGCAAATGACCACAGACAACGGAGACAAACATGAAACAACTCATCGACGTCGCGGACTTCATCAACAGCCGCCGCATCTCGCCCTACCAATGGGTCATCCTCGTCATCGCGACGCTCATCGCGGCGGTGGACGGCCTCGACGTGGCGATCATCTCGTACCTCATACCGAGCCTGTCGCATGACTGGGGATTGCCCAAGGCGGCCTTCGGCCAGGTGATCGGCGCCGGCCTCTTCGGTGTCGCCATCGGCGCGCTGACCGTGGGGCCGCTGTCCGATCGCAAGGGCCGCAAGACGGTGATCCTGCTGGCGCTGGCGTTGTGCGCCATCGGCACTTTCGGTTGCGCCTGGTCCGGTTCGATCACCGAGATGACCTTGTGGCGCTTCATCACCGGCCTCGGTCTCGGAGCCGCGCTGCCCAACGCCACGACGATCCTGGCCGAGTACAGCCCCGAGCGTCACCGAGCCCGGCTGATCGCGGTGATGTTCGTCGGCTTCTCGCTCGGTGCCGCGAGCGCGGGCTTCACGGCCGGCTGGTTGCTGCCGCTGATCGGCTGGCACGGCATGCTGGTGCTGGGTGGTGTGTTGCCCACCTTGTGCGCCGCGCTGGTGTGGCTGGTGCTGCCTGAATCCGCACGCTTCCTGGTGGTCAAGGGCGCACCGGCCGCGCAGGTCGCCCGCATCCTCTCGCGCATCGGCACGCTGCACAGCGGACACGACATCGGCTTCACGCTGCCCGAGCTCAGGGGCGCGCAGCATTCGTCCATCGCCGGCCTGTTCAAGGGCGGCCTCGGCCTGGGCTCCGCGCTGCTGTGGGTCGCGTACTTCATGGGCCTGCTGGTGTACTACATGCTGACGAGCTGGCTGCCGTCGCTGATCGTGCAGACCGGCCAGCCGATCGGCATGGCGGCGGTGGTCTCGGCCATGCTGCTGGTCGGCGCCTCGACCGGCACGCTGCTCATGGGCTGGCTCATGGACAAAGTCCGGCCGACCCTCATCGTCGCCGCGGGCTTCGTGTTCGGCTCGCTCCTGCTGCTCCATGTCGGCCGCGGGCTCGATTCGTTCCTCGAACTCGAGGTGTGCGTGTTCTTCGCGGGCTTTTTCGTGAGTGGCGCGCTGTCTTCCATGAACACGCTGGCCGCGGTTTTCTATCCGACGCAAAGCCGTGCCAGCGGCGTGAGCTGGATGCTCGGCATCGGCCGCTTCGGCGGCATCCTGGGAGCCATGGGCGGCGGCTGGCTCCTTGGCGCGGGCTGGGACATCAGCCGCATCTTCATGGCCCTGGCCGTGCCCACGCTGCTGGCCGGCCTGGCACTCGCCTTCAAGTGCATGCGCTATCGCGAAGGGCATGACGTATCCGCGGGCGACGTTGTCGCCGCGCATTGAACCCATCCATCACATCCGGAGACTTCAAATGATCAAGACCAGAACCCAAGTCGGCATCGTCGGTGCCGGTCCCGCAGGCCTGCTGCTCTCGCACATCTTGCATCTCAACGGCATCGAGTCGATCGTCCTCGAACGCCAGGGCCGCGACGACGTCGAAGCCATCATCAAGGCCGGCGTGCTCGAACAGGGAACGGTGGACCTGATGAACGAGATCGGCGCCGGCGAACGCATGATGAAGGAAGGCCTGCGCCACGAAGGCATCGTGCTGCGCTTCGACGGTCGCGACGAGCGCATCGACCTTGCCGATCTCACCGGCGGCAAGGCCGTGAAGATCTACGCGCAGCACGACGTCATCAAGGACCTGATCCAGGTCCGCCTCGCGACCGGTGGCGACATCCGCTTCAACGCGAAGGACGTGAGCGTCCACGAGCTGGAGGGCGCGCAGCCGAAGATCCGCTACCGCGAAGCCGACGGCACCATGCACGAGATCAACTGCGACTTCGTCGCCGGCTGCGACGGCACCCAGGGCATCAGCCGGCCGTCGGTTCCCGCGGGCAAGCTGGAGGTGTCCGAGCGGCTCTATCCCTTCGGCTGGTTCGGCATCCTCTGCCAGGCGCCACCGTCGTCGGACGAACTGATCTACTCGATGCACGAACGCGGCTTCGTGCTCGTCAGTACGCGATCGCCCGATGTGCAGCGCATGTACTTCCAGTGCTCGCCGACGGAAAAGGTGGCGGACTGGTCCGACGACCGCATCTGGGCCGAATTCCGCGCGCGCCTGAGGACGCGCGACGGATGGGAGCCGAAGGAAGGCAAGATCTTCGGCAAGACGGTGATCGGCATGCGCAGCATGGTGGTCGAGCCCATGCGCTACGGCAAGCTGTTCCTGGCCGGCGACTCCGCGCACGTCGTGCCGCCGACCGGCGCCAAGGGGCTGAACCTGGCCGCGTCCGATGCGCAGATCCTGGCCCGTGCGCTCACCTCCTTCTACCAGCAGCGAAACAGCGACCTGCTCGACCAGTATTCCGACATCGCGCTGCGCCGTATCTGGAAGGCCACGCGCTTCTCGTGGTGGATGACGTCGATGATGCACAGCTTCCCGGGTGCCGACGCCTTCCAGCACAAGCTGCAAGTCGCCGAGCTCGACTATGTGACGCGTTCGCGCGCCGCGGCGACGGCCTTGGCGGAGAACTACGTCGGCCTGCCGATCGAGTGGCCGGCATCCGGCGCGAAGCGCAGCCGGCAGGCAGCCGTCAAGCCTGTGCCGTTGGCGGCCTGATCACCCGCGGCCTCACCTCTCAAGAGGCCGTCTGCAATTGGTCGAGATCCAACAGGAGATAGCTGGCGGCTCGTCGGGTCTTCCGATCGCCGTCGTCGCTGACGATGAGGATCCGCCCCCTTCCATTGAGGACCGCCGAACACACGCCTTCCGCGCGCTTCAGGCTCTTCAGGCCCGGGACGACGACACGGCGGGCCGGACTGCCTTTCCGACCGTCCCAGCGCCAGAGACCGAAGGGCTCCTTCTTGCGCGAGACGGGTCCGCTGATGATCAGGTACTCGGTGAGCGTACGCACGTAAGTCAGGCCGCGGATCCCGTGGCCGCCCAGGTCCAGTTCATCGAGTTCTGCGGCCACCCGGGGGTCCTCGTCTGCTTCGAACATGCCACGGGGATTCTCGATGCGCGCAATGATGGCGCGCCCGTCGCGCAACGGGCTGCGAAAGCCGATCAGCAATTGCTGCTGGTCCTGGGTGATCTCCAGCCCTTCGATATTGAGTCCCGCATCGGTCTTGACGTCCCTCACCTCGGCTGCCGCTGCCAGCTCGGGATGCCCTGTCGCCAAGGCGCTCTTCAATCCCTTGACGACCTTCGGGTCCTCGACCCGATTCCCCTCGACGCGAAACCTGACCAGTCGTTCACGGGCGCTCTTCTCGTTGCCATCGTCGTCCCGGGAATGCGACGTGACGGCATAGACGAAGCCGTCCCGATCCAGGGCAAGGCCTTCGAGGTCGTCGAGGTTCCAGAAGTCGCTGAAGATCTGAAGCAGACCGGGCCCGAGCCCGGTGCTGTCGACCTGCCCATCGGCACCGATCGTGATCAGGCTGAAGGGATGTTCCTTCTCGTCCTCCACGACAAGAAACCGGCCGTCTGGCAGCTGCTGGATCCCCGACGGCTCATAGATGCCGGTCAGTGATTGAAAAGCGGGAGATGCGTTGTTCGCCACCGGTGCATTGTCTACCCCCGGACCGCGAAATGGAAAAAGTCGAAGCGTTCAGGTGGCCGCCAGGCGCTGTGCCACGTAGCCACCAAATACAGCGCGGGGTCGATGGCCAGGTTCGACGCCTGGCCCATGCCGATGGCGCAGCCGTCCGGGGCCGCCTTGGCGCCCCGTAGAAGCGCGCTGTGGCGAGATGCCACGGTCAGGCGCGCCGCATTGTTCAACCCTGTAGCACTGCAACGGGAAAACCCGCACGCGAAGGCGCCGGAAACGTCCGCGATGCAACACCTGCATCGCCTCCAGGAGCGTGGACGGCTGGCACGGCGTTTGCCCTTGAATCTCCGCAGGACGTGCTCGCCGAGCGTGTCCGCGACCCACGATCCACTCAAGGAGACACCATGCAATTGAAGCTGTTGACCGCACTCATCGCGGTCGGTCTGGCCGCTACTGCCGCCCGCGCGCAGGTCACGGACAAGATGATCCAGTCCGAGGCCACCGCGACGGGGAACATCCTGACCTGGGGCATCAACACCCAGGGGCAACGTTACTCGCCGCTCAGGCAGGTGAACTCGACCAATGCCGCGAAGCTCCTGCCGGTATGGGCCTTCTCGTTCGGCGGCGAGAAGCAACGCGGGCAGGAATCGCAGCCGGTGATCATGAATGGCAGGATGTTCGTCACTGCGTCGTACTCGCGCATCTTTGCCCTCGACGCGACCACCGGCAAGAAGCTGTGGAAGTATGAGCATCGGCTGCCCGACGGCATCATGCCCTGCTGCGATGTGGTCAACCGCGGTGCCGCGCTCTACGACAACCTGGTGATCTTCGCGACGCTCGACGCGCAACTCGTGGCGCTCGACCAGAAAACCGGCGACGTGATCTGGAAGGAGAAGATCGACGACTACGCCGCCGGCTACTCGGCCACGGCCGCACCGATCATTGCCGATGGCGTGATGTTGACTGGCGTGTCGGGCGGCGAGTTCGGCGTCGTCGGCCGCGTCGAGGCGCGCGACCCGAAGACCGGCAAGCTGCTGTGGATGCGGCCCACCGTCGAGGGCCACATGGGCTACACCTACGACAAGGACGGCAACAAGAAAGAGAACGGCATCTCCGGCACCGTCAACAAGAGCTGGCCCGGCGACCTGTGGAAGACCGGAGGTGCGGCCACCTGGCTCGGCGGCACCTACGACGCCAAGACCGGCCTGGCCTATTTCGGCACTGGCAACCCGGCGCCATGGAACAGCCACCTGCGCCAGGGCGACAACCTTTTCTCGTGCTCCACGGTGGCCATCGACGTGAAGACCGGCCAGATCAAATGGAGCTACCAGAGCACGCCCAACGACAGCTGGGACTTCGACGGCGTCAACGAATTCGTCACCTTCGACATGGACGGCAAGCGCGTCGGCGGCAAGGCGGATCGCAACGGCTTCTTCTATGTGAACGACGCCAGCACGGGCCAGCTCATCAATGCCTTTCCGTTCGTCAAGAAGATCACCTGGGCCAGCGGCATCGACCTGAAGACCGGGCGGCCCGATTTCATCCCGGAGAACCGGCCCGGAGACCCGATCGAGGGGCCCGATGGCAAGAAGGGCGGCGCCGTGTTCGCCGCACCGGGCTTCCTGGGCGGCAAGAACCAGATGCCGATGGCCTACAGCCCCGACACGAAGATGTTCTATGTGCCGTCCAACGAATGGGGCATGGACATCTGGAACGAGCCGGTCGCCTACAAGAAGGGCGCGGCCTACCTGGGCGCGGGCTTCACGATCAAGCCGCTCAACGAGGACTACATTGGTTCGCTGCGCGCCATCGACCCCAAGACCGGCAAGATGGCCTGGGAAGTGAAGAACGGCGCGCCGCTCTGGGGTGGCGTGCTGACCACCGGCGGCAATCTTGTGTTTTGGGGCACGCCCGAGGGCTACCTGAAGGCGGCCGATGCGAAGACCGGCAAGGTGGTCTGGGAGTTCCAGACCGGCTCCGGGGTCGTCGCGCCGCCGGTCACCTGGATGCAGGGCGGCGAGCAGTACGTCAGCGTCGTCTCGGGCTGGGGCGGTGCGGTGCCGCTGTGGGGCGGCGAGGTGGCCAAGAAGGTCAACCTTCTGGAGCAGGGCGGCATGGTGTGGGTCTTCAAGATCCCTGGCGCGGGCGGTTCACCGCGCCCGGTGCAGGCGGGCAGCGCGGCCAAGGTCGCTTCCAACTGAGGGCAGGCGCATGAACGACATCGACAAGGGCGTGGCCGCAGGGGTCACGAGAAGGGCGTTTGCCGGTCGCATCGTGGCGGGCAGCTGCATTGGCATTGTGCCGCTCGCCGCGTGGGCCGCCGTGCACGCCGAGGAGTCCGACGAGACCTCGATCACGCTCGGCTACAAGCACGACACGAAGACCGTCGACGCAAAGAAATATCCGAAGCACGCGGCGACGCAGCGCTGCGTGAACTGCGCGATGTGGCAAGGCGCGGCAACCGACCCGTGGGCGGGCTGCGCCATGTTCGGCCGCAAGCAGATCGCGGCCGAAGGCTGGTGCATGGCGTGGGCACAAAAGCCGGGAGGAGCCTGACTCCGAAGCGCCGGCCAGTCGCCTGCCCCGAGCCGCTGTGGCTCGGGTGGCTCGCACCGGCCGGCGTGCCGGGCTTCGCGACCCGGCTGCCTGGCGTGCGGGCGCGGGCGCTGCAGGCGCAGCACGATTCGCCGGGTGCCGATGCGGAGGTTACCTGGCGAGCGATGGGCGGCCGACAACCAGGCTGCCCTGTCGGCCCTCCGCCCAGCCGCTCGTGGCAAACCGGCGCCGCGTGTTCATGCAGGGCCCTGCGGCGTCGTGCCGAGGGCGCGCGAGTTCTCGTCACTGCGAAACACCAGGCCCTCACCCCGTCGTGCACCCGGCACGAAACGCAACGGTTGCGTGGGCACGCCGTTGGCGCGCTCCCTGACCGCGGCACCCAGCATGTCGTCGATGCGTCCGCGATGCTCGCTCTTCATGCACACGGGGTCCGTTGCTGCCGCGTCGCCCGTGACCAGAAAGGCCTGGCAACGGCAGCCGCCGAAATCGTGATGGCGCTCCTCGCACCCTCCACAAGTCGGGTTCATCCAGGCTTGGCCGCGGTAGCGGTTGAAAGCTTCGCTTTCGTGCCAAGCTTCGCGCACGGACACTTCCCGGAGGTTCGGCAACGCGGGACCGGGCAGCATGCGGGCGCTGTGGCAGGGCATGGCCAGGCCATCCGGCGCGACCACCATGAAGACGGTGCCCCATCCGGCCATGCACGGCTTGGGCTTGGCATCTGCATAGTCGGGCGAGACCCAGAGGATCTTCATCCTGCCGGCCAGCCTTGCGCGGTGCATGTCGACGATGGCTTCCGCATCGCGCAGTTGTGCCGCCGTCGGCATCAGCGCAACGCGGTTGAGCCACGCCCAGCCGTAGTACTGCGTGTTGGCCAGTTCGAGGAAGTCCGCCCCCATGCGCTCGGCCATGTCGATGATGCGATCGACATGCTGCAGGTTGAAGCGGTGCATCACGCAGTTCAGCACCATCGGATAGCCCTCGGCCTTGATGATGCCTGCGACTTTCGATTTCAGTTCGAAAGTCTTCGAGGAGCTGAGGAAGTCGTTGAGCTCGCGCGTCGAGTCCTGGAACGAGAGCTGGACGTGGTCGAGCCCGGCCGCCTTCAGCGCTCGGGCGCGCGTGCCCGTGAGGCCGACGCCCGATGTGATGAGGTTGGTGTAGAAGCCGAGCCCGCGTGCGTGCGCCACGAGTTCCTCGAGGTCGTCTCGCAGCAGCGGCTCGCCGCCCGAAAAGCCCAGCTGCACGGCCCCGAGTGAGCGTGCCTCGGCCAGCACACGCTTCCAGCTCGCGGTGTCGAGCTCCTGGTCGTGTTGCGCATAGTCGACCGGGTTCGAGCAGAACACGCAGTGCAGTGGGCAGCGATACGTCAGCTCCGCGAGCAGCCAGAACGGCGGCTTGACCGTGCCGTGGGTGTGCGAGGCCTTGGTTGTGCCCATGTTCGTTCCCATGTTCGTTCCCATGTTCGTGCCCATGTCTGTGCCTATTGCAGCCAGCCGCGTTGCAGCGCCTGGCTCAGGAAGAGGACCACGTCGCCATGCAGGGAGGCCTGCGAAAAGGCGATTTCGAGCTCGGCGACGATCTCGTCCACGGTGCGCCGGCCGTCGCAGCGCTGCAGGATCTCGGCAGCCGGGGTGTTGAGGCGCACCATGCCCTCGGGGTAGAGCAGGACCCAGCTGTCCTGCGTCGGCTCGAACTGCATCCGGTACAGGGCCGACATGCGGGGGCGGCCATCGGGCGTGATCATGGTCGTTGCGCCAGCGGCATGTCGTCGGGAAAGCCGCGCTCGATGGCATCGAGCATCGCCCAGAGGATGTCGAGCTTGAAATGCAGGATCGCGATGGCCCGCTCCTGCCGGGCGCGCGTGGTGCACCAGCGTCGCGCAACCTCGAGTCCGTGCTCGACGTCGCGCGTGGCGAGCGGAATGCGGCTGCGGAAATATGCGAGGCCCTCGACGTCGATCCACGGGTACAGCGTCGGCCAGCCGGCGAGCCGGTCGGCATGGATCCTGGGCGCAAACATCTCGGTCAGGGAAGAGATGGCCGCTTCTTCCCACGGACGTTGCCGTGCGAAGTTGACATAGGCATCGACGGCAAAGCGCACGCCTGGCTGCACATGTCGATGCGACCAGAGGTCGAGCGGATCGAGGGCCACGGCTTGCGCCAGACGGCTCCAGGATTCGATGCCCCCGGCATCGTCGCCGACGTGGCTGCCGTGGCCGTCGTGATCGAGCATGCGCAGGATCCAGCGTCGGCGCTCGGCGCGATCGTCGCAGTTGGACATCACCGCCGCGTCCTTGCGCGGAATGTTGACCTGGTAGTAGAAGCGGTTGGCCACCCAGGCGCGCACCTGAAAGGGCTGCAGTTCGCCGTGATTGAGTCGCTGGTTGAACCGGTGGTGGATGTGGTAGCGCGATTCGCAGGCGCGCAGGCGGGCCTCGAACTCGTCGAAGTCCCACAAGCGCTGGAGTTCGTCGCGAGCCGCTTCGCGCGGACGCGCGCGGTTGGCCAGTGAGGCAGTCATGGCGTGATCTCCAGGCCGTCGTACGCCACCTCGAGGCCATGGCCTTCGAGCACGCCGCGCTGCTCGCTCGCCTTGTCCAGGATCGGCTTGCTGTTGTCGATGTGAATCAGCATCGGGCGCCGCGCGGTGGTTGCCCACGATTCGCCGCCGGCGCCGGAATCGGGCACGAGTGTTTTCATGATGAAAAAGGAATGGGGGCCGGCGGCGGGGCAACGCGGAGCTGCACCGCCGCCGGCTTGCAATTGCTCAGCGGTGCGAGATGTACATCGTGATCTCGAAGCCGAAACGCATGTCTTCAAACGCGGGTTGTGACCATTGCATGGAAGTCTCCTTGGAAGCAGAACGGGCCCGGCGGGATTGCCGTGTGGGCAAGGACAGTTCCGCAAATCGCGTGCCCGCGCCGGCATGGCGCAGCGCTTGAGAAAAGACTCGGGATTGCCCCTATGCCAAGGGCTTCGGAGGGCCGGCAACGGCAAGCGTTGCCTGGCAGTGTTCCAGGCAGGTACAGCGCCGTTCCACGGCGGTACAGGGAAGTCCCCAGGAGAGACGCAGGTTCGCGCGCTTCACTTGGCCCGGCGAAGCTTGCGATAGATCGTGTTGCGGCTGATGCCAAGCCGCTTCGACGCGACCGAGATGTTCCCGTTGGCCGCAGCGAGAGCGTTGCGGATCAACTCCACTTCGCTTTCGCCCAGCGTGCGGGGTGCGGCCGATTCGGCCATCGCCTGCGCAGGGGCGGGCTCGACCGCGGGCTCGACGGCGCGCTCGTCGGAGACCTCCGGAAAGCGGACGGGCACGGCGTCGGCAACCGGTGGCGCCACGCGCATGGCCGCCGGAACCTGCGGCGCTTGCACCGGGCGCCCGCTGCGCGCATCTTCCAGGAAGTCGTCTGAAAGATGGTGCTCGGCGATCTCGACTTCGCCCGCGGCCATGACGGACGCCGTGCGCAGGACATTCGCCAGCTGGCGCACATTGCCGGGCCACGCACAGGCCTTGAACAACGACATCACCGCAGCGCTGATCTCGGGAGTGGCGTGCGGGCATTCGGTGAGCAGGATGCGGCGCGCCACGACTTCGAGGTCGCGGCGCTCGCGCAGCGCAGGCAGCTTCACCACGAGGCCGTTCAGCCGGTAGTACAGATCCTCGCGGAACGTGCCCGACTCGATCATGTCGCGCAGCTTGCGGTGCGTCGCGCCGATCACGGCGATGTCCACCGGAATCGATTTCAGGCTGCCCAACGGCGTCACCTGACGCTCCTGCAGCACGCGCAGCAGGCGCGCCTGCAGGGCCAGCGGCATGTCGCCGATCTCGTCGAGGAACAAGGTGCCGCCATTGGCCTGAACGATACGTCCCACCGATCCCTTGCGGCGCGCGCCGGTAAAAGCACCGTCTTCGTAGCCGAACAGTTCGGCTTCGATCAGCGACTCGGGAATCGATGCGCAGTTGACCGCCACGAAGGGCTGCCTGGCGCGGTTCGAATCCTGGTGCACGGCCCGCGCAAGCAACTCCTTGCCGGTGCCGGTCTCACCGAGGATCAGCAGCGGGATGTCGCGGTTGATGACACGTTGCACTTTGTGGATGAGTGCCTCGATCTGCGGGTCGCCGGTGTTCAGGTAGTGCAGGCCAGAGAACAGCGTGCCGTCCGCCGAATTGGCCGTGTCGCCCGCCAGCGCGCCGAGCGGCTTTCGGCTCTCGGTGACAGCCGGGCGGGCGTTGACCGCCGCATCGGTTGGGACTTGCGCAACGTGCGGCTCCAGCACCATCGATCGCTGCGGCCCGTTGAACCGTGCGGCCACATGGAACCGTCGACCGTCGGCCAGGCACAGCATCATCGGCGCGGGCAGCGGCACGCGGAAGTGGTCGAACACCGCCGGGGCGGTCGTGCCGAACAGGCTGGTGAGACTGTGCATGCGCAGCGCAGCGCTGCTCATGGCGAGCTGGTCGAGCGCGCTGCGATTGGCGCCGAGGACCTTGCCGTCCATGCCCACCACGATGATCCCCTCCAGCAACGTGCCGATGAACTCCACCCGGCTATGGAAGTGCAGGCGCAGGCGGTTGCTGTAGTCGTCCGACAGCCACTGGTTCTCGATCATGCGCGCCGACATGCGGACCAGGCCCATCGTGTGCTGATGGTAGGAACGCTGGTCGCCAGTGACGTCGAGAACGCCGAGCATGTTGCCGCGCGGGTCGAAGATGGGCGCTGCCGAGCAGGTGAGGAAATTGTTGGCGTGGATGAAATGCTCGCCGCCGTGGACGACCGTGGGCGCCTCTTCGAACAGCGCGGTGCCGATCGCATTGGTGCCCTTGGAATGCTCCGCCCAGTTCACGCCCGGCATCAGCGCGACCTTGTCGGCTCGCTGCAGGAACTTGTCGTCACCGACCGAGTGGAGGATGGTGCCCGACACGTCGGCCAGCACGATCATGCTTTCGGTGTCGACGATCTGCTCGAACAGCATCTCCATGACGGGCGCGGCATGAGTGAACAGGCGCTGGTTGCGTTCGCGGGCGACGGCAAGGTCGCCGCGCATCAGGGGTTCGAAGTCGGGCCGTTCGACGCGGGTCAGCCCGAGCGCGGAGCAGCGTCGATGCCACTGCTCGATCAGCTCTGTGCGCGCTGGCTGCTGCGGAAAGGGTAGCGCCGCGGGCGTGGTCCAGGTCCTGGCTGTCGTGGTCAGCGCTCGGTGGGATTCAACCATTCCATTGTCTCCTCTGCCTCTGGGCGGGCAGGTCGTCTCGTTTGAACACGCTTCGTGCTGTCGCGTCGCCGTGTTCCGTTTTGGCACACCGTGCGCCGACCCTCTTCATACATGCCGGCTGGCAGTCTCACAGGATGCCACACAGAGCGTGATTCACGCAATTTGTGTTCCCGCTTGCAACACCTTCACCGTGGCACGGCGTTTGCGGATTTGTCAGCGTTTTTACTTCCACACGATCGGAGATGACATGACGAATCTCAAACCACAGGCCCGCGGCTCGTACCAGCGGACCCACGGGGTTTCCCCGCGTGCCCGGACGGCCCGCAACGCGTCGATGCTGCTGGCGGCCGCGCTCGGCATGGCCTGCGCGACCTTGGCCTGGTCGCATGGCGATGTGACACCGCAAGCCGTCGATACCGCCGGACTGCCGGAACTCGGCAAGGAGTGGCGCGCGGAGAACCCTTATCGGGGCAATGCGTCGGCGGTCAAGATTGGAACTTCCGCCTACAACCAGAATTGCGCGCGTTGCCACGGCATCGAGGCGATCTCGGGCGGCATCGCACCCGACCTGCGCAAGATCGACAACGACTGCGCGTCGCTGAAGGATGCGCCGAAGAAGGCGGCCTGCCTGAAGGAGATCGATGACTATTTCCTGACCACCGTGCGACATGGCCGCACCCGCAACGGCGCCGTGTACATGCCGCCGTTCGAGGGCGTGATGAACCAGGAGGCGATCTGGTCGATCAAGGCCTACCTCGAGACCCGCCGCGACAAGCCGATGTAGGAGCCGGCGATGCATGCTTCACACCTCTCGCGCCGCACGTGCCTTCGGTGGATCGGCGCCGCAAGTCTCGGGGCGTCGTCGCTCGTGTCGCGCGCGGCGCCGCTGGACCGCATCCGCGAGCGTGGGGTGCTCACGGTGGCGCTCTACAAGGACATGCCGCCGTTCCACGTGGACGGCAAGGGCATCGACGCAGAACTGGCGCAGGCGCTGGCGGACTCGCTCGGCGTCAAGCTGTCGATGCTGCCGTTCGGTGCCGGCGAAAACATGGGCGACGACCTGCGCAACATGGTCTGGCGCGGACACTACCTGGGCTTTGGACCGGCGGACCTGTTGATGCACGTGCCGGTCGACAAGCCGCTCATCGACGACACGCCGCAGGCCAGCATCCTGGCACCGTACTACCGCGAGCGCGTCGTGCTGGCGCGGCAAGTCGACCGCCTGCCGCAACTCGACAGCCTGTCGGCGCTGGGCGACGCCAAGGTGGCGGTGCCGGGGCAGACGCTGGCTGGCTGGCTCATGATCGGCGCCGATGGCGGTGCCTACCGCAACCAGCTCGACACGCAATGGAAGGACGGCGTCGAAGCAGCGCGCGCACTGCAGCGCGGCGAGGTGGCGGCCGCCGCAGGTCTGGCGTCGGAAATGGAGTCCGTGCTGCGCGGCGACGCGCGCTTCGTGATCGCACCGCTGCCCTCGCCGCGCGCCCAGCGCAATGGCTGGGCGGTGGGCATGGCAGTCAGGAAGGACGCGACGGATCTGGCGCAGGCACTGCAGGCCGGTGTCAACGAGGTGGCGCGCAGCGGGCGCCTGCGCAAGATGTTCGAAAGCGCCAACGTCGCCTGGCAGGCGGCCTGAAGCGCCGGGGTCGGCTACGGCCGGCCCTGCGCCTCGAGCACTTTCCACTCCGCGTCTTCGTACAGCCGGGACCGCGTGAGGAAGCGCAACCCGGTCGGGCGCTCCAGCGAGAACATCCCGCCGTTGCCCGGCACCGCATCGATGATGAGGTGCGTGTGCTCCCAGTATTCGAACTGCGATCGGCTCATGTAGAACGGCGTTGCCGCGATCTCGCCGAGGCAGACGTCGGCATCGCCCGTGATGAATTCGCCCAGCGCAAAGCACATCGGCGCACTGCCGTCGCAGCAGCCGCCCGACTGGTGGAACATCAGCGGGCCATGCTCCGCGCGCAGGCGCTCGATCAGCGCCTGCGCGGCCGGCGTCACCGACACGCGAGGGACGGCCGCCGCGGGGGCGGGGTCGACGGCTCGCGTGTCGGACATGGCCGGCTCGCTCAGAAAAAGCCCAGCTTGTTGGGGCTGTAGCTCACCAGCAGGTTCTTGGTCTGCTGATAGTGGTCGAGCATCATCTTGTGGTTCTCGCGGCCGATGCCCGACTGCTTGTAGCCACCGAACGCGGCATGCGCCGGATACTGGTGGTAGCAGTTGGTCCACACGCGGCCGGCCTGGATGCCGCGGCCCATGCGGAAGGCGCGCGCGCCATCGCGGCTCCACACGCCGGCGCCGAGCCCGTAGAGCGTGTCGTTGGCGATCTCCAGCGCCTCGTCCTCGGTCTTGAAGGTCGTCACCGACAGCACCGGCCCGAAGATCTCTTCCTGGAAGATGCGCATCTTGTTGTGGCCCTTGAACACGGTCGGCTTGACGTAGTAGCCGGACGCGAGTTCGCCGCTCTTCACGTTGCGCTCGCCGCCGGTCAGGCACTGCGCACCTTCCTGCTTGCCGAGGTCGATGTAGGAAAGGATCTTTTCCATCTGCTCCTGCGAAGCCTGCGCGCCGAGCATGGTGGCGGTGTCGAGCGGGTGGCCTTGCGTGATGGCTTCGACACGCTTGATCGCGCGTTCCATGAACCGGTCGTAGATCGACTCCTGGATCAGCGCGCGGCTGGGGCACGTGCAGACCTCGCCCTGGTTCAGCGCGAACATCGCGAATCCTTCCAGCGCCTTGTCGAAGAAGGCGTCGTCGGCCGAGAGCACGTCCTCGAAGAAGATGTTGGGCGACTTGCCCCCGAGCTCCAGCGTGACCGGGATCAGGTTCTGGCTCGCGTACTGCGAGATCAAGCGGCCGGTAGTGGTCTCGCCGGTGAAGGCGATCTTGGCAATGCGCGGGCTGGAGGCCAGCGGCTTGCCTGCTTCCACGCCAAAGCCGTTGACGATGTTGAGCACGCCCGCCGGCAGCAGGTCACCAATGATCTCCGCCAACACCAGGATCGAGGCGGGCGTCTGCTCGGCCGGCTTCAGCACGACGCAATTGCCCGCGGCCAGGGCCGGTGCCAGCTTCCATACCGCCATGAGGATCGGGAAGTTCCATGGAATGATCTGGCCCACCACGCCGAGCGGTTCGTGGAAGTGGTACGCATAGGTCTCGTGGTCGATCTCGCTGATGCCGCCTTCCTGCGCGCGGATGCACGAGGCGAAGTAGCGGAAGTGGTCGATGGCCAGCGGCATGTCGGCCGCCATCGTCTCGCGCAGTGGCTTGCCGTTGTCGAGCGTCTCGGCTACCGCCAGCGTCTGCAGGTTCTGCTCCATGCGGTCGGCGATCTTCAGCAGGATGTTGGCGCGCTCCGTCGGCGATGTGCGGCCCCATGCGGCCTTCGCCTTGTGCGCGGCATCGAGGGCGGCCTCGATGTCCTTCGCGTTCGAGCGCGGAATGCTCGTGAAGGCCTGGCCCGTGACCGGCGTGAGGTTGTCGAAGTACTGCCCGTCGATCGGCGCCACCCACTGGCCTCCGATGTAGTTGCCGTATTGCTTCTTGAATGGGTTCGCGATACCCAGATTGCGCATTTCTGCCATGTCCATGAATCATCTCCGTTGAAAGTTGAGGAAGGAACGCATGGACGACACCGCAAGCGACGGGCCAGCGCATGCCAGCGCATGCAAGTACTTGTCGGGCAAAGGATTTCGCAACGGGCAGGCAGGTCTGCAGTGAGACTGTGGCAGGGCATACGCTGTGCCGAAGCGGAGCAATTGCTGCAGATTGAACCAACGCGATTGCTTCAACACACACCTGCGCCGGCTACGCCGCCTGCTGGAAGAGAACCTGATGCACCTGACCCGCGCCATCGAGGCGAGTTTCCCGGCCGAGATGCGCGTCAGCCGGCCCGCCGGCGGATTCGCGCTTTGGGTCGAGCTGCCCAGGGGGTTCGACTCCCGAGCCCTGCTTGACGAAGCGCTTGAACATGGCATCTGCTTCGCGCCAGGGGACGTCTTCTCCGCAAGCCGTCGCTTTCGGAACTGCCTGCGCCTGAGCGCCGGCAGCACCTGGAGCGAGCGAATCGAAAAGGGGGTTCGGCGTCTCGGCGAGCTCGCTCGCTCGCATTCAGCTCCTCGACCTAGAACCGCGGCTTGCGGCACCTGTGCCAACGGAGCCCAGCGCGCGGCAATGCGTGTCGCCTGGGACAGCGACTGAACGCATCCGATCAATACCTCTCCTGCCTCAAGCCAATTCGGCCATGCGCTTGGCACTTGGCTTTTATGCGCCAAACCATAGGGATACTCCCTATCTCCCTCCTCGAAAATGAAATGAAAATCTGCAATGTACTAAACGGTACATAAGCAATCTTGACACTCGATTGAGAGCGGCCACTGTGAGTCTCGGTTGAGTATTTCGCAATTCCTTGCATAAGGCATTCGTGCTCAGACTCATCGCCCGTCGCCTCCTCTGGTCCGTGCCGCTGGTGTTCCTGGCGACCTTCCTGACCTTCCTGCTCAACAGCCTGGCACCGGGCGACCTGGCGCGAACCCTGATGCAGGGCGAAGGCACGCAGGAGCAATACCAGGAACTTCGGCATGAACTGGGCCTGGACCAGTCGCTGGTCGTGCGCTATGGCCAGTGGCTGGGGCATGCCGCCAAAGGGGACCTGGGTCAGTCCTACTTCACCAAGGAGAGCGTTGTCTCGCTCCTGAACGACCGCATCGGCGTCACGCTCTCGCTCATGGTTGGCGTGCTGGTCATTTGCATGGCCGCGGGACTGGCATTGGGCGTCACCAGCGCGCTGCGCGGTGGCTGGGTGGGACGGGCCATCGATACGCTGTCCCTGGTCGGCCTGACGCTTCCGTCCTTCTGGGTTGCGCTGGTGCTCATTGCGGTCTTCGCGGTCGCGCTGCAATGGTTGCCGGCGACGGGATACACGCCCCTCAAGCAGGACCCGAGGGCCTGGTTCCTGGGCCTGCTCCTGCCGGTGCTGTCGGTGTCGCTGATCTCGATCACGACGATCGCCAAGCAGACCCGCGATTCGATGAACGAGGTGATGGGGCGTGACTTCATTCGCAGCCTTCGCGCCTGTGGCCTGCCGGAGCGCTCGGTGATCTGGAAGCACGCGCTGCGCAACGCCTCGCTGCCAGTGGTGACGGTCCTGGGCCTGGTCATGGTCAATGCGATCAGCGGTACGGTCTTCGTCGAGCGCGCCTTCGTGCTGCCCGGCCTCGGCAGCCTGGCGGTGAGTGCGGCACAGAACAACGATCTCGCGCTGATGCAGGGCGCGACGCTCTATTTCACGCTGCTGACCGTCGCCATCAACCTGCTCGTCGACCTGAGCTACGGCTGGCTCAATCCGAAAGTGAGGGTCGCGTGAGTTCCGCTTCCGACGCACTCTCCGCGCGCAGCTTCGTTTCGCGGCTGCTCGGAAGGCCGATGGTCTGGGTGGCGCTCGCGTGGCTGCTGGCGATCGTCCTGCTCGGCGCGTTTTCCGACCAGATCGCGCCGTTCGATCCGCTGGATCAGGACCTGCTCGCGGTGAAGCAGTGGCCTTCCGCCGAGCACTGGCTGGGCACCGACGACCTGGGTCGCGATGTCTTCAGCCGCGTGGTTCATGGGGCGCTCCCGACCTTCGCCGGCGTGCTGCAGGCGCTCTGTGTCGCAGCAGTCCTGGGTGTGGGCATGGGCCTGTCGGCCGGGTATTTCAGTGGCCGCATTGATGCGCTGGTCAGCCAGGTCACGGATCTGTTTCAGGCACTGCCCCTGATCGTGATCGCGCTCGCGGTGCTGACCGTGTTCAATCGCTCGATGCTGGCCGCCATGGTGACCTTTGGCGTGCTGGGCTCGGCGGGGGTCGCGCGGGTCGTGCGAAGTGCGACGCTCAGCGTGCGTCACGAGCTGTTCATCGAGGCCGCCCGCATCTCGGGCCTGTCGGACCTGGCGATCATCCTGCGCCATGTATTGCCGCGCATCATGGGGCCGGTGATCGTCCAGTTGTCCCTGATCTCGGCGGTCGCGGTCATCGTGCAGACGGGCGTGAGCTTCCTGGGGCTGGGGGTGCCGCCGCCGGCACCGACCTGGGGCGGCGGCATCTTCGAGGCGGCGGCGAGCCTGAATGACTTTCCCTGGTTGCTGGTTCCCAGCGGCGCGGTGGTGGCCTTGACCATCCTTTCCTTCGGCCTGCTGGGCGATGCGCTGCGGGACACCACGGTGGAGACCTGGGCGCGTCCGACCCACCGCAGCGCAACTCGCAGGCAGGTCGATCCAACGGCGCTCGCTTCGATGTTTGCCGACGCTCCCTCCGATGCCGTGTTGTCGCTGCGCGGCCTGCATATCGTGGCAGGCGAGGGCGCGCACAGGCGCACATTGGTGCAAGGCATGGGCTTTGACCTGATGCCCGGCGAGACGCTGGGGCTGGTCGGCGAATCGGGCAGCGGCAAGACGCTCACCATCCTCGCGCTCATGGGGCTGTTGAGCCCCGGCCTGCGCGTCGTCGAGGGCGCGCTGCGGCTCTATGGCCAGGTCATCGACCTCCAGGACGAGGACACGCTGCGCGCGTTGCGCGGCAAGAGGCTGTCGATGATCTTCCAGGAGCCGATGGCGGCGCTCGACCCCTGCTTCACGATCGGCCATCAGCTCTCGGAGGTGATCCGCCGCCACGACCCGATGAGTCGGGCACGCGCCAGGGCGCGGGCGATCGAATTGCTGCAGCAGGTCAAGATCCCGAATCCGGAGGATGTCGCACGGCGCTACCCGCACCAGATCTCCGGCGGCATGGCGCAACGCGTGGGCATCGCACGCGCGCTGGCGCCGAACCCCAAGCTGCTCTTCGCCGACGAGCCGACCACCGCCCTGGACGTGACGGTGCAGGCGGACATCCTGGAGTTGCTCCGCTCGCTGCAGCAGAGCCATGGCATGGCGGTCGTCTTCGTCACGCACGACTGGGGTGTCGTCGCGGACATCTGCGACCGCGCGATGGTGCTGTTCCGCGGCAAGGTGCTCGAGACCGCCGGAGTACTGGACATCTTCGATCACCCGCGGCATCCCTACACCGCCGCGCTGCTCAAGGCCAATCCCCACAATGCGCCGCCTGGCCAGGTCTTGCCCACGGTCTCGGAGACGCTGGCACGCATGACGCAGGAGGAAGCGATCGCATGAACGAGTCGGACACGCCATTGCTGACTGTCGAAGGACTGCGGGTCGAATATCCGCAGGGCCGCGGGAAGGTGTTCAAGGCCCTGAAGGGCGTGAATCTGACGATCGGCCGCGGCGAGACCGTCGGATTGGTCGGCGAGTCGGGTTCCGGCAAGACCACCATCGGGCGCGTGATCCTGGGCCAGACACCCGCGACGGCGGGCCGGTTGATCTTCGATGGCGAGGACATCACCCACGCCTCGCGAGAACGACGCCGCATGCTGGGGCGCGAGATCCAGGTCGTGTTCCAGGATCCGGTAGGTTCGCTGAACCCGGCGCGCACCATCGGCGACACACTCGCGGAACCGCTGATGGCCGCGGGCAATCGCAACCGCACCGAGATCCGCGATCGCGTCGCCGACATCCTGCTGCGTGTCGGCATGCCAGTGGATACCGCGTTGCGCTTCCCGACGCAGTTTTCGGGCGGACAACGCCAGCGCATCGCGATTGCACGGGCGGTCATCAACCGCCCGCGGCTGGTGGTCTGCGATGAGCCCGTGAGCGCGCTCGACCTGTCGGTGCAGGCCCAGGTGCTGAACTTGCTCAACGAATTGCAGCGCAGCATGCACCTGAGCCTGCTCTTCATCTCGCACGACCTCACCGTCGTCAGGCACGTGTCGCGCCGCACCGTGGTGCTGCTGCACGGCGAGATCGTGGAGCAGGGCGACTCGGCTCAAATCCACGAGCATCCCCGGCACGCCTATACGCGTGCGCTGCTGGCGGCCGCACCGATTCCGCATCCCACCCTGCAACGTCAGCGCCGTGAAGAGTGGCGCGTGGCGCGGCAGGCGGCCGCGGCGATCTGAGCGGCCGCGTTCGAAACAGACAAGCTACCCGGCCCAGCCACAAAGGAGACCCGATGTCACGCACCTTGCTTCCGACCCGCACGGCGATCACGCAATTCGCCGCGGCCTTGACCTTGGCCGTCTGCGCGATGCATGGCAGCACCGCACTGGCCCAGGACAAGGTGCTGACAGTGGGCAATCCGTTCGCGCCCTTGAGCATGGACCCGTCGCTGTCAGGCAATGGGCGGGCCGGGACGCATCTGCTGCCGGCCTACGAGCCGCTGGTCCGCGTGCGGGCCGACGGGAGTTTCGAGCCCGCGCTGGCCACCAAGTGGGAGTTGAGCCCCGACAGCCGGCAGGCCACCTTCACCTTGCGCCAGGGCGCCAGATTCAGCGATGGCGAGGCGGTCGATGCCGCGGCGGTGAAGAAGTCGGTCGAATACTGGCGTGGCAAGAAGGGCAGTCCCTTCGCGGTGAACCTGGCCGCGGTCACGTCGATCGACGTGCTGGATCCGTCGCGCGTTCGCTTCACGCTCAGCGCGCCCAACCCGGCCTTCGTGAACCTTTTCGAAGCCTACTGGCTGAGTGGCGACATCATCAGCCCCAAGGCGCTGGCCAATCCCGATTCGCTGGCCAAGGAGACCTTCGGCGCCGGACCCTACAAGCTGGACCCGGCTGCCACGGTGACCGGCAAGACCTACACCTATGTCCCGAACCCGCACTACTACGACAAGTCGCGGATCAAGTGGGACAAGATCGTCCTGAGCGTCTTCGAAGACCAGAACTCGGCGATCCAGGCGATGAAGGCCGGCCAACTCAAGTTGCTGGTCAGCGATCCCGTCACCGGCTTCGCGAACCGCGACAAGCTCGCGAAGAACATGCGCATGGTCACCGACCCGGTGCAGTGGACCGGACTGATCATCGCGGATCGCGCAGGCGTCGTGAACCCGGCGTTGAAGGACGTGCGCGTGCGGCAGGCGATCAACTACGCGATCGACCGCAAGCTCATCTCGAAGGCCTTGCTCGGTGATTTCGCGCAGCCGACGGACCAGTTGCAAGGCAAGGGCTTCCTCGGACACGACCCCGCCAACGAAGCGAAGTACCCCTTCGATCCGGCCAAGGCGAAGGCGCTGCTGGCCGAGGCCGGCTACGGCAACGGCCTCGACCTCAAGCTGGCCTACGTCAACAACACATTGAGTCGCACGATGGCGCAGGTGCTGGCGAGCCAGTTCAAGAAAGTGGGCATCAACGCGACCCTCAACGAACTGCAGGGCTTCGGCGCCATGCTGGCCGCGGCGGCCAACAAGCAGTTCGACACCTTGCTGTTCAACAGCAATTCCGGCGTACCGAACCTGGCGCGCTTCCAGACCCTTGCGCCCAAGGGCAGCCTCAACTTCTACGGCAGCGAAGACCCGACGCTGAGCAAGCTGATGGATGAAGCGGCGAACGTGCCGCTGCCGCAGTCGGAGGAGGCGTGGAAGAAGGTGTATGCCCGCGTGGTCGACCTCGCCTGGTTCGCGCCGATCGCCGCGACCGATACCGTCTACTTTGCCACCGACGATGTGAAGACGCCCAAGATCGGGCAGTCCGTGATCATCGATCTGATCAATGTCGTTCCTTCGAAATGAGCCTGATGCCATGACCACTGCCCAGCCCCTCGACCCCGCCATCGCCGACATGGAGCGCCGCTGGAAGGAATCGGGCATTCCCGGACTCTACGAGGGCAGCGGACCCGAGATGCGTGAGCGCGGCCGCAACGTCCGCGCCCTGCTGTACCCCAAGCCGCGCCTGGAAACCGGTGGCCTCGAGGACATCGAGATACCGGGGCCCGAAGGCGTCGTGCCGGCGCGCGTGGTGCGGCCCGTCGGCGCGGCGGTCCCGACAGCGACACTCGTCTACTTCCATGGCGGGGGCTGGATCCTCGGCGACATCGATTCGCATGAGGCTCACTGCATCCGCATCGCCAACCGGACCGGTGCCGTCGTGCTGACGGTGGGCTACCGGCTGGCGCCCGAGGACCCGTTCCCGGCGGGCGTGGAGGATGCGCTTGCCGCCGTGCGCTGGGCGCATGCGCATCGCGAGCGCCTGGGCGGCGTGGACAAGCCCATGGCCGTCGGGGGCGACAGCGCGGGGGGCAATCTTGCCGCAGTGGCTGCCGTGGTCTGCCGTGACGAGGGCATCCCGCTGAAGGTGCAATTCCTTCTCTACCCGGCCACCGACCTGACGCGCGATCATGGCCCGGTGTCGAAGATGTACCTGGGCACGGGGCCCGAGGCCGTGCAACGGGCGCGCGATCCACGCGCGTCGCCGGTCTTTGCGCCGACACTGGCTGGCGTCGCGCCGGCCATCATCGGTGTCGGCCCCTACGATTTCCTTTACCAGGACAACCTGGCCTACGCGGCCGCCCTGCGCTCCGCCGGCGTGCCGACGACGCTGTGCGAGTTCCCGACGCTCAACCACGGATTCTTCAGCTACGTGACGATATCGGCCGACGCCGCCGCCGCGGCCGATGGGCTTTGCGACACCTTGCGCAACGCCCTGGCGGACTGAGGCGCGTGGACTGCCAAACCAAGACGATGGACCCGGTTGTTCGCGACATCCTGACGGTCGGCCTGGCTGAATTCGCTGCCCGTGGCCTGGCCGGCGCGCGCGTGGATGCCATCGCGGCACGCACGCACACCAGCAAGCGCATGATCTACTACCACTTCGAGAGCAAGGAGGGGCTCTACACCGCGGTGCTCGACCATGCATATCGCCTGGTGCGCGGCGATGCCTTCAACGCGTCGCAGCTTCGCGCCAGGCCACCCCTCGAGGGCCTGATCGAACTTGTGGGACATGCCTTCGACAGCCATTGCGAACACCCGGAGTTCGTTCGCCTGGTGATGTACGAGAACCTGCAGGGCGCGCACGTGATTTCGCAACTGCCAGACATCGCACGCCTGAACCAGCAGGGACTGGACATGGTGGCCGATCTGCTCGCCAGGGGACAGGCCGAGGGCAGCATGCGCAAGGGCATCCTCGCGCGTGACGTCTACATGCTCTACATCGGCCAATGCTTCCACTTCGTGTCCAACCGCTCCAGTGTCCAGGCGGTGCTCGGCAGCGGCCAGGACCCCGATGCCGAACGCGCCGCGCGCCGTGCAGGCGTGATCGAATCCGTGCGGCGTTTCGTCGAAACACGAGATGAATGAAACACCCCCGATGCGCCTGCGGC
The DNA here is from genome assembly GCF_037889915.1 of Variovorax humicola. NCBI lineage: Bacteria > Pseudomonadati > Pseudomonadota > Betaproteobacteria > Burkholderiales > Comamonadaceae > Variovorax > Variovorax humicola. The sequence goes on along the minus strand of NZ_JBBKZV010000026.1, from coordinate 902 downwards.
GCCTCCCCCTCGAGGGGGCGTACCCGGCGGCCCGGCAAAGCCGGTTCCGCGGGGGATGGAACACCCCCGATGCGCCTGCGGCGCTTCCCCCTCGAGGGGGCGCACCCTGCGGCCCGGCAAAGCCGGTTCCGCGGGTGCCCACGAACAGACTTCGCGGTGCTCGTCCTGGCTTCTTGGGTCGCGGGTCACGCGATAGCGTGATGGAAAGTCAAATGACAGATCAACCTATCGCTCCGACGCTCGAATGGATCTACACGGCCGAAGTCGATGTCGGCCCGGTCCGCGACCTCGGGCCCGCGCGTGGCGGGCATCGATTCATCGTCGACATTCTTGGGGGACGCTTCGAAGGACCGGCGCTGCGCGGGGTGGTGTTGTCCGGCGGCGCCGACCGCCAGTGGTTGCGGGCAGACGGCGTGAAGGAACTCGACGCCTTGTACGAGATGCAGTGCGACGACGGCGCGGTGCTCACGATCCGCAATCGGGTCATTGTCGACAACGGCGCTCCGGGCGGCCGCTATGCACGCTCGGTGGTGGAGATCCACGCACCCGACGGGCCGCACGCCTGGGTCAATCGACGGGCGTTCGTGGGCACGCTCGACTCCTTGGCGCCAGCACGAGCCGCAGTGCGCATCCGCGTATTCCAGGTGGGATGAAACACCCCCGGGCCGCCGGGTGCGCCCCCTCGAGGGGGAGGCGCAGCAGGCGCTTCGGGGGGTGTTCAATCTCAGTCGAAGTTCAGGATCACCTTCATCGCCTGCGTGCGGTCGGCCGCGAGCGCGAACGCACGCGCCGAATCGCGGTACGACAGCGTGGCCGAAATCAGCGGCTTCACGTCGACCAGCCCCTTGTTGAGCAGCTCCACCGCCACCGCAAACTCCTCATGAAAGCGGAAGGCACCGCGC
>NZ_JBBKZV010000025.1:0-104796 GCF_037889915.1 Variovorax humicola | reverse complement strand
CGCGTGAGACACAGCACACCGAGTCGGCGGCGTGATCGACGACACCGGTTGTCCGGCGGCTGGTGCACGAAGATCTTATCGTCGTACTTGTGGCGGTGCACGGGCTGGTGGGCGCACTCGGTCTTTGGAGCGGGGGTGTAGTTGAACTCGTCCTTGGCCTTCTGCATGATCTCGGCCGCCTTGGCAAAGGTGGCGACGCGGGCCTCCGTACTCGCCACCTTCTGGGTGCCCCCTGCGGCCGCGAGATAGTCGGTGATGCCGGTGTCGAAGCGGTAGGGCGAGCTGTTGAGGATGAGGGTGTCGGGGCCGCGCACGCCATCGAGGTAGAACAGCGAGCACAGCGCGATCATGGTGCCCTGACTGTGGGCGATGATGTTGATGGGCTCGTTGGGCAGGTCGCGTCGGATGGTCTTGACGAGATTGGCCAGGCGGCGCGCGGCGTGCACGCCCCAGTAGAAGGGGATGATCGGGGAGCGCGTCCGATTGCCGCTCTTGTTGTGCGTCAGAAATCGCACATCCGTTGGATTCGCCTTCTCAAGCCTTTGCAAGTCATCCCGCCCGAGGCGAAAGTTCAAGCCATGAGCGAACTGCTCGGCCGCGTCCCGATACCACTCACTTTCGGAATTCACGTCGTGCACGAAGATGATGGTGCCGGGCATCAGGTGCGGGATGCCCACGGTATGGGTGCGCACGGGGTTGTCGCGGTCGATGCCAGTGCACTTACCTTCGACCCACTGACCCTTGCCTTGGTCGAACGCGACGGGGTCCAGCTTGCCGAGGTCACTCATTGCTTATTCCTTGCCGTTTGCAGTGCAGTGGAAGATGTTGTCGATAGGGGCTTTGCGAAGCGGCGGTGGAAATGAAGCATCCGGCCGCCATTGCCAGTCCTTCATCTCGGGAACGGGCTTTGTGAGGTCCAGGGACAACACGGTCCCGGTTGGTCGGATGGCATAGGCCAGAGACCCAGTGACAGTCACTGGCGCAGTAGGAGACAAGGCATCGGCTCTCTTCCAAGTTCGGCCTGCATCCGTCGAATAGGGCAAGCGGTCGCCTCGGCAGTACCCGCCACCCGACGAACAATCGGTGTTGCCCCTCGTTGCGGGGCCGATCAGATACTGATCGTTGGCCGCGTCGATGATGAAGTTGCTGCCCATCGAGACACCATCCATCTTCACCACATAGGAGCGAATGCCCTGCGCCTTGTCAACGTAGTAAATCGGACTGCCGTTCTCGCAGAAATGCCCGGCTTCAGAGGCATCTTCGAAATACCTGTTGTCATCAATGCGGTACAGCACTCGCGGCGCTGCACCCGGACGTCCACGCTGGTTAACGCTGCCTGCCGGTAGTAGCTCCGGCACACCTGGATAAGGCCCACCTCGAAGGGTGCACGCCACCAGGAGCATGCTCCCCGTGATCCCCGCGAGGACTGCGGCGGTTCTTGTGTATTTCATCTTTGCTATCTCCCTGAATCTTTTCGTTGTGTTCTGCTCGTCATGCGCGTGTTTGTCGGCATTGTTCTTACCCCCCGAAAATTGTTGTTTTCCGCCGATGCCATGACATGGCATGGACGCGCAAATTCCATGAATCGGCCACGCGCTGGCGTGCGTAGCTTCGTCTTGTCTCCAGGCGAACTGCTTCGCGCAACGCTGGGCGTTGGAAATGAAATGCCTCCGAATTCTTCTTCTCGTTTAGGCGGCCTCAGAAAGCGGGCCTCCTTACCCACTCTAGAAGCGCCCCCCATTGGCGTCCATCGGACTTGTCTTGAAATGTGGCGGAAATCGCGCTTTTCGGCTTTTCGTTTTCGTCCACTTGAGGCCCCCGGGATCCTGGCTCCTTGCGCGCCTGTCAATACCCCGCGCCCCTCACGAGCGCCTCGCGCGCGGTGTCGTCGATCAGGTGGTGATAGGTCTTCTCGATCTGCTCGACCGAGATGCCGGCCATCTTCGCGATGGTCATGGGCGTCACGCCCGCGGTGATCAGGTCCGTGATGCGCGAGTGGCGCAGCCAGTGGATCGTCAACGCACTCGGCAGTTTCGCGGCGACAGCGACCTCCTTGATCGCGTCGTTCCAGGCGTAGGCCTTCCAGTGGCCGCGGCTCTCGTTCGCGAACAGCGGTGCGCCCGGCAGCTTGTGGTGTGTCAGCTCTGCCAGAACAGCGACAGATTCGTGCGGCGTGCCGTACTTGTCCTTCGCGGGCAGCGTCACGCAGCGGCCCACGTTGGCCTTGTCGGCATGAACCCAGAGGCTGTGCTTGCAGCGTTCATAGTCAGCGACCGTCAGGGCCGCGAGGGCGCCGGGACGCACCGGCACGATCGGCATGGCCTTCACGAGCGGCAGGAGTTCGGGCGCGACCTCGGCGGCCGAGGCAAGGAGGCGCCCGCGCTGCGCACGAAGTGCGCGGAGCCTGGGGGCGAGCTACTTGGTTTGCGCCCCGGCCTCGAACCACTTGCCGATCAGCGCCCGCTCCGCATCGGTGATGCCGGTCGCATTGTTCATCGGCATGATCTTGGTCACCACGACCTGCTGGTAGACGCCCTGCGCATGCGCCGCAACCTGGTCGGGCGTGTCGAGCCGCACGTTCTTCATCTGCATGGCAGCACCGTGGCACATGTAGCAGCGTTGCTCGAGCACCTTCTGCACATCTCCGAACGACACCTTGGCCGCCGGCGCACCAAGCGCCGGCTCCGCTGCCGGTTCGGGCTTCATCCAGACGATGGTCAGGCCGAGCACCGCGATGCCGAACAGCGCGTACGGCAGCGGGTTGCCCGCATTGCCGAGCTTGAAGCGATGGCGCACCACGAAGAACTGGCGAATCGCCGCGCCGCCCAGCATGATCAGCAGCAGCACGATCCAGTTGTACTTGTGCGTGTAGGTGAAGCTGTAGTGGTTGCTCAGCATCGAGAACAGCACCGGCAGCGTGAAGTAGGTGTTGTGCACGCTGCGCTGCTTGCCGCGCTGCCCATGCACCGGATCGACCGGCTGGCCGGCGCGCAGTGCCGCGACGTTCTTGCGCTGGCCGGGGATGATCCAGAAGAACACGTTGCCGCTCATCGTCGTGGCCATCATGGCGCCGACCAGCAGGAAGGCCGCGCGGCCCGCGAACAGGTAGCAGGCCAGCCAGGTCGCGAAAACGATGAACACCGCGATCAGCACGCCGACGATGGTGTCGCCGTTCTTGCGGCGGCCGAAGATCTGGCAGATGCCGTCGTACACCATCCAGAACACGACGAAGAAGGCCAGCGCCACGCCAATGGCGGCACCGGGTTGCCAGTCCATCTTGCTCTTGTCGATGAGGTAGGTGCTCGCGTTCCACAGGTATGACATGGTGAAGAGCGAGAACCCGGTGATCCAGGTCGTGTAGCTTTCCCAGTACGACCAGTGCAGGTGGTCGGGCACCTTCTTGGGCGCCAGCAGGTACTTCTGCATGTTGTAGAAGCCGCCGCCGTGTACGGCCCACTGCTCGCCGCCCACGCCCTTGTCGAGGGACTCCTGGTCTTCGGGCTTTTCGAGGCTGTTGTCCAGCATCACAAAATAGAACGAGGCGCCGATCCATGCGACCGCGGTGATGACGTGGACCCAGCGCAGCAGCAGATTGGCCCAGTCGAGGTAGTAGCTTTCCATGTTGCTCTCAACCCTGGCGGCGCTACTTGGCGCCGCGATTGTGTTGCCTCTGTTCACCACTGCGGGGCTGTGAACAGCAAGAAAGCCGCGATCCCCTCGTTCCGCTGCGGCTTGTGAACTGGAGTGTATACAGTTTAAAGGCGCTGGCCCATACTTTTTTAACCTTGGCGTAGTTGCAACAACTGTGCCGCCACAGCCACGGCGATCACCTCCGGCTCCTTGCCGGTGATGCCGGGAACGCCGATGGGGCAGGTGACGCGCGCCAGTTCGCCTTCTGAAAAACCCCGCGCCTCGAGCCTGTGCCGGAAGGTCGCCCACTTGGTCTTGCTGCCGATCAGGCCGATGTAGGGCAGGTCATCGCGTTCGCGCAGGCGCTTCAGGCAGGCGATGACGATGTCGAGGTCCTCGGCATGGCTGAAGCTCATGATCAGCACATGCGATCCCGGTGCAAGCTGGGCGACGGCATCCTGCACCGGCTCTGAATACTCGGTTTCGATCTGCGCCGGCAGCGCGTCCGGGAAAACGCCGTCGCGGCTGTCGATCCAGCGCACCGCGTAAGGCAGGCTGGAAAGCAGGCGCGCGAGCGCCGCGCCCACGTGGCCGCCGCCGAACAACGCCACCGGCGCCAGACGGTCCACGAGTTCACGTTGCAGTGCGGCATGGTCTGCCGCCGTGATGTATTGATACGAAAGAAACACAACGCCACCGCAACACTGGCCCAGGCTCGGCCCGAGCGGGTAGCGACGCACCTCCGGAATCGGCGCTCCGCCCCGCAGCCAGTCACGCGCCTCCTGCATCGCCTGGAACTCGAGCTGCCCACCGCCAATGGTGGCGGTAAGACCGTCGGCCCAGACCGCCATCCAGGTGCCGGCCTCGCGCGGCGCCGAGCCCTGGGTGCGCGTGATACGCACCAGCACGCCGTCTTCTCGCGCGAGGCGGTCGAGCAGCACGTCCACATCGCCGCTCACGAGGCACCTCCCGGACAAAACCTCCCGTTGCCATCGGGGAACGGGAGCGCGGTATAACCCTGCGAATGAAATGTTCGCCCGATTTGCGTCGGCTTACCCAGGCCGGCGCCCTGCTCTGCACCCTCTGGCTCGCCGCCTGCGGCAGCGGTCCCACCGTCCCGGGCCAGTTGAGCAGCGCGACCCCTCCAAGGGCCGGCGTGGCCGCGGCACCTCCACGCCCGTCGAACGCCGCCAATGCCCGTGACTACCGGCGCGACGCCGCCCGCCACATCTACGACATCAATGCCAAGCGCATCTACGAAGGCAAGCTCCCGGCCCTGCTCTATGCGATCGGCACGCTGGAGGTGAACGTCGATGCCACCGGAAAGGTCGTCTCGATGCGCTGGATGCGCGCGCCGAAGCATGCGCCCGAAGTCATTGCCGAGATCGAACGCACCGTGCTCGCGGCCTCGCCGTTTCCGGTTGCCACGAAGCTCGGCAAGGTGACGTACACCGACACCTGGCTCTGGGACAAGGGTGGAAGTTTTCAACTGGACACCCTCAGCGAGGGTCAACTCTGAATCAAGAGCCCCGGTAGGTGGAGTAGCTCCACGGGCTGACCAGCAACGGCACGTGGTAGTGCTGGTCGGTATGCGCCACGCCGAAGTCGAGCGACACCTTGTCCAGGAAGTTGGGCTCGGGCAGTTTCACGCCCTTCGCCTTGAAGTACCCCGCCACGTCGAACACCAGGCGATAGGTTCCGACCTTGATGGAGTTGTTGTCATAGAGCGGGGCGTCGCTGCGGCCGTCGGAATTCAGCGTGAAACGGCGCACCAGTGTCGCCTGTTCGCCATCGGTGGTGTACAGCGCAACCGACATGCCGGCGGCGGGGCCGCCATGCATGGTGTCCAGTACGTGGGTGCTCAGGCCCATGGGAAAGCTCCTTGAGATTTTGTCGCGGAAAATTCCGGTGGACAAAAGTGTATACAGTTATTGGCTTTCGGGCTATCATGAAAATCATGGAGTCCTCAACCACCCGCTCGATCGTCGACGCATTGACCAAAGCCATTGTCGACCACCGCCTCCAGCCCGGCTCCAAGCTGGCCGAGCAGAAGCTGGCGGATCACTTCGGCGTGTCGCGCACGCTGGTCAGGCAGGCCCTGTTCCAGCTCTCGCAAAACCGCTTGATCCGGCTGGAGCCCGCGCGCGGCGCCTTCGTGGCGGCGCCCGAAGTGGATGAGGCCAAGCAGGTTTTCGCGGTGCGCCGCATGCTCGAAGCCGAGATGACGCGCGCCTTCGTGCGTACCGTCACACCGGCCAAGATCAAGGCACTCAAGGAACACGTGGCGCTCGAGAAGTCTTCGCTTTCGGGCGACGACGCTTCGGGCCGCACCGAGTTGCTGGGCGACTTTCATGTGCGCATGGCGGAACTGATGGGAAACACCGTATTGGCCCAGATCCTGGGAGAGTTGATTTCACGCTGCGCCCTGATCACCTTGATGTATCAGAGTGCCAGCGCAGCAGAGCATTCGAATGACGAGCATGCCGACATCGTGAAAGCGCTGGCGGCAAGGGACGAAGAACGCGCAGTGCGCCTGATGACTGAACACCTTGAGCACGTCGAGGCCAATCTGACCTTCGACCGCAAGGTTCCGACCAACGACATTTCCCTCGCGCTGTCCTGACGGCGCCCTACCAAACAATGAGTGATTCCTTGACGACTCCCTATCCCCGGGACATGGTCGGCTACGGCCGCAACGTGCCGCATGCCCAATGGCCCGACGGCGCGAAGATCGCAGTCCAGTTCGTGCTCAACTACGAAGAAGGCGGCGAGAACAACGTGCTGCATGGCGACGCGGCGTCGGAGACCTTCCTCTCCGAAATCGTCGGCGCGCAGGCCTATGAAAGCCGCCACATGACGATGGAGTCGATGTACGAGTACGGCTCGCGCGCCGGCGTCTGGCGCATCCTGCGCGAGTTCGAATCGCGCGGCCTGCCGATGACCATCTTCGGCGTCGGCATGGCCCTGCAGCGCTACCCGGAGGTGCTCGACGCGTTCCTCAAGAACGACTACGAGATCGCCAATCACGGCCTGCGCTGGATCCACTACCAGAACCTGCCGGAAGCCACCGAAAAGCGCCACATGGAGCTGGCCACGCAAGTCATCCGCGACATGACCAAGGGCCAATGGCCGCTCGGCTGGTACACCGGCCGCGACAGCCCCAACACGCGCCGCCTGCTGGCCGACCATGGCGGCTATGAATACGACAGCGACTACTACGGCGACGACCTGCCCTTCTGGACGCCAGTCACCAGGACCGACGGCAGCGTGGTGCCGCAGCTGATCGTGCCCTACTCGCTCGACTGCAACGACATGCGCTTCGTGCAGGCCCAGGGCTTCAACACCGGCGAGCACTTCTTCAACTACCTGCGCGACAGCTTCGACGCGCTGTATGCCGAAGGCGAAGAGGCACCGAAGATGATGAGCATCGGCATGCACTGCCGCCTGCTCGGCAAGCCCGGCCGCATCGGCGCGCTCCAGCGCTTCCTCGACCACGTGCAGAAGCACGACAGGGTCTGGGTCTGCCGCCGCATCGACATCGCTCAGCACTGGAAGAAAGTGCACCCGTTCAAGACCTGAGAGGAAGACTCACATGGCACTGACCATCGAACAACTGAACAGCGCTTCGGCGCCCGAAGCCGTCGCCATGCTCGACGGCATCTACGAGCATTCGCCCTGGGTGGCCGAACGCGCACTGGCCGAGCGGCCGTTCCGATCGCTCGCGCACCTGAAGTTGGCGATGGTGAAGGTACTGGAGCGTGCGAGCGATGACGAGAAGCTCGGCCTGATCCGCATCCACCCCGAACTCGCGGGCAAGGCGATGGAAGCCAAGACGCTCACGGCCGAGTCGACCAACGAACAGGGCAAGGCCGGCCTGACCAACTGCACGCCCGAGGAACTCGAGCACATTCGCAGCCTCAACAAGGCCTACGGCGAGAAGTTCGGCTTTCCGTTCGTGCTCGCAGTGCGCGGCCCGCGCGGTGCCGGGCTCGGCAAGAAGGCGATCATCGAGACCTTCGAGCGCCGGCTGCATCACCATCCCTCGTTCGAACTGGGCGAGGCGCTGCGCAACATCCATCGCATTGCCGAGATTCGCCTGAACGACAAGTTCGGCAATGACATCACGCTCGGCAACGATGTGTGGGACTGGCAGGAGCAGCTCGCCGTCTACACCGACCCGGGCTATGCGGAACTGGGCCAGCTCACCGTCACCTACCTGACGGACGCGCACCGTGCCTGTGCAGCGCAAATCTCGAACTGGATGACCGAGTGCGGCTTCGACTCCGTGCACATCGACGCCGTCGGCAACGTGGTCGGCCGCTACGAAGGCGCCACACCGGGCGCCAAGACGCTGATGACCGGCTCGCACTACGACACGGTGCGCAACGGCGGCAAGTACGACGGCCGGCTCGGCATCTTCGTGCCGATGGCCTGCGTGCGCGAGCTGCATCGCCAGGGCCGCCGCCTGCCCTTCGCATTCGAAGTGGTCGGCTTCGCGGAAGAGGAAGGCCAGCGCTACAAGGCCACCTTCCTGGGCTCCGGCGCGCTCATCGGCCACTTCAACCCCGAATGGCTCGAGCAGAAGGATGCCGACGGCATCACCATGCGCGAGGCGATGAAGCATGCCGGCCTGAACGAAGAAGACATTCCGAAGATCCAGCGCGATCCGGCGCGGTACCTCGGCTTCGTCGAAGTGCACATCGAACAAGGTCCTGTGCTGACCGAGCATGACCTGCCGCTCGGCATCGTCACCTCGATCAATGGCAGCGTGCGCTATGTGGGTGAGGTGATCGGGATGGCCAGCCATGCGGGCACGACACCGATGGACCGCCGGCGCGATGCCGCTGCGGCCATGGCCGAGCTGATCCTGTTTGCCGAGCAACGCGCCGCGAAGGATGGCGACTCGGTCGCCACCGTCGGCATGCTGCAGGTCCCGAACGGGTCGATCAACGTCGTCCCGGGCAACTGCAAGTTCAGCCTGGACATCCGCGCGCCGAACAATTCCCAGCGCGACAGCGTGGCCAACGACATCCTGGCCGCGCTGAAGGACATCTGCGAACGGCGCAGCGTGCGCTACACGCTCGAGGAAACGATGCGCGCAGCCGCCGCGCCGAGCGCGCCCGAATGGCAGCAGCGCTGGGAAAAAGCCGTCGACTCGCTTGGCCTGCCGCTGTTCCGCATGCCCAGCGGCGCCGGCCACGATGCGATGAAGCTGCATGAAGTGATGCCGCAGGCGATGCTGTTCGTGCGCGGCATCAATTCGGGCATCAGCCACAACCCGCTCGAATCGAGCACATCGGACGACATGCAGTTGGCCGTCGAAGCCTTGCAGCACCTCCTCAACAACCTGACGGCCTGAAGAAGAAACAATGACCGACTACGCCAAACTCGACGCCTGGATCGACGCCCACTTCGACGAAGAAGTGAAGTACCTGCAGCAACTGGTGCAGGTTCCCACCGACACGCCACCCGGCAACAACGCGCCGCATGCCGAGCGCACGGCCGAACTGCTCAAGGACTTCGGCTTCGATGCCGAGAAGCATGCCGTGCCCGCGCAGGAAGTGAAGGACTACGGCCTCGAATCGATCACCAACCTGATCGTGCGCCGCCAGTACGGAACGCCGGGCACGGGCCGCACCGTCGCGCTCAATGCCCACGGCGACGTGGTGCCGCCGGGCGATGGCTGGACGCACGACCCCTACGGCGGCGAGATCGCCGACGGCGCGCTGTATGGCCGCGCCGCCGCGGTCAGCAAGAGCGACTTCGCCAGCTTTACCTTCGCGCTGCGCGCACTCGAAGCGGTCGCCCGGCCGACCAAGGGCAGCGTCGAACTGCACTTCACCTACGACGAGGAATTCGGTGGCCTGCTCGGTCCGGGCTGGCTGCTGCAGAAAGGCCTGACCAAGCCCGACCTGATGATCGCCGCAGGCTTCAGCTACGAGGTCGTCACCGCCCACAACGGCTGCCTGCAGATGGAAGTGACGGTGCACGGCAAGATGGCGCATGCGGCCATCCCGACCACCGGCGTCGACGCGCTGCAAGGCGCGACAAAGATCCTCACCGCGCTGTATGCGCAGAACACGCTCTACCAGCAGGTCACGTCGAAGGTCCCAGGCATCACCCACCCCTACCTCAACGTCGGTCGCATCGAGGGCGGCACCAATACCAACGTGGTGCCCGGCAAGGTCGTGCTGAAGCTCGACCGCCGCATGATCCCCGAAGAGAACCCGGTCGAGGTCGAAGCAAGCATCCGCAAGGTGATCGCCGATGCGGCCGCGGAAATGGCGGGGATCACGGTCGAGATCAAGCGCCTGTTGCTGGCCAATTCGATGCAGCCGTCGCCCGGCAACAAGCCGCTGGTCGAAGCGATCCAGAAGCACGGCGAGACCCTCTTCGGCGAACCGCTCAAGGCGGTCGGCACGCCGCTGTACACCGACGTGCGCCTCTACGGCGAGGCCGGCGTTCCAGGCGTGATCTACGGCGCCGGCCCGCGCACGGTGCTCGAGTCGCATGCCAAGCGCAGCGACGAACGCGTGCAACTCGAAGACCTGCGCCGCGCCACGAAGGTGATCGCGCGCACGCTGGCCGATCTGCTGGCCTGACGGCGCCGCGAAATCACCAGTTGAACTTCACCCCCGCCCGTGCCGACCAGGCCCGGTACGACCCGCCGGCCTGCCAGCCGACATCGCCCCAGCCGGCCCAGCCTTGCGAAATCCTGAAGTCGGCGCCGGCCTTCAGTTCGTAGCGGCTGCTCGGGAAGATGTCCTTGGTCGCGGGCTGGTTGCTCAGTACGATTTCGTCGGTGAGGTGGTCGTATAGCCAGTTCACGGCGGCATAGGGCTTGATGCGCACGCTGCCCTCGTCGATCCAGCCGGGGTACATCCGTACGCCCACGCGCGACATCCAGCCGCCGCGCTTGGCGCCCGAGACTTCGCTGCCGTCGGACTGCGTCACGTTGTACGCATGGTTGTGCGTGTAGATGAATTGACCCTGCGGCACGACGACCCAGGCGCTGGTTTCCGACAGGCGCATCGCATAGCCGGTTTCCGCCGATGCCATGCCGTTGTGCGATTGGTAAGAGACATGCGCGAGCAGGGGCCGGTCGACCTCGTTGGTGAATCGGCCGTACTGCGTCCAGGTGTCGGCGTACCAGCCAAGCCTTGTCTGTTCGTTCTGGTACCAGGTGGCGTTGAAGCCGAAGCCGCCGCCCGATGTCCTGCCGTTGGCCGTCAGCGGGCTGCCGCGCATGGTTGCATCGGTCCGCCCCGCTCCAAAACTGACCATGGCGCCCACCGAAAGCCGACCCGTTCCCAGCGGCCATTGCCAGATGTCGCCTCCGGCCTGTAGCAGTTCTGCCTTGCTGTCGATGCCGGGAATGTCGTTGCCCTTCAGGCGGAAACCTTCACCGCCGGCGCGCACCCACAGGCCGCGCCGCGTTGCCGAAGGATCGGCGCCCGGGTCCGTGCTGAACAGCGAATAGTCGCCCACGCGATCATCGAGGCCATGCACGAAAAGCAGGTCCGACACCCGGCGGTTGCCCATGTATGCGCCCGTCTCGAGCCGGCCGCCGCTGCCACAAAAAACGCTGCCGACCGGCGAAGGTGGCACGCATTGGGCAAAGGCACCGTTTGCGCCAGCACAGAGCAAAGCTGCGACCAACAAGGCGGTACGTTGCATGGGTTCAGGCCTCCAAGCCGGACGACGTTACCGGTTTTTACAGGATTTTCCTAGCGATTTGTTGAACGCCGCCTGAACGGCCGTCACGCCTTTGCGGCGGTACCGAGCAACAGTTCGCGCAAGGCAGCGGCTGCCGGGGACAGCGAATTGCCCGGGGCGCGCAGCAGCGTCATGGTGCGTGCAAACATCGGGCGGCCGATCGAGCGCACCACCAGCCCGTTCCATTCGGCCAGCGGCCGCAGCGCCATGGTCACGACGGCAATGCCAAGGGCCTCGCGCGCAAGGCCCATCATGGTCCACGGCAGCGCAATCTCGAAGGCGTAGTCGAGCGTGATGCCGCGGCTGGCCAGTTTTTCCTCCAGCAGCCGGCGCACAGGATTGCCGGGGAGGTAGCCGATCAGCGGCTCGCGCGCCAGTTGCGCCCATTCGAGCGTACGGCGCCCAGCCAGCGGATGCTCCGGCGACAGCGCGGCAATAAACTCGTCGGCCCACATCGGGGTGGAGACGAGGTCCGTCCGCACGTCGGTCTGCGTTGCGATGCCCAGGTCGGCGGCACCGCTTCGCACCAGCGCATGCACCTCATGCTCGGGTACGTCGTGCAGCACTACGCGCACGCCGGGATGCAGCGTGGCAAAGGCCCGGATCGCCGGCGGCAGCAGCAAGGCGCACTGCGCGTTCGGCGCGGCCACCGCCACGCGGCCGCGCGAGAACCGGGCAAAGTCGCGCGCATCGGCAAAGAGATGGTCCCAGTCCGCGACCAGGCGACGCGCCGCGGGCAGCAACGCGGCGCCGGCCTCGGTCACGCGGCAGGCGCGCGTGTGGCGGTCGAACAGGCGCGTGCCCAATTGCTTTTCAAGCTTGACCAGCGAGGCGCTCAACGATGACTGCGACATGCCGAGGCGCTCGGCGGCGCGCGTGAAATGCCCGCTTTCCCCGAGCGTGACGAAGACCCGCAACTCGGCCAATGACGCTTTCATCGTGAATCCAGATTGATTTATACGATTGTGCGTCTTTTTCGATTTCTGAAGCCGGCATATTCTTTGCGAGTCAACCCGCGCAGGTTCCCCCGATGTCAGCCGCCCAGGAGTCGTTCATGAGTTCATCCGAGTCGCCGTCCGTCCACCCCGTCGATCAACGCATGCCGGCCGGCAAGCTCGCGGCATTGGGCCTCCAGCATGTGCTGGTGATGTATGCGGGGGCCGTCGCCGTGCCGCTGATCGTCGGCCGCGCGCTCAAGCTGACCCCGGACGAGGTCGCGATGCTGATTTCGGCCGACCTGTTCTGCTGCGGCATTGCGACGCTGATCCAGTCGCTCGGGGCCACCCAGTGGTTCGGCGTCAAGCTGCCGGTGATGATGGGCGTGACCTTCGCGTCCGTCGCGCCGATGGTGGCGATGGCCAATGCCAATCCGGGCGCGGCCGGCGCGCAGCTGCTGTTCGGCTCGATCATCGGCGCCGGCGTCATCTCGATACTGATCGCGCCGGCAGTCAGCCGCATGCTGCGCTTCTTTCCGCCGGTGGTGACCGGCACCATCATCGCGGTGATCGGCATCAGCCTGATGCGCGTGGGCATCAACTGGATCTTCGGCAACCCCTTCGGCCCGACAGCGCCCAACGTCGTCGACCCGGCGCACCTCAAGTGGCTGGCGGACGTGACCTCGCCCGGCTCGGCCACGCCGGCGGTGCCCAAGGGTTTCGCGATCCTGCCGACCGTGCCCAATCCCAAGTACGCGGACCTGTCGGGCGTCGGCATTGCTGCGCTGGTGCTGGTGTCGATCCTGCTGATCGTCAAGTTCGCCAAGGGGTTCATCGCCAACATCTCGGTGCTGCTGGGCATCGTCATCGGCGCCGTCGTCGCCACGGTCATGGGCATCATGACCTACGAGAAGGTGGGCAAGGCGGCATGGGTCGACGTGGTGCTTCCCTTTCACTTCGGCTTGCCGCAGTTCGACGCGCTGCTGATCCTGACGATGACGCTGGTGATGATCGTGGTGATGATCGAGTCCACCGGCATGTTCCTGGCACTCGGCGAAATGACCGGCCGCAAGATCACGCAGCAGGACCTGGCGCGCGGCCTGCGCACGGATGGCCTGGGCACGCTCATCGGCGGCATCTTCAACACTTTCCCCTACACCAGCTTCTCGCAGAACGTGGGCCTGGTGGCGGTCACCGGCGTCAAGAGCCGCTTCGTCTGCGTGGCCGGCGGCGTGATCCTGATCGTGCTGGGCCTGTTGCCCAAGATGGCGGCGCTGGTGGAGTCGCTGCCCACCGTGGTGCTCGGAGGTGCCGGCCTGGTGATGTTCGGCATGGTGGCCGCCACCGGCATCCGCATCCTGTCGAACGTGGACTTCAAGACCAACCGCTACAACGCGATGATCGTGGCCGTGTCGATCGGCGTGGGCATGATTCCGCTGATCGCGCCCAACTTCAAGCAGTGGATGCCGCACGGCATTCACTCGCTGATCGAGTCGGGCATCCTGCTGACATCAATCTGCGCGGTGGTGCTGAATCTGTTCCTGAATGGCGCGAAACACGACGAGGCTGCAACGATCGCGGCGGCCAAGCAGGCCGAAGCGCATTGAGTCCTGCGCCGTGTGCGGCGCCTTCAACTAGAACCCGGCGGCCGCGAGGCGCCGGGTTTGCGCCATAGGGGCACTGTCGCGGGTGCGGCGATCTACACGTGATGATGCGTGGCGCCAAGAGGAATCCGGCTCGCCTCCGGCTTCTGCGGTGTTTCCCGCACGGGATCGCAACGGTCAGATCATCGCGAGCGGCGTCTTGCGCCGCGGCGGCGGATAAAGGCGGTCGATTTCGACGATCTCTTCAGGCGTGAGGACCAGCGCCGCCGCCGCGAGGTTTTCACGCAAGTGACGCTCGCGCACTGCCTTTGGAATGGCGACGACGCCGGACTCGGCCAGCAGCCGCCCCAGCGCGAGTTGCGCCACCGTGACGCCCCGCCGCGCGGCCAGCGCCTCCAGCCTTGCATCCGATGCCAGCGCGCCCCGGTCGATCGGGCTGTAGGCCATCAGCGGCTGTCCGTGGTCGCGCAGCCAGGGCAGCAAGCCGAACTCCGGGCCGCGCTCGCCCAGCGAGTAATAGACCTGGTTGGCGGCGCAGCCCTTGCCCTCGCCGAGTGCGTTCAACTCGGCCATGTCGTCGATGTCGAAATTGCTCACGCCCCATTGGCCGATGTCGCCCTGCGCCACCAGCGCCTGTAGGGCGGCACAGGTTTCGCGCAGCGGGTGCGGGCCCTGCCAATGCAGCAGGTACAGGTCGATGCGGTCGAGCCCCAGTCTCGCCAGGCTGCGCGCACACGCTTGCGCAGTGCCCTTGCGGCTGGCGTTCTGGGGCAGGACCTTGCTGACGATGAACAACTCGTCGCGCTGCACCTCGCCGGCGCGGATGGCCTGCGCGATGGCCTCGCCGACGACCTCCTCGGAACCGCCGTCGCCGTACATCTCGGCGGTGTCGATCAACCGGTAGCCCATGCCGATGGCCGATCGCACGGCCGCAACCTCGGCGGTGCGACGGTTGGCAGCTTCGCCAAGGCGCCATGTGCCCAGGCCGAGGACAGGCATGGCGGCGCCGGCAGGCGTGGAGACGGTTCGCGTCATGGTCTCGTCCCTCATGGTTGCATCCTGGTTGGATCAGGCCAGCGGCGAGCTGGATGGCGTCTCAGCCGGAAGTGGCCGCTCAGGTGTAGCGCTTTTCGAGCGCATCCCACTCGGGCTTGCCGACCAGCCGCTGGCGTTCGTCGAACGGCGTCACCAGAGCCGGGTCTTCATCGATACGCTTCGTCTCGCGCAGCACGGTCAACGCCTTCTGCATGCCGGCCACCGCGCCTTGCAGTGCAGCGTTGGCGTACAGCACGATGCCGTAGCCCAGCCCGGCCAGTTCTTCGGCACCGAAGATGGGAGTGCGGCCACCGATCACCATGTTCATCAACTGGGGCTTGGCGAGGCGCCGCGGCAATGCGCGGATCTCCTCGGGCGTGGTCACGGCTTCGACGAACAGGATGTCTGCGCCGGCCTCGGCGAACTTCTGCGCGCGCTCGATGGCCGCGTCGAAGCCCTGTGTGGCGCAGGCATCGGTGCGGGCCATGATGAGGAAGTCCGGGTCGTGCCGGGCGTCCACCGCCGCCTTGATCTTGCCGACCGCCTCTTCGGTTGAAATGACTTCCTTGCCCGAAAAATGGCCGCAGCGCTTGGGGGCAACCTGATCTTCGAGCTGGATGCAGTCGGCGCCCGCGCGTTCCAGCACGCGGACCGTGTGGCGCACGTTCAGCGCATTGCCGAAGCCGGTGTCCGCATCGACGATGAGGGGCACGCTCACGGCATCGCGAATGCGCGCCGTGTGGTCGGCGATCTCGTGCAGGCCCATGAAGCCCTGGTCCGGCATGCCGAACCACATGTTGGTGACGCCGGCGCCGGTGACGTAGATGGCTTCGTAGCCGAGGTCTGCGATGACCTTGGCCGACAGCGCGTTGAACGCGCCGGGCACGATCACGCCGCGGCGAGCCTCCGCCAGGGCCTTGAGTTGCTTGCGAGTGGACATTCAGGAATTCCTGTGAGATTCAAAAACTGTCGCCGGGCACGCGCACATGCCCTTCCATCAGCACGCGGGCGCTGCGGCTCATCAGGGCCTTGGTGACCGTCCACCGGCCGTCGACCAGCGCGGCCTCCGCGCCCACGCGCAGTGTCCCCGAGGGATGGCCGAAACGCACGGCCTTGCGTTCGCCGCCGCCGGCCGCCAGGTTCACCAGCGTGCCGGGAATCGCGGCGGCGGTGCCGATGGCCACGGCCGCCGTGCCCATCATGGCGTGGTGCAGCTTGCCCATGGAAAGGGCGCGCACCAACAGGTCGACGTCGCCGGCCTCGACCGCCTTGCCGCTCGACGCGGCGTAGCCAGCGGGCTTGGCGACGAAGGCAACCTTGGGCGTGTGCTGGCGCCTGGCAGCTTCGTCGACGTGCTGGATCAGCCCCATGCGGACCGCGCCGTGCGCACGGATGGTCTCGAACATCGCCAGCGCCCTGGCGTCCCCGTTGATCGCGTCCTGCAGTTCGGTGCCGCCGTAGCCGATGGATTCGGCATTGACGAAGATGGTCGGGATACCGGCGTTGATCAGCGTGGCCTTGAGCGTGCCGATGCCGGGCACCTCCAGGTCATCGACCACCTGGCCGGTGGGGAACATGGCGCCGCCGCCTTCACCGTCGCCCTCGTCGGCCGGGTCGATGAATTCGAGCTGCACTTCAGCGGCCGGAAAGGTCACGCCGTCCAGTTCGAAATCACCCGTCTCCTGCACCGCACCATCGGTGATCGGCACGTGCGCCACGATGGTCTTGCCGATGTTGGCCTGCCAGATGCGCACCGTCGCAATGCCGTTGCGCGGCACGCGGCTCGCGTCGACGATGCCGTTGCTGATTGCAAACGGTCCGACGGCCGCCGAGAGGTTGCCGCAGTTGCCGCTCCAGTCGACGAAGGGGGCGTCGATGGCTACCTGGCCGAAGAGGTAGTCGACGTCGTGCCCGGGCCGTGCGCTCTTCGACAGGATGACCGTCTTGCTGGTGCTCGAAGTGGCCGCGCCCATGCCATCGATCTGCTTGCCGTAGGGGTCGGGGCTGCCGATCACGCGCCTCAGCAGCGCGTCGCGTGCGGGCCCCGCTTCCTGCGCCGCCGCGGGCAGGTCCTGCAGGCGGAAGAACACGCCCTTGCTGGTTCCGCCACGCATGTAGGTGGCAGCAATCCTGATCTGTGGAAGTTGTGGCATCAGGCAGCTTGTGTAGATGATGCAAGGAAGTCTTGCGCAAAACGTTGCAGCACGCCACCGGCCTCGTAGATCGACACCTCCTCGGCCGTGTCCAGGCGGCAGGTCATGGGCACTTCGACGCGTTCGCCGTTCTTGCGATGGATGACCAGCGTCAGGTCGGCACGTGGCCGGCGTTCGCCCACCACGTCGTAGGTCTCGGTACCGTCGATGTCCAGCGTCCTCCGGTCCACGCCCGGCTTGAACTCCAGCGGCAGCACCCCCATGCCGATCAGGTTGGTGCGGTGGATGCGCTCGAAGCCCTCGGCCGCGATCGCCTCCACACCCGCCAGGCGCACGCCTTTGGC
Source organism: Variovorax humicola (assembly GCF_037889915.1). Lineage (NCBI taxonomy): Bacteria > Pseudomonadati > Pseudomonadota > Betaproteobacteria > Burkholderiales > Comamonadaceae > Variovorax > Variovorax humicola. The sequence continues at coordinate 87,379 of NZ_JBBKZV010000025.1, read as the reverse complement.
GGCCCAGTCGCGCGAACTGCCCTGGCCGTAGTCGGCGCCGGCGACGATGATCAGCGGCTGCTTTCGCTGCATGTAGGTCTCGATGCCTTCCCACATGCGCACGACCTGGCCCTCGGGCTCGACGCGGGTGAGCGATCCCTTCCTGACCTTGCCGTCGACGACGGCCATCTCGTTGACGAGCTGCGGGTTGGCAAAGGTCGCGCGCTGCGCAGTCAGGTGGTCGCCACGGTGCGTGGCATAGGAGTTGAAGTCCTCTTCCGGCAGGCCCATCTTGTGCAGGTACTCGCCGGCCGCGCTGTCCATCAGGATGGCATTGGACGGCGACAGGTGGTCGGTCGTGATGTTGTCGGGCAGCACGGCCAGCGGTCGCAGGCCCCTGAGCGTTCGTTCGCCGGCCAGGGCGCCTTCCCAGTACGGAGGGCGGCGGATGTAGGTGCTTTGCGGACGCCAGTCGTAGAGCGGGCTGATCTTCTCGTCGCTCGCCACGCCGATCTTGAACATCGGGTCGTACACGCGGCGGAAGTGCTCGGGCTTGACGCTCTCGGCAATGATCGCGTCGATCTCCGCATCGCCGGGCCAGATGTCCTTCAAGGTCACCGCCTGGCCGTCGGCGTCGATGCCCAGCACGTCCTTCTCGATGTCGAAGCGCACGGTACCGGCGATCGCATAGGCCACGACCAGCGGCGGCGAGGCCAGGAAGGCCTGCTTCGCATAGGGATGGATGCGACCGTCGAAGTTGCGGTTGCCCGACAGCACGGCCGTGGCGTACAGGTCGCGGTCGATGACTTCCTGCTGGATGACCGGGTCCAACGCGCCGCTCATGCCGTTGCACGTGGTGCAGGCGAACGCGACGATGCCGAAGCCCAGCTTTTCCAGTTCGGACAGCAGCCCGGCTTCTTCCAGGTAAAGCTGCACCGCCTTGGAGCCGGGCGCCAGCGAGGTTTTGACCCAGGGCTTGCGCACGAGCCCGCGCGCGTTGGCGTTGCGCGCCAGCAGGCCGGCCGCGATGACGTTGCGCGGATTGCTGGTGTTGGTGCAACTGGTGATGGCCGCGATGATGACGGCGCCATCCGGCATCTGGCCGGGCACTTCCTCCCACTTGGCGGCGATGCCGCGCAAGGCCAGATCCGAAGTCGGCAAACGCTTGTGCGGGTTCGATGGCCCGGCCATGCTGCGCACGACGCAGGACAGGTCGAAGTGCAGCACGCGCTCGTATTCGGCGGTGGCCAGCGCGTCGGACCACAGGCCGGCCTCCTTGGCGTAGATCTCGACCAGGCGCACCTGTTCGTCTTCGCGCCCGGTCAACCGCAGGTAGTCGATGGTCTTCCGGTCGATGGAGAACATCGCCGCGGTGGCGCCGAATTCCGGCGTCATGTTGGAGATGGTCGCGCGGTCGCCCAGCGTCAGGGCCGAGGCGCCCTCGCCGAAGAACTCCAGGTAGGCGCCCACCACCTTCTCCTTGCGCAGGAACTCGGTCAGCGCAAGCACGATGTCGGTGGCGGTGATATTGGGCTGCGGGTTCCCGGTGAGCTCCACGCCGACGATGTCGGGCAGGCGCATCCAGGATGCACGGCCGAGCATCACGCTCTCGGCCTCGAGCCCGCCCACCCCGATGGCGATCACACCCAGGGCATCGACGTGCGGCGTGTGGCTGTCGGTGCCCACCAGGGTGTCGGGATAGGCGACGCCGTCTCGCGCATGCACCACCGGCGACATCCGTTCCAGGTTGATCTGATGCATGATCCCGTTGCCCGGCGGGATCACCTCGACATTCTTGAAGGCCTTCCTGGTCCACTCGATGAAATGGAAGCGGTCCTCGTTGCGGCGGTCTTCGATGGCGCGGTTCTTGGCGAAAGCGTCCGGGTCGAAGCCGGCGAATTCGACCGCCAGCGAATGGTCAACGATCAACTGCGTCTGCACCACGGGATTCACTTTGGCGGGGTCGCCGCCCATGTCGGCAATGGCGTCGCGCAGGCCGGCCAGGTCCACCAGGGCGGTCTGGCCCAGGATGTCGTGGCACACCACGCGCGCCGGGAACCACGGGAAGTCGCGCTCGCGCTTTCGCTCGATCAGTTGCCTCAGCGATTCGTCGAGGATGGCCGGGTCGCAACGGCGCACCAGGTTTTCGGCATGCACGCGCGAGGTGTAGGGCAGCCGGGCCCAGGCACCGGGCTGGAGCGCGTCGACGGCTTCGCGTGCGTCGTAGTAGTCCAGTGCGGTGCCGGGCAGATTCTTGCGGTATCGGGTGTTCATGGGGCGGGCGGCACCCTGCGGCGCCGCTGATGTCGCGTGTTGGTTAGATGCGGTCCTGGATCGACACGAACTTCAGGTCTTCCGGGCCGGTGTAGTTGGCGCTCGGCCGGATGATCTTGTTGTCGACGCGCTGTTCGATGATGTGCGCAGCCCAGCCAGAGGTGCGCGAGATCACGAAGAGCGGCGTGAACATGGCGGTGGGCACGCCCATCATGTGATAGCTGACCGCGCTGAACCAGTCGAGGTTGGGGAACATCTTCTTGACCTCCCACATCACGGATTCGAGCCGCTCGGCGATGTCGAACATCTTGCTGGAGCCGGCTTCCTTCGACAGCGACCTGGCCACGCCCTTGATGACCACGTTGCGCGGGTCGCTCTCCGTGTAGACCGGGTGGCCAAAGCCGATCACGACCTCCTTGGCCTCGACGCGGCGGCGGATGTCGGCCTCGGCCTCGCCGGGGTTGTCATAGCGCTTCTGGATCTCGAACGCGACCTCGTTGGCGCCGCCATGCTTGGGGCCCCGCAACGCGCCGATCGCGCCGGAGATGGCCGAGTACATGTCGCTGCCGGTGCCGGCGATCACACGCGCCGCGAAGGTCGAGGCATTGAACTCGTGCTCCGCGTACAGGTTGAGCGAGGTATGCATCGCGCGCTCCCATTCGGCCGAGGGTTTGCGTCCATGCAGCAGATGCAGGAAGTGCGCGCCGATCGAGTCGTCGTCGGTCTCCACCTCGATGCGCTTGCCCTGGGTGGACCAGTGGTACCAATACAGCAGCATGGAGCCCAGCGAGGCCATCAGCCGGTCGGCGATGTCGCGCGCGCCTGGTGTGTTGTGGTCATCCTTCTCGGGCAGCGTGCAGCCCAGCGCCGACACGGCGGTACGCATCACGTCCATCGGGTGAGCCCCGGCGGGAATCTGTTCGAGCGCCTGCTTGACGCTCGCAGGCACGCCGCGCATGGCCTTCAGCTTCGCCTTGTAGGCAGCCAGTTCGGCCCGCGTGGGCAGCTTGCCGTGCACCAGCAGATGCGCAATCTCCTCGAACTCGCAGACTTCGGCAATGTCGAGGATGTCGTAGCCGCGGTAGTGCAGGTCGTTGCCGGTGCGGCCGACGGTGCACAAGGCCGTGTTGCCGGCGGTCACGCCCGACAGGGCAACGGATTTCTTGGGTTTGAAACCTAGGGTTGCGGCTTCGGTCGCGGGGGTCATGCTGTCTCCTTGCTTATATATGAGCGTTCAATGGCAATGGGGCGTCCTGCGGCATCCACTGCCACCATCTCGAAGACACCCTTGAGGACTTCTTCCCGCGGCGCGCCGAGCGTCTCCGCCAGGCCTGTCACGCAGACCGTCATCGAGGTGCGGCCCACGCGGCTGACCCAGGCGCGCAGCGTCAGCACGTCGCCGACCGGGATGGGTGAAAGGAATTCCACGCCGGTCACCCCGGCCATCACCACGTCGCGCTGAGCCACGCTGCGGCCCGCCAGAAAGGCGGCCTTCGCCATGAACTGCAGTCCGTGCCCGGCAAACAAGGTGCCGTAGTGATTGGCCTGGTCCGGGAAGACGATGTCCTGGAGTTCGACGGGGCCGTTGGGTGTTGTCATGCTTCGCAATTTACGCACAATCGAGGTTTTGCAGAAGTACTGAAAGTGCGAACATTTGCGAACGATAACCCGTGAGTTTGCGAATTTTGCGAAACGTCCAGTCCCCCGGAGAACACGATGAAGAAGACTTTCATGGGCGTGCGTCTGCGCAAGCTGCGCGCGGAGCGAGGTATGACGCAGGTCGCACTGGCCCAGGCGCTCGGCCTCTCGCCGAGCTATCTGAACCAGTTGGAGCAAAACCAGCGGCCGCTCACTGTTCCGGTGCTCCTGAAGATCAGCCGGGCGCTCGGCGTGGACGTGCAGCAATTCTCCGAAGACGAAGAGGCCCGCCTCGTCGCCGACATGCGGGACGCACTCGCGGACAACCCTGGCGGCGAAGCGGTGGCATTGCCGGAACTGCAGGAGATCGCCTCGCAGATGCCTGCCGTGGGCCGCGCCTTGCTGGCGCTGCACCGGCGCCACCAGGAAGCGATGGAACGCCTCGAAGTCATGGCCACGGAACTCGGTGATGGCCGCGGCGAACTGACCCGCGCACGACCGATGCCCTTCGAGCTGGTGCGCGACTTCTTCTTCGCGAACCGGAACCACATCGAGCCGCTGGATATGGCCGCCGAGGCGCTTGCATCCGAGGCACGCGCGTACGGCGGCACGCTCGGCGAATGGCTGCTGCAACGCTTGATGAAGCAGCGCGGCGTGCGCGTGGTGCCCACGGATGACGGCGCAGTAGACAGCCAGCGCCGCTACGACCCCGCGAACCGCGTGCTGCGACTGTCGTCCGGGATGGCGCCTGGGCAGCAGGCCTTCCAACTGGCGACGCAACTCGCCCTGCTGGAGCAGAGCGCCTTGATCGAATCGCTCGTCGAAGGCGCCGGCTTCGGGGATGCTGCCGCGCATGGGCTCGCGCGAATCGGCCTGGCCAACTACTTCGCCGGCGCATTGCTGCTGCCGTACGGCGTGTTTCTTGCGGCGGCCGAAAGCCTGCGCTACGACATCGACCTGCTGGCCGGCCGCTTCGGTGTCGGCTTCGAAACGATCTGCCACCGCCTCAGCACCCTGCAGCGCCCGGACTCGCCGGGCGTGCCGTTCTTCTTCGTCCGCGTCGACCGCGCCGGCAACATTTCCAAGCGCCAATCGGCGACGCATTTCCACTTCTCCAAGATCGGCGGCACCTGCCCGCTATGGAACGTCTACGAAGCCTTCGCGCAACCGGGCCGCATCCTGCCCCAACTCGCGCGCATGCCCGACGGCCGCACCTACCTGTGGATCGCGCGCACGGTGTCGCACGGGCAGCGCGGCTTCGGATTGCCGGGCAAGACCTTCTCGGTCGGGCTGGGGTGCGACATCCGCTTTGCGCCGCGGCTCGTCTATGCCAAGGGCCTCGATCTCAAGGATCCGGACGTGCCGACGCCCATCGGCATGGGCTGCAAGGTGTGCGAGCGCGTCGCTTGCCCGCAGCGGGCGTTTCCGTTCGTCGGGCGGCCCCTCGACGTAGACGAGAACGAAAGCCGATTCGCGCCCTATGCCGTGGCCGGCGATTCGGGGCGCAACGACAAGGCAGGCCGCTCGTAAGCGTTGACCTGCTGCGGCAGATACGGGCTTGCCGAATGGCGAATTGGCGGGTGGCCTGGTCTGTGCTTCACGCATGTTGCCGCCGCTTCCCGGCATCGAGGTAGTCGGCGCCCAGCCCCTATGTCCAGCACCCGCAACCCTCGGGAATACCCTCTGCCTTCACATCGAAATCTTGCCTACATTTCTTGCATGCAAGTTTGATCGATGTTGCATGCAAACTTGCACCTTGAACAGGAGCCTTTCATGCCCCGTTTCGCGAAATCCCTCTTCGGCCAGGTTGTGATTGCCCTGGTCATCGGCGTGCTCATCGGGCTGTTCTGGCCCGCCTTCGGCACCAAGCTGCAGCCGTTGGGTGACGGCTTCATCAAGCTGATCAAGATGATCATCCCCGTGCTCGTGTTCTGCGTGGTGGTGCACGGCATCGCCGGCGCGGGCGACCTGAAGCGCGTCGGCCGGGTCGGCGTGAAGGCGCTGATCTATTTCGAAGTGCTGACCACCGTCGCGCTCGCGCTGGGCCTGGTGCTGGCCTTCGTCTTCAAGCCCGGCGTGGGCATGAATGTCGACCCCAAGCTGCTCGATGCCTCGGCCATGAGCGCCTATGCGTCGAACGCCGACAAGCTCACCAGCGGCGGCACCGTCGAGTTCCTGATGAAGCTGATCCCGACCACGGTGGTCAATGCCTTCGCCACCGGCGACGTGCTGCAGGTGCTGCTGTTCGCAGTGCTGTTCGGCTGCGCGCTGACGCTGCTGGGCGACCGCGGAAAGCCCGTCGCGCAGGTGGTGGACGCGCTCTCGCTGGTGCTGTTCAAGATCATGGGCATCCTCATCAAGCTGGCGCCGCTCGGCGTGCTCGGCGCGATCGCCTTCACGGTCGGCAAGTACGGCATCGGCTCGCTGAAGCAACTGGGAATGCTGGTGGCGCTGTTCTACGGCGCGGTGCTGGTCTTCGTGTTCGGCGTGCTGGGACTGGTGATGCGCATGTCGGGCTTCAGCCTCGTCAAGCTGCTGCGCTACCTGCGCGAAGAGCTGACCATCGTGTTCGCCACCACCTCCTCCGACAGCGTGCTGCCGCAGATCATGGCCAAGCTGCGCCGCATGGGCATCCGCGATTCGACCGTGGGCCTGGTGATCCCGACCGGCTATTCGTTCAACCTCGACGCGTTCTCTATCTACATCACGCTGGCCGCCGTGTTCATTGCGCAAGCCACCAACACGCCGATCTCGATGTCCGACCTGCTGACCATCCTCGCGATTGCACTGGTCACCTCGAAGGGCGCGCATGGCGTGCCGGGCTCGGCGATCGTGGTGCTGGCGGCCACGCTGCATGCCATTCCGGCGATTCCCGCGATCGGCCTGGTGCTGGTGCTGTCCGTGGACTGGTTCATGGGCATTGCCCGGGCGCTCGGCAACCTGATCGGCAATTGCGTCGCGACCGTCGCCATTGCGGCATGGGAAGGCGACATCGACCGCGAGCGTGCGCATGCGGTGCTCGACGGCAGCTATTCTCCGGACGATGAGCCGCTGGCTGAACCCGGCGCCCTTCCTGTACTCAACCCGAGCCATTGACTTTCATGACCATCGTTTCGCCCACCGTGATTGCCGAGCAGGTGGTCGAATCCATCCTCGCCCAGAAGCTCGCGCCCGGCGAGCGACTCGGCGAACAGGCGCTGGCCACCCACTTCGGCGTGAGCCGAACGATGGTGCGCGAGGCGCTGATGCAGTTGCAGGCGCGCGGTTTCGTCGAGGTGCAATCGAAGCGCGGCTGGTTCGTGGTGGAGCCGTCGGCCGAAGAGGCGCGCGACGCCTTTTCGGCACGCCGCATCGTGGAATCGGGCATCCTGGGCGACGCGGGCAGGCCGCTGCAAAAGGTGATTCGCCGATTGCGCGAGCACATCGCCGAAGAACAACGCGCGATCGATGGTGCCGATGCCGCCACGCGCGCCTTCCTGCTGGCCGATTTCCACGTTTGCCTGGCCGAGCAGATGGGCCACCGGCTGCTGAGCGACATGCTGCGCGACCTCACCGCCCGCACCACGCTGGCCGCCACGCTGTATCAATCGACGCATGAAGCCGCTCAGTCCTGCATGGAGCACGCGGAGATCGTCGCCGCGCTCGAAGCCGGCGACAACGCGCTGGCCCGGGAACTGATGCTCAAGCACATCGGCAACGTCGAGGAAGCGCTCGAGGTCGATTCCGCTGCTGTCGAACCGGACGCCTCCGCCCGCCTGCGCGCGACGCTTGCACCCGTCGCACGGCCGCACGCCCTGCGCCCGCGCTGATCCGAACCTTGCGCACCGAATGAGCGCAAGCCTTTGATCCTGCTGCGTTTTCCGAGCAAGGCGGCACGGGTTTACTGGGGACAAGCGGGGTTGGCTGCGAGCAGCTCGAGGGCCTTGTCCTGCAGCGGCGTGGCCGTGTGGTGATGACGATCTTGACGCCTGGGTTGAGGCTCGTGCCGGTCATGTTGCAGGCGAACGTTGCCAAGTCCTGAAGCAGCGTGCGCAGGCTGTGCAACGGCAATCCGTCGTTGGCGTACTTCGATGCGTCCTTGTCCCTGGCGTGTTCGGAGCGCACCGCCTTGGCCACCGGAGAAGCGCGGCCGAACTGCGCCGGGTGGCGGAACTCGTCGTCAAACAGCATGGGCTTCAGACGCTCGCGCAACGAGTCGGCCTTGCGCCAAAGCGCGAACGACGTCTCGGTGACGCGGTCACCCACCCAGGTGATTCGCTCGATACCAAAGCGCTGCTTGAGATTGGTCACTTGCCCGGCGACCGGGGCCGGGTCGCCCGTGTTACCGGCGAACACCTCCACCGCGATCGGGAAGCCCTCGGGCGTGCCGATCCGCCCGAAGACGATCTGTGGATCGTCGCGCTTGCCATCATGACGCGAATAGCCGCGCGGCCAACTCGCAACAGCGTCCGGTCAGCCAAGTCGACGTGAGGTCGTACTGCACCAGCGTGCTGCCCGCCAGGTGCGCTCGCGCCAGGCGTCGCTCGATGCGCGGCTGCGCCTCGTGCAGCCAATCCAGCGCGCGATTCAGGTCATCGGCGCTGCAATGTCACGGATGGGTGAAATTCAAGAACAAATTGCACTATTCACATTGCTGAAAAAACAGGCAAAAAAAAGCTGGAGCCCGAGCCATGCTCGGGTTCCAGCTACCTCAATGCTTCAGTTCGGGCTGATTCGCGGTGGGATCCGGCGGCGCCGACAGCGCGACGCTCCGGATCCGCCTACCGATCCCTCAGGGCACGTTCGCGCCAGTCACCTGGAACGGCTTGCCTGCCGGCACCCAGCGCCCGCCGAACTCGAAGGCACTGGCCATGCCGCAGCCGCTCGGCATCGGGCAGGCTCCGCCCGAGTTGGTTGCAAAGACGACCGATCCCCAGCGGTAGTTGGCAATCTGCTGGCCACCGTAGTCGGCAATCGTCAACAAGTACGACTGCGTGCCATGGTTGTCGTTGTCCTCGGCCGTCACCGGGTCCAGCAGACGCGAGTCCTGCAGCGTGCGGACAACCTGGCCGCTGGTGCCCGAGAAGTCCACCCAATTGACCTTGCGCTCGGCGCGCGAGACCACCATCACACTGCCGGGCAAGTTGTGCTTGTTGTAGGCGATGTGCGTCGGGTTCTTGCCCACGGGCACCGTGCCCACCTCCCCGATGGTGGTTGGCGTCGCTGTGCCGCCGCCAGTGAGGTAGCCGCCCACGTTGTAGATGTGCAACGTGCCGTCTTCCGTGGCGATCCAGGCGCGCTGGGTGCTGTACAGGCTGACCTTCACAGCCGTCGGCCGGCTGGCGAGCGACACGGTCGTGATCACCGTGGGCGAGGACGTCGCGGTCAACGCATACGGCCACTGGCTGGCGGCCATGCCGGTGTTGTTGATGGCGTTGTCGAAGCTCGTGCGGTTGTTGGCGGTGAAGTACACGTCACGGTAGGAGTCGAACAGCGGCCTCAGGTCGATGAACGTGGCCTTGCGCTCCGATTTGGAGGTGACCACTGCGACGCCGGCGTGCGCATAGGTGCCGTAGTTGATGCCACCCACGGCAAAGCTCTGACGCCAGGACTCGGTGCGCAGATCCACGCTGGTGGATTCCACCCAGTTCGTCCCACCCCCCGGAACTTTGATCCGGTGCATGCTTTCGGGGTCCACGCCGGTCGCCACGGAGACGTCAGTGGGCGCCTTGAAGGGCAAGTCGACATAACCGATGATCTTCATGAAGCCCACAGAGCCCTGGTTCGGGATACCGGGCAGCGTGACGCCGCGCCACGTGTCGCGGTTGCGCTCCGACAGTGCCAGCACGGCCAGGCGCCCGCGCACGTTCTGGGTGTCCCAGACGGTGACCAGTGCAAACTCGCCGCCGTTGGTGACTGCAATCGACGTGGGCACGTAGCCGGGTTCGAGTTGCACGGTCGAGGGGTCCTCCGAGGTGTTGCTGCCGCTGGTGCCGATCAGGCCGCTCTGGTAGCCGATGATGCTGTTGACGCACCAGGTGGGGCGACCGTAGCAGCGTCCCATGGCGACCGGAGCGCGCGCGCCGTAGCGCTTTGCGCTCGGATCGTCCATGCCGCCCGGATATGTCCAGGAGACGTCGGGCCGCTGGGTGAACGTGTTATCGCGCATGCCAAGGGTCTCGATCCGCGCCACGCCAATTCCGCCGACCGTCGCTGCCGGGTTATCGGCCACGAAAGCGACCTGCGCCTGGTTGGAGGAGTAGTCGTTGAACGACGTGTTGAGCGGCCCGCCGATCTGCCAGTAGGCCTTGAACGCGCTCGTCGAATAGGGAGCGGGCAACAGGTTGTCCCCCGGCTGGCCGTAAGTCGGCAGTTTCGAACTGTCGAAGCCTGACTCGGCCGCGCTCGCGCCATAGCGGTAGGCAATGCCCTCTTTCTTGCTCATCAAGCCGGCAGTCGTGACATAGGCCGTGCTGTTGACAGCCCCGGAACTGTCGACGACGTCATTGGCCAGCGCAGTGCCGCTTCCTCCGGTGCCCGTCCCGGTGCTGGTACCAGTTCCGGTACTCGTACCGGTTCCGGTGCTGGTACCAGTTCCGGTGCTGGTACCAGTTCCGGTGCTGGTACCAGTTCCGGTGCTCGTACTGGTGTCGGATGCTGGTGCCGTTGCGGCAACGAGGTAGCAGGCCTTCACCACGTTGGGCACCGGATCCGTGCCGAAGAACGCGTTGGTGCAAGAGCCGGAGCCCGAGACCGGTTTCACGATCCAAACGCTACCTGCGCCGTACTTCACTGAAGAGCCGGTTGCAACGGTGAACCCAGCCCCCTCGGCGGCCAGATAGACGTCTGTCGTCGTGGGTGCGGTCGTCGAGGCGGTGCCTGACTGGGTGTAGCAGGCCTTCACGACGCCATAGGCAGGATCCCCGCCGAAGAACGCGTTGCTGCAAGTCCCGGACCCTGTCACGGTCTTCTGGACATAGTTGTCGCCGGCACCGTACTGCACGACGGTTGCGCTTGGCATGTTGAGCGAACCGCCTTCGTTCGCCACCTTGACCCAGCTCGTATCCAGCTTTTGGACCGCCGCGTCGGAGGTCGTCGGTTTTTCACCCGTGGCGGTCATGGCACCCAAGCTGCCGATGGCGCCGCCGCCGCTACTGCCACCGCCACCACAGGCGGCTAGCATAACTGCCGAGGCGACACATAATGTAATCTTTACAACTTTCAATTTGAATATCTCCTTACGTCATTATTTTTAATTGCAAAGATGTAAGTGACTACAGGCAACGCGGGTATTTTTCCTACATTTTGTGATTGAGCGCGGGACGCAGCCGGACCGGCCGAGTTGCCGCATTCACCGTTGTTGGCGGGGGCAAATGGAGCTTCAAGCGGGCAAAATGAGGGTTTTCACCCATGAGTGCCGTGAAATAAATCCACACATTTTTCGGAGGCTCAACTTGCCCCGGTCCAGCCGATAAGCGGCCTTTTGCGTCGCCCGGGCAACCCGGCGCAGGTGAAAAGCAGCGCGGTCAACGTATCGCACGGCCTGAAATACGCGGGCAGATTGGTGCCTCGCGGGCCGACGCGACGCTTACGATCGCAATTTCGGCCATCTCACGAGCTTTTGTCAGGATCTTCCGCCATTTTCGGGTGCGTCAGCATGCGCACCAGCAGATGGCAGCGCACGTGCAGCCGATCGGCATCGCCCACACGCTGGGGCGTCAAGTACGCCGTGCCGCGCACGATGCTCGCAAGCTCCAACAGTTCTGCATTAATTGCATCAATTTGTTTCGAGCAGCGTTTTTTGGAGAGATTCAGGCATTCCACCAGTTCTCTCCGAAGCGCTCCTGAAGGAACGCGATCAAGCTCAACACCTTGCCCGGGACCAGCTTGGGCGACGGAAACACGGCATGGATCTCCTGGTCGGCCAGGCCATGGTCGGGCAGGACGCGGACCACCTTGCCGGTGGCCAAGGATTCGCTCGCGACGTAGTGCGGCATCATGGCGATGCCCAGGCCGTTGCGGGCCGCGAGCAACACGGCGGAAACGTTGTTGGAACGCAGGCGGCCCGACACCGGTACCGTTACCGGCTCTCCCTTGGGCGTGTGCATCTGCCACACGTCGTCGCCGACCACGCTGCTATATATCAGTGCGACATGGCCACTCAGGTCTTGCGCGCGCTTCGGCATGCCGTGCGCCTTCAGGTAGCTCGGCGCCGCGACCATGACCCACGGATTTCTGCCCAGGAAGCGCGCGCCCAGCGAAGAATCGGCCAGCTTGCCCATGCGGATCGCGACATCGATGCCGTTGGCCACCAGGTCGACATAGCGGTCTTCGAAGCTCAGGTCGACCTGCACTAGCGGGTGCCGCGCCATGAACTCCAGCACCTGCGGCACCACCACGCGCCGCCCGAACGCGACCGACGTGCCGATGCGCAGCAGCCCCTGCGCCTGCGACTGGCGCAGCTGCACCGAGTTGTCGGCCTCCTCGGCGTCGCGCACGATGCCCTTGCACTTCTCGTAATAGAGGGCGCCCGACTCGGTCAGGCTGACGCCGCGCGTGTTGCGGTTGAGCAGCCTCACCTTCAGGCGCGCCTCGATGGCGGCGACCTGCTTGGTCACGGTGGGCTGCGTGGTGTTGAACTCGCGTGCCGCCTTGGAGAAGCTCCCGGTCTCCACCACGCGCACGAACATTTCCATGGCAAGCAAGCGGTCCATCAAGTCCTCCTGTCCCGGGGGCGGGACGCGCCGGCCGGGTGCGCTGGATGGTACTCACTTATTCCAATGCGGAATAGGTTTTATGGTCGCGTGCCCTCTTCTTGCAAAGCCGGTTGATTCCCAGAATCGACCCATTCACTAGGAGATGACGACATGGCAAAGATGACAGCGGCCCAGGCCGCAGTGCTCGTGATGGAAAAGGAAGGCGTGACGCAGGCATTCGGCGTGCCCGGCGCAGCCATCAACCCGCTGTATTCGGCGCTGCGCAAGCAGGGCACCATCGCCCACATCCTGGCGCGGCACGTCGAAGGCGCATCGCACATGGCCGAGGGCTACACCCGCGCCGTGGCCGGCAACATCGGCGTGTGCATCGGCACCTCCGGACCGGCCGGGACGGACATGATCACCGGGCTCTATTCCGCCTCCGCGGATTCGATCCCGATCCTCTGCATCACCGGCCAGGCGCCGCGCGCACGCATCTACAAGGAAGACTTCCAGGCGGTCGACATCGAGTCGATCTCCAAGCCCGTCACCAAGTGGTCGGTCACGGTGCGCGAGCCCGGCCAGGTGCCGCAAGTGTTCCAGCAGGCCTTCCACATCATGCGTTCGGGCCGCCCCGGCCCGGTGCTGATCGACCTGCCCTTTGACGTGCAGATGGCGCAGATCGAGTTCGACATCGACACCTACGAACCGCTCAAGCCCTACAAGCCGGCCGCCACGCGCGCCCAGATCGAGAAGGCCATCGGCATGCTCAACGCCGCCGAGCGCCCGCTCATCGTCGCCGGCGGCGGCATCATCAACGCCGATGCGGCCGACCTGCTCGTTCGCTTTGCCGAGGCGACCGGCGTGCCGGTCATCCCCACGCTGATGGCCTGGGGCGCGATTCCCGACGACCATCCGCTGATGGCCGGCATGTGCGGCCTGCAGACCAGCCACCGCTACGGCAACGCCACGATGCTCGCCAGCGACTTCGTGCTCGGCATCGGCAACCGCTGGGCCAACCGCCACACCGGCTCGGTCGAGGTCTACACCAAGGGCCGCAAGTTCGTGCACGTCGACATCGAGCCGACGCAGATCGGCCGCGTGTTCACGCCGGACTTCGGCATCGTGTCGGACGCCAAGGCCGCGCTGGAGCTGTTCGTCGAAGTGGCCGAAGAGATGAAAGCCAAGGGCCAGCTGCCCGACCGAAACAAGTGGGTCGGCGAATGCCGCGACCGCAAGAAGACGATGTTGCGCAAGACCAACTTCGCCGACGTGCCGATGAAGCCGCAGCGGGTGTACCAGTGCATGAACAACAACTTCAGCCACGACACCTGCTACGTGAGCACGATCGGCCTCTCCCAGATCGCGGCCGCGCAGTTCCTGCACGTCTACAACCCGCGCCACTGGATCAACTGCGGCCAGGCCGGCCCGCTGGGCTGGACCATCTCGGCAGCGCTCGGCGTGCGGGCGGCCGACCCCGCGCGCAAGATCGTCGCGCTCTCGGGCGACTACGACTTCCAGTTCATGATCGAAGAGCTGGCCGTGGGCGCGCAGTTCAAGCTGCCCTACATCCACATCGTCGTGAACAACAGCTACCTCGGCCTGATCCGCCAGAGCCAGCGCGGCTTCGAGATGGATTACTGCGTGCAGCTCGGCTTCGACAACATCAATGCCGGGCCGGACGCCGGTGTCGAGGCCAGCTACGGCGTGGACCACATGAAGGTGGTCGAGGGACTGGGCTGCAAGGCGATCCGCGTCTACAAGCAGGACCAGATGCAGGGTGCGATCCAGCGCGCCGAGCAGCTCATGGCCGAGTTCGGCGTGCCGGTGGTGATCGAGGTGATGCTGGAGCGCGTGACCAACATCGCGATGGGGACCGAGATCGACGCGATCAACGAGTTCGAACCGTTGGCCGAGGGCCTCGACGACGCGCCGACGGCCATCGCCGCAGCCATGCTGGACTAGACCAGGCTCGAGGGTCGGGCTCGTCCCCAGGGCTGCGCGCACTTCGTGCGCTCCTCCCACCCCCTACCGAAGGAAGGACTGTTGCTCGCCCCCAGGCTCCGCGCACTTCGTGCGCTCCTCCCACCCCCTACCGGGGGCAACACTCGCGGCCCGGCAGAGCCGGTTCCGCGGAGTTTCCCGCGAATACTTTCTACGTCTACAACATGCCCAAGTTCGCCGCCAACCTCACGATGCTCTTCACCGAGCTGCCGTTCATGCAGCGCTTCGAAGCCGCCGCCAAGGCGGGCTTCGAGGCGGTGGAGTACCTCTTCCCCTACCCGTTCACCAAGCAGGAGCTGAGCGCCGCGCTGCGCGACAACAAGCTGCAACAGGTGCTGCACAACCTGCCCGCCGGCAACTGGGACGGCGGCGACCGCGGCATCGCCTGCGACCCCGCCCGCACCGCCGAATTCCGCGAAGGCGTGGCCAGTGCCATCGACTACGCCACGGCGCTGGCCTGCCCGCGCGTCAACTGCCTGGCCGGCAAGCTGCCGGCGGGCGTGACCCCGCAGGCGGCACATGCCACGCTGGTCGACAACCTGCGATTTGCCGCGAAGGAACTGCAGGCCGCCGGCATCCAGTTGCTGATCGAGCCGATCAACACCTTCGACATCCCCGGCTTCTTCCTGACCCGTACCGACCAGGCGCTGGCCATCCTCGACGAGGTCGGCTCGCCCAACCTCTTCGTGCAGTACGACATCTACCACGCGCAGCGCATGGAAGGCGAATTGGGCAACACGCTCGGCAAGCAACTCGCGCGCATCGGCCACATTCAGCTCGCCGACAACCCCGGCCGTGGCGAGCCCGGCACGGGCGAAATCAACTACGCCTGGCTGTTCAAGCACATCGACGCCATCGGCTACACGGGCTGGATCGGCTGCGAATACAAGCCGCGCGCCACGACCATCGACGGCCTCGGCTGGCGCAGCGCGCTTACCCAATAGCCCATCGCCCAATCGCCAACAACAACAGGAGAAAACAGAATGTCCAACGGATCGCAAAAAATCGGCTTCATCGGGCTTGGCATCATGGGTGCGCCCATGGCTGGCCATCTGCTCGACGCGGGCCATCAGCTGTTCGTCAACACGCGCGGTGCGATGCCCGAGCCTTTCGCATCGAAGGCCACTTCATGCAAGACGGCCACCGAGGTTGCGCAACAAGCCGACATCGTCTTCGTGATGGTGCCCGACACACCCGACGTGGAGTTGGTGCTGTTCGGCGAAGGCGGCGTCGCGGCCGGCCTGTCGAAGGGCAAGGTCGTCGTCGACTGCAGCTCGATCGATCCGGTTGCAACCAAGGGATTCGCGAAGAAGATCGAAGCCCTTGGCTGCGGCTATGTCGATGCGCCGGTGTCAGGCGGCGAAGTCGGCGCGAAAGCTGCCAGCCTCACCATCATGTGCGGCGGCGAAGACGCGGTGTTCGAGCGCGTCAAGCCGCTGCTCGAGAAGATGGGCAAGAACATCACGCTCGTTGGCGGCGCCGGCGACGGCCAGGTGTGCAAAGTCGCCAACCAGATCATCGTGGCGCTCAACATCGCCGCGGTGGGCGAAGCCTTGGTGTTCGCCAGCAAGGCCGGTGCCGATCCGGCCAAGGTGCGCCAGGCGCTGATGGGCGGCTTCGCATCGTCGCGCATTCTCGAAGTGCACGGCGAGCGGATGATCAAGCGCACCTTCGCCCCCGGCTTCCGGATCGCGTTGCACCAGAAAGACTTGAACCTGGCGATGCAAAGCGCACGTGCACTGGGCGTGGCCCTGCCTCAAACGGCAGGCGCGGCCCAGCTCATGAACGCCTGCGCAGCCCTGGGCCACGGCCAGTCCGATCACTCGGCGCTGGTCAGGGCACTGGAGGCGTTGGCCCAACATCCGGTGCAGCCCGATTGAAGACCGGGCGCACACCACTGCGCTCCATCCACCGGGGTGACGGCCCCGCGGCGCAGCACCACTGCGCTTCGTCCACCGGGTTGAGGGCCCCGCGCCTCAACCCTTCTCGTAGACCGCGTCCTTCGGCGCTCCCAGCCCCGACGCGGCCAGCGACTCCTTCAGGTTCTTGCGCCGCCATGCCCAGGTCTTGAAGGCCTGCGGCATGATCGTGATGCAAGAGGCGTAGTAGATCGCCTTGAAACCCATCAAACGCGGCCAGATGGGCGTGCCGCGGAACAGGTCGCCCGCCAGGATCGAGATCAGTGCCTCCTGCATACGCCACATGTTGCGCGGGTACATGAAGATCTTTCGGATGGCCGGCGAGGTGATGCGGAAGATGAACCACGAGAACATCTTCGGTCCGTGCCTCATGACCTTCTCGAACCGGCGGAAGGCCTGTTCTGCCAGTTTGGTCTCGCCCTTGAGCCAGTGGTCCACGGCGGTTGCGCTTTCGAAGGCACTGTTCATCGCGAGGTACACGCCCGACGAGAACATCGGATCGACGAAGGCAAACGCATCGCCGATCATCGCGAAGCGGTCGCCCCGGCAGAACTTCGAGTCGTAGGCGTAGTTGCCGGTGGTAGTTGCGCCTTCGAGCAGCGTCGCATCCTTCAGCCGGTCGGCCAGTTTGGGCGCCAGCGCGATCGTCTCCATGAGGAAGCTGGTGAGGTCGCCCTTGCGCTGCTTGAAGTAGGCGGGCGACGCCACCGCGCCGACGCTGGTCGTGCCGTCGCGCAAAGGGATGAACCAGAACCATCCGTGGTCGAACCAGAACAACGTGACGTTGCCTTCATAGCGCCCGGGCGTGCGGCGCGCGTTGGCGAAGTGCCCGAAGATCGCCGCGCTCGCGTGCTTGCGGTTGCGCAACTTGGCGTCGAACTGGTTCGACAGCAAGGTGTCGCGCCCGCTGGCGTCGATGACGAAGCGCGGGCGCCATTCGGACTCCGCGCCATCGTCGGCCCGGACCTTGACGAGTGCGCGGTTGTCTGGCGTGCCCTTGCCCGCGTCCATGTCGACGTGCAGGACCTTGTGGCCTTCGAAAGTGCGCGCACCGCGCGCAGCGGCGTGGCGGAACAGCAATTCGTCGAACTCCGAACGGCGCACATGCACCGCATAGGGAAACGACTTGTCCATCGCCTCGCGGAACAGGAACAGGCTGGTGTGGTCGTGCCAGGGCGAGACGAACTCGCCGCCATGCTTGGTGATGCCGATGGCTTCGACTTCCTTGCGCACGCCGAGCCGGTCGAACAGCGGCATGTTCATCGGCAACAGCGACTCGCCGATATGAAAGCGAGGGTGGTGCGCCCGCTCCAGCAGCACCACGTCATACCCCTTGTCCGCGAGCAACGCTGCCACTGTCGAGCCCGCCGGCCCGCCGCCGATCACGACCACATCCGGCACGGCCCCGTCAAATTTCTGCATTGCCATGAAAGGCGCCTCCTCCGGCGTTGTTGATCTGTCAGCCGATCCCAGATTCGCGCTGGAGTTTAGCCACCGGCGCCCGCCGAACGTCAAATCGTGTCACCGTGCTTCCACTACGCGAACAACGAGCGCTTTTAGGGTAGCCTTCCGGGCCCAGAGAACGTAGGAGAACTTTCATGGCCGCCCCCTTGTCACCGGCAGAAGAAGCGCTGCGCGAAGCCGCCCGCGAATACCACCGCAGCCCCGTCAAGGGCAAGATATCCATCTCGCCGACCAAGCCGTTGATGAACCAGCGCGACCTGTCGCTGGCCTACTCGCCCGGCGTGGCCTACCCCTGCCTCGACATCGAGGCCGACCCGTCGCTGGCGGCCGAATTCACCTCGCGCGGCAATTTGGTCGGCGTGGTCACCAACGGCACGGCCGTGCTCGGCCTTGGCAACATCGGCCCGCTCGCGAGCAAGCCGGTCATGGAAGGCAAGGGCTGCCTGTTCAAGAAGTTCGCCGGCATCGACGTGTTCGACATCGAACTGGCCGAGAACGACCCCGACAAGCTGGTCGACATCATTGCCGCTCTGGAGCCCACGCTGGGCGGCATCAACCTCGAGGACATCAAGGCGCCCGAGTGCTTCTACATCGAGCAGAAGCTGCGCGCGCGCATGAACATCCCGGTGTTCCACGACGACCAGCACGGCACGGCCATCATCTCGGCCGCGGCGCTGATCAACGGGCTCGAACTGGTCAACAAGAAGATCGAGGACGTGAAGATCGCCGTCTCCGGCGCGGGCGCCGCGGCCATCGCCTGTCTCGACGTGATGGTGGGCCTCGGCGCGCAGGTGAAGAACATCTATGCCGTCGACTCCAAGGGCCTGATCTACGAAGGCCGCGCGGGCGGCTACGACGCGTCGAAGGCCCGCTTCGCCCAGAAAGATACGGGAGCGCGCACTTTGGCCGACGTGGTCAACGGCGCCGACGTGTTCCTCGGCTGCTCCGCGCCCGGCGTGCTGACGGCCGAGATGGTCAAGACAATGGGCTCGCAGCCGATCATCCTGGCGCTGGCCAACCCCGAGCCCGAGATCCGGCCCGAACTGGCCAAGTCCGTGCGGCCCGACTGCATCATCGCCACCGGCCGCTCGGACTATCCGAACCAGGTCAACAACGTGCTGTGCTTTCCGTACATCTTCCGCGGCGCGCTCGATTGCGGCGCAAGCAAGATCACCGAGGAAATGAAGCTGGCCTGCGTGCGCGAGATCGCCGAGCTGACCAAGGCCGACATCAGCGAGGAAGTGGCCACGGCCTATGAAGGACAGGAGCTCGCCTTCGGCCCCGACTACCTCATTCCGAAGCCATTCGATTCGCGCCTGATCCTGCGCATCGCGCCGGCCGTGGCCAAGGCCGCGCAAGACTCGGGCGTTGCGGCACGCCCCATCGAAGACATCGAGGCCTATCGCCAGCACCTGACGCGCTTCGTCTACCAGACCGGCATGTTCATGCGCCCGGTGTTCACCGCGGCCAAGCTCGCCACCGCCAAGCGCGTGGCCTACGCGGAAGGCGAGGACGACCGCGTGCTGCGGGCAGCCCAACTGGCCGTCGACGAAGGCCTGGCCAAGCCGATCCTCATCGGCCGTCCCGGCATCATCGAGGCGCGCGTCAAGAAGGCCGGCCTGCACCTGCGCCTGGGCGTCGATGCCGAAGTGGTCGACCCCGAGAACGACCCGCGCTTCCGCAACTACTGGGAGGCGTACCACAAGATCATGGGCCGGCGTGGCATCACGCCCGACGCAGCCAAGGCCATGGTGCGGCGCTCCAACACCACTATCGCCGCTCTGATGGTGCACCTGGGCGATGCCGACGCGATGCTGTGCGGGCTGGTCGGCCGCTTCGACAGCCATCTGAAGATCCTGCGCGAAGTCACGGGCCTCAAGCGCGGTGCACCCGGCTTCGCCGCGCTGAACGCGCTGACGCTCGAAAAGGGCACGCTGTTCATCGCCGACACCTTCATCCATGAAGACCCGACCGCCGAGACGCTCGCCAGCATCGCCGTGATGGCCTCCGAAGAGGTGCGCCGATTCGGCCTGCCGCCCAAGGTGGCGTTCCTGTCGCACTCCAACTTCGGCTCGTCGGAACGGCCGTCGGCGCGCAAGATGCGCCTGGCCCGCGACCTGTTCTCTCGCATGGCACCCGACGTCGAGTGCGACGGCGAGATGAACGGCGACGCGGCGCTGTCGGATGAAGTGCGTCTCAAGGCCCTGCCGGAAAGCTCGCTCTCCGGTGAAGCCAACCTGCTGATCTGCCCCAACCTCGACGCCGCGAACATCCTGTTCAACGTGCTCAAGATGACCGGCAGCAACGGCGTGACCGTCGGGCCGATCCTGATGGGCGCGGCGGCATCCGCGCACATCCTGACGCCGGCGGCGACGGTGCGGCGCGTCGTCAACATGACGGCGCTCGCGGTGGCGAACGCGGGGATTCAGAAGTAGCGGTGGCGCGTTCTGCACTGGCGCACGCAGTGTCGATCCACGGCGGGACAGGGCGTCGATGCAACTCGGCCCCCTGATCTGGAACCAGGATGCGAGCATGACAAAGTCGGACCCGGGCCAAGGCCAGGCGGCATCGGAACTCATCTCGAAGAGAATCGCCGACCTCGCGGACTGGCGCGGCGAAACGCTCGGCCGGATGCGCAAGCTCATCAAGGAAGCCGACCCGGACGTGCTCGAGGAATGGAAGTGGATGGGCACGCCGGTCTGGTCGCATGACGGCATCCTTTGCACCGGCGAGTCCTACAAGGACAAGGTAAAGCTGACCTTCGCCAAGGGCGCGTCGCTGAAGGATCCGGCCCGCCTGTTCAACGCGAGTCTCGACGGCAACGCACGCCGCGCGATCGACATCCACGAAGGCGAAGAAGTTGACGCATCCGCCTTCAAGACGCTCGTTCGCGAAGCCATCGCCCTCAACAGTTCCCGCAAGTCCTCGAAGAAGGCGAAGTCCTGAGCGAGTCGTTTTCCGGACGGGCCTCCTCGTGTGCGCAGCAACCGTCGACGAGACCGGCAGGGCGCCGATCCAACGGGGACAATGGCTGGAAAATGGCCTCATGACACAAGACCAGATCATCCGCGCGCTGCGTCGCGCCAACGAGGTGGCGCAACGCGCCATGGCCATGGGCCGGCATCCCTTCGGCGCGGTGCTCGTCGCGCCCGATGGCGAAACCGTCATCGCGGAGCAAGGCAACATCGACACCGTGCATCACGCCGAGGCCACGCTGGCGCGCACGGCCTCGCTCAACTACCCCGCCGACTTCCTCTGGCAGTGCACGCTGGTCACCACCTTCGAGCCCTGCGCGATGTGCGCGGGCACCACCTATTGGGCCAACATCGGCCGCGTGGTCTACGGCGCGGAGGAAACGGCACTGAGGGCGCTCACCGGCGACCATCCGGAGAACCCGACGCTATCGCTGCCTTGCCGTGAAGTCTTCTCGAGGGGCCAGAAGAAGATCGTGGTCGTCGGGCCGGTGGCTGCTGTCGAGGAAGAAATGATTGCGACGCATCGCGGCTTCTGGGAAAGCCGTGGCGCTGCATAGGCCGGCGTTGCGGCCGTGACCGGCGCCGTGCAGCCGGGCATCGGGATTCGGTCGGCTCGCTCGCAGTAACGCGGCTACTTGCCAGGAAGTGGCGCAGGCGGTGGCGCAGGCGGTGGCGCAGTTGGTGCCGTAGCCGGCGGCGCAACGACCACGACGGGCGGCAACTGGTAGCTCCATGTCTCGCTCAGCGTCTTGTTGGCGGCGACCAGGGCGGCGCGCATCTCGACGGCCAGCTTCGGGTCTTTCACCTTGATGCGGACCGTCACGCGCCAGCCCTTGATCGCGGGGTTGCGCTCAAGGGTGGTGCTGATCAGTTCGGCGTTATCGCCGACGCTCACCTGCGCGGTCACAGGCGCATCGGCCGGCAGCGCGGTGGGCGGCGGACCTTCGAAATCCACCAGGAACGCGGTCGTTCCATCCGGCTGGCGAATCAGGTTGGCCTGGGTTTGCTCGCCCGTCGTGTGAATGGTCTGGGTCACGCGCGCAAGGTTTCGGGGCATCAGCGCGGCCTCGTCCATGGTCCAGTGCATGCGGTAGTCGAACTGCAGCGCCTCGCCGGCCTCGGGCTGTACCGCAGGCGTCCAGAAGGCGACGATGTTGTCGTTGGTTTCATCCGCGGTCGAAAGCTCGACCAATTCGACCTTGCCCTTGCCCCAATCGCCCTTCGGCTCGATCCAGGCCGTGGGGCGCAGGTCGTACCGGTCCTTGAGGTCTTCGAAGCGCGAGAACTCTCGACCGCGTTGCTGCAGCCCGAAGCCGCGCGGATTTTCGACGGTGAAGGTGCTCACCGTGACGCCCTGCGGATTGTTGAGCGGCCGCCACAGCCACTCTCCGCTGCCGGTGCTGATGGCCAGCCCGTTGGAGTCGTGAATGGCCGGCCGATAGCTGCGCTTGTCGGTCTGCTGGTTGGCACCATAGAGGAACATGCTGGTCAGCGGCGCGATGCCCAGCACATTGACCTTGCCGCGCATGAAGATTCGCGCTTGCACGTCGAGCACCGCATCGGCGCCGGGTTGCAGCGTGAACTTGTAGGCGCCTGTTGCGCGCGGCGAATCGAGCAGCGCGTAGATCACCAGTTTCTGGTCTTGCGCCCCGGGACGCTGCACCCAGAATTCGCGGAAGTCGGGAAACTCCTCGCCGCTCGGCAGCGCGGTGTCGATCGCAAGGCCGCGGCCCGACAAGCCATACACCTGCCCCTTGCCGATCACGCGGAAATAGCTCGCACCGAGCAAGCTCATGACCTCGTCTTCCTTGCCGGCCTGGTTGAGCGGGTACAGCACGCGAAAGCCCGCATAGCCCAGCGCACCGGCAGCGGCCTTCGCGGCATCCAGGCCGCCGAAGTCGAAGCGCTGCGCGTCGTACTTGATCTCGCTCACGTCGTTGCCGACGATTTCATTGATGGTCACCGGCGCGTTGAACTGCATGCCCTGGTGATAGAAGTTCAGCTTGAAAGGCGAGGGCTGGTCGCGCCATCCGAACTTCGCGGGGAGCGGCTGGATCTTCGCGTAGTCGGCGAACTGCATCCGGGCGAAAGCCGGCGGCAGGTTGCTGACCGGTGCCACATAGGGCGACGCCATCAGGTAGCGTGCCTTGGCGACCACGTCGTCGAGCGAGAACGCGCTGGCCTGCGCGGCACAAAGCATGAACGCAGCGGCAGCGAGGCACTGCAAGACATTGGGCATCCTGCATCGCACGATGCGCCCGGCGGCGGAAAGGATCACGACTCTCTCCTCAGGAATAGTCGCCAATGTAGCAACCCGCGCTGCAAATCCCGCGCCACGGTCCACGATGCGCGGCGATGGCTGACAGTAGACTTCGCGTTTCTGCGACACCATCGACTTCCCGGACTACCGGGTCCACAAGCTCATCGAATGAAAAACCTGTACGTGCTGGGTCTGGTTGCCAGCCTCGCCTGCCATTCGGCCCTGGCCCAAACAAGCAGCACGACCGCTCCATCGCTCAACGACAAGCCCGCCTTCATCGCAGACCTGATGTCGCGCATGACGCTCGACGAGAAAATCGGGCAACTGCGGCTGATCAGCATCGGCGGCGACATGCCACTCACGCGGCTGGCGGACGAAATCGCGGCGGGACGTGTCGGCGGCACCTTCAATTCGGTCACGCGCAAGGACAACCGGCCATTGCAGGACGCGGCCATCCAGCGCAGCCGGCTCAGGATTCCGATGTCGTTCGCCTATGACGTGGTGCACGGGCATCGCACGATCTTCCCGATCCCGCTGGGCCTTGCGTCGAGCTGGGACATGGATGCGATCACGCTGACCACACGCACCGCCGCCATCGAAGCCAGTCTGGATGCCGTCGACATGACCTTCGCGCCGATGGTCGACATCTCGCGCGACCCACGCTGGGGCCGCACCTCCGAAGGCTTCGGCGAAGACCCGTACCTCGTCTCCGAAGCCGCGCGGGCAGCTGTCAGGGGCTTCCAGGGCACTTCGCCGAAGAACGCCGACAGCGTGATGTCCGCCGTCAAGCATTTCGCGCTGTATGGTGCAGTCGAAGGCGGGCGCGACTACGCCACGGTCGACATGAGCCCGATGCGCATGTACCAGGACTACCTGCCGCCCTACAAGGCTGCCATCGACGCGGGCTCGGGCGGCGTGATGGTGGCGCTGAACTCCATCAACGGCGTGCCCGCCTCGGCCAACACCTGGCTGATGCAGGACCTGCTGCGCAAGGACTGGGGTTTCAAAGGCGTGGCCTTCAGCGACCACGGCGCCATCGTCGAGCTGATCCGGCACGGCGTGGCGAAGGACGAGCGCGATGCGGCCCGGCTCGCGATCAAGGCGGGCATCGACATGAGCATGGCCGACACGGTCTATCTCGAGCAACTGCCGGGCCTGGTCAAGTCCGGCGACGTCAGCCAAAAGGAAATCGACAACGCGGTGCGCGAAGTGCTGAGCGCCAAGTACGACATGGGCCTGTTTCATGACCCTTACCGCCGCATCGGCGCTGCCGCGCAAGACCCGGCTGACGTCAACGCTGAAAGCCGGCTGCATCGCGCCGAATCGCGCGAGGTGGCGCGCAAGTCGATGGTGCTGCTGGAGAACAGGAACAACACGCTGCCGCTGAAGAAGGCCGGCACCATCGCGCTGATCGGCCCGCTGGCCGATGCGCACATCGACATGATGGGCAGCTGGTCGGCCGCCGGCGTGGCGGCGCAGTCGATCACGCTGCGGCAAGGCATGCAGAAGGCGCTCGGCGACAAGGCGCGCCTGATCTACGCGCGCGGCGCCAACGTCACGGGCGACGAGAAGATCGTCGAGTACCTGAACTTCATGAACTGGGACAAGCCCGAGGTCACGCAAGACAAGCGCACGCCCGCCGCGATGATCGCCGAGGCGGTGAAGGCGGCGAAGCAGGCCGATGTCGTCGTGCTGGCGGTGGGCGAATCGCGTGGCATGTCGCACGAGGCATCGAGCCGCGTCAGCCTGGACCTGCCCGACAGCCAGCGCGCACTGAGCAGGGCCCTGAAGGCAACCGGCAAGCCGATCGTGATGGTGCTGATGAACGGCCGGCCGCTGACGATTTCGCGCGAGCGGGAGGAAGCCGATGCGATTCTCGAGACCTGGTACACCGGCACCGAGGGCGGCAACGCGATCTGCGACGTGCTGTTCGGCGACTACAACCCTTCCGGCAAGCTGCCGATCTCATTCCCGCGTTCGCTCGGGCAGATCCCGACCTACTACAACCATCCGCGCCTGGGCCGCCCCTTCACCGAGGGCAAGCCGGGCAACTACACCTCGCAGTATTTCGAGGAAGTCACCGGGCCCCTGTATCCGTTCGGCTATGGACTCAGCTACACCGACTTCAGCATGTCGGACGTGACGCTGTCGGACACCACGCTGAAGCGCAACGGCAAGATCGAGGCGAGCGTGACCTTGACGAACACCGGCAGGCGCGCAGGCGAGACGGTGGTGCAGCTCTACATCCAGGACATCGCGGCATCGGTGGTACGGCCCGTCAAGGAGCTGAAGGATTTCCGCAAGGTGATGCTGCAGCCGGGCGAAGAGAAGGTCGTCCGCTTCACCATCGACGAAGACAAGCTGAAGTTCTTCAACGCGCAACTGAAGTACGCCGCCGAGGCGGGCCAGTTCAACGTACAGATCGGGCTCGATTCGGTGGCGGTGAAGCAGCAGGGTTTCGAGCTGAAATGACCCACCCCCGATGCGCCTGCGGCGCCTCCCCCTCAAGGGGGCGATACCGGCGGCCCGGCAAAGCCGGTTCCGCGGTATCCCTGGAATTTGACGGCGCCGGTTTCGTGCGTGGTGGGTCACGCGATAGCGTGGTGGAAAACTGATATGACGCTACCCGCAGGCCTTTTCGACAGCGGCGACGGCTGCATGCGCTGCAGCTGGTGCGCGGCCACGCCGCTGTACCAGAAGTACCACGACCATGAATGGGGCTTCCCGGTGACGGACGACCGGCGCCTGTTCGAGAAGCTCTGCCTGGAAGGCTTCCAGGCCGGGCTGAGCTGGCTCACGATCCTGAACAAGCGCGAAGCCTTCCGCGCCGCGTTCGCGAACTTCGATGCAGAGGCGATGGTCCGCTTCGACGAGAACGATGTCGCGCGGCTGCTGGCCGATTCCGGCATCGTGCGGCACCGGGGCAAGATCGAATCCGCGATCAACAACGCGCGCCGCGTGCTCGAACTGCGCGAGCAGCACGGTTCGCTCGCGGCCTATTGCTGGGGCTTCGAGCCCGACCCGAAGACGCGGCCGAAGCGCTTCACGCTGGCCAACGTGAAGGCGATGACGAGTTCGCCCGAATCGGTGGCGTTGTCGAAGGACCTGAAGAAGAAGGGCTGGAGCTTTGTCGGGCCGACCACGATGTATGCGTTCATGCAGGCGATGGGACTGGTCAACGACCACTTCGACGGCTGCCATGCGCGCGAGAAGGCATTGAAGGCGCGGGCCGAGCTGCAGGTGCTCAAGTAGGTCGGTGCGCATCTTGAACGCCGGGTTGAAGCTGATTGCCCGCGATCGGGGCTAGTCGGCGAGCGCGAGCCAGGGAACACTGCATCGACCCGTCCCACATGGAAAAACTTCAATGCGCACGCTCATCCATCTGCTTCTTGCATCGTTGATGTCGCTGATCCTGGCGACATCGTCATCCGCGCAGGGCTTTGCCTTCCCGGCGAAGTTCACGGTGCGCGACATCGCCACCAACGGCACGACCATCCATGTCCGCTCCGGCGGCACAGGTCCGGCGGTGGTACTGCTGCACGGCTACGGTGAGACCGGCGACATGTGGGTCGCGCTCGCAGCCGATCTGGCGCGGGACCACACCGTGATCGTGCCCGACCTGCGCGGCATGGGCCTGTCTTCGAAGCCGGCCGGCGGCTTCGACAAGAAGACGCAGGCGGGCGACGTCAGCGGCGTGATGAGCGCACTGGGCGTCGAGCAGGCCGACGTGGTTGCCCACGACATCGGCAACATGGTCGCGTTCCAGCTCGCGGCGCAGTATCCGCAGCGCGTGCGCAAGCTGGTGTTGATCGATGCGCCGGTGCCCGGCGTCGGGCCGTGGGAGGAAATCCTGAAGAACCCGCTGCTCTGGCACTTCCGCTTTGGCGGGCCGGACATGGAACGCCTGGTCGCGGGACGTGAGCGGATCTACCTGGACCGGTTCTGGAACGAATTCTCGGCCTCGCCCGATCGCTTCAGCGAAGCGGCGCGGAGCCACTATGCAAAGCTTTACGCGCGTCCCGGCGCCATGCACTCCGGCTTCGCCCAGTTCGCGGCTTTCGACCAGGACGCGACCGACAACCGGGCGTACCTGGCGCACGACCGGCTGAAGATGCCAGTCCTCGCGATTGGAGGGCAGAAGTCGTTCGGTCCGATGATGGCGACGGTCATGCGCGCGGCGGCCGACGATGTGACGGAGGGCGTTGTTCCGGATTCGGGTCACTGGATCATGGAGGAGAACCCCGCGGCGACGATCCGGCTGGTTCATGGCTTCCTTGCGCGATGAGTTTCTCGCGCGATGAACGGCAGCCGCAGGAACGTACTGCTCGCGTCTGCCCCTTCCATCAGTGCGATGCAATCTGCGCGCCGAAATTTGGCATGATCGCCGGGGCATGAACTCCGGCAATCCCGCTTTCCCCCAAGAAGTCCCGCTCGGCGAACGCGACGGCCGCTACCTGCGCAAGGCCATCGGCTGGTCGTATGCGGCCGCGCGCCGCGGCAACCGGCCGTTCGGCGCCGTCGTCGTCTCCGCCGGCAACGAGGTCATCTGCGAGGCCTACAACAACACAGCCGAATCCGGCGACTGCACCGGCCATGCGGAGATCAACGCGGTGCGCGCGCTTGCCGGCCGCGGCCTCACGCGCGAAGACCTGGCGGGCGCGACGCTCTATGCCTCGGGCGAGCCTTGCGTGATGTGCGCGGGCGCGATCTTCTGGTCGAACATCGGGCGCGTGGTGTTCGGCATCGACGCCCAGCGCCTGCGCGTATTCCGGGGCCAACGGCAGGATCAGCGGGATGCGGAATTGTCTTGCCGCGATGTGTTCCGCGCGTCGCCGCATCCGATCGAGTGCATCGGGCCTGCGCTCATCGACGAGGCCAGCGCGCCGCACGTGGGGGCATGGAAGACCTGAGCTTCCGATAGCGGCCCGATAGCGGCCGATAGCGGCCGACAGCGCCCTGCTGCATCGCAGCACGAAAAACCAACCTTTCGTTGGGCGGCTTCGCGAGCCCCTCCTGATCGAATGCCTCCACCGCCGACCACACAGGCGGACAGGAGACATTCAAATGATCGAATTGCAGGGCCGCAAGGCCCTCATCTCCGGCGCGGCGCAGGGGCTTGGCCTGGCGATCGCACGGCTGTTCGTCGAGCGCGGCGCTCAGGTGATGCTGGCCGACATCGACGAGGCCGGCGCCGCCAAGGCCGCGGCCGATCTCGGCCCGATGGCACGATCGGTGCGCTGCGACGTCACCAAGGCGGCCGACTGGACCCGCGCCGTCGACGCCACGACGGCCGCCTTCGGCAGCCTCGACACCCTGATCAACAACGCCGGCATCGAAATCGTCAAGCCGCTGTTCGACCAGACCGAGGAAGAAGTCGGCCGGCTCATGAACATCAACGTGATGGGCGTGTTCCTCGGCATGAAGCACGCGCTCGGAGCGCTGGTGGCATCGGGCAAGGGCTCGGTCGTGAATATCTCGTCGCTGGCGGGCACCAACGGCGTACCGCTGTTCGGCTCGTATGCGGCGTCGAAGTCGGCGGTGATCCAGCTCACGCGCACCGCCGCAGCCGAGTTGCGGCCCACCGGCATCCGCGTGAATGCGGTCTGCCCGGGCTTCATCGGCACCGCGATGGTCGACCGGCTGATCCCGACCGTCGAGGCGATCGTCGGCGTGCCTTTCAGTGCGCTGGTCGCGGTGAAGCAGTTGCGCCTCGGCACGCCGCAGGAGGTGGCCGAGATGACCGCCTTTCTCGCCTCTGACGCCGCCAGTTGGACCACCGGCTCCCACTACATCCTGGACGGCGGCCTGTCTGCCGGATTGCTATGAGCACGAAGCTTCTTCAAGACAAGGTTGCCATCGTCACCGGCGCGGGCCGCGGCCTCGGCGAGGCCATCGCGCGCGCCTATGCGGACGAAGGCGCGAAGGTCATCGTGTCGGACATCGATGCCGCCGCTGCGCAGAGGGTCGCCGACTCGCTGCCCGGCGCCTCGGCAGTGGCTTGCGACGTGCGCGTTCCCGAGCAGGTCGAGGCACTGGTCGCCGCCGCCGTCAAGCAGCATGGCCGGCTCGACATCATGGTGCCCAACGCGGGCGTCGCCACGCTCTCGCCGCTGGCGGCGACGAGCTACGAACAGTGGCGCGAGGTCACGTCGGTCAACCTGGACGGCGTGTTCCTCTGCATCCGCTACGCGGCGCCGGCGCTGGTCGCAGCGGGCGGCGGCGCGATCATCACGATGGCCTCGGTCACGGCGAAGGCGGCCTGCGCGCTGATCGGCAGCTATGCGGCGGCCAAGGCCGGCGTGGTGTCGCTCACGCAGACGGCCGCGACCGAACTGCGCGCGCACAACATCCGCGTCAACGCGATCCTGCCGGCCTTCATCGAGACCGACCTCGTGAAGGCGCACAAGAAGGAGTTCGAGCAGATGCTCGGTATCCCCGACTTCGACGCGGTGGTCGCGCAGCGCCAGGGCCGCTACGGCACGGCGGCCGAGGTCGCGAACCTGGCCGTGTTCCTGGCCTCCGGCCGGTCCAGCTTCTCGAACGGCAGCGGCTTCGTGCTCGACGGCGGCGTGAGTTCGTCCCTTCTTTGATTTCGTCGTCACACATCAGGAGCAATCCATGTCCAGCAAGAAACCCGTCGTCGTCTACGGTGCCAGCGGCTACACCGGCCGCCTGGTGTGCGAATACCTGCGCGAGTACGGCATTCCCTTCATCGCCGCCGGCCGCAGCGCCGACAAGCTGAATGCGGCGATGAACGCCAACGTGCCGGGCATCGAGACGGCGGACTATGAAGTGGTGGAAGTGGCGCACACGGTCGAGGCACTGACCGGGCTGTTCACCGGCGCATCGGTGGTGCTGAACACCGTCGGGCCGTTCGCGAAGTTCGGCCCCGAGGTGGTCCAGGCCTGCCTGGCAGCGAAGTGCCACTACACCGACACCACGGGCGAGCAGGACTGGCTGATCACGCTCGACACGCAGTACGGCGCCAAGTTCGCGCAAGCCGGGCTGCTGCTGTCGCCTGGCCTCGCCCAGATGTACACCACCGGCGAGATCGCCGCGCAGCTGTGCCTGGAGACACCGGGCCTGGACACGCTGGACATCGCCGTGTTCTGGGGCGGCAGCCCGACCATCGCATCGACGCAGACCATCCTCGTCAACGCGGCGACATCGAAGGCTTTCCACCTCCAGCAGAACCAGTTCGTCGAGTGGCAACCCGATGCGGGCCTGTACAACCTCGCGATTCCCGGCCAGCACGAGATGGCACTGGCGCTGCCCTGGGGCGGGACCTCGCACCCGGTGTGGTTCAAGAGGGACCCGCGCGTGGCCAACGTCAAGGTGCTGGGCGGCGTGTTCAACAAACCGCTGATGCTGGGCGTGCCGCAGATCGTCGCGGCGGCGCTGAAGGCCACCGAAGGCATGGCGCCCGACGAGCGCTATGCCGCGCTGGCGCAGACCGCGGCCGGCGTGATGAACAGCATGCCGCCGCGCGAGAACCCGCGCATCAACAAGTCGGTCGATTCGGTGCATGCTTCCGGGCCGCTGGGCCGCGCGCACTGCGTGATCTTCGGAAATTGCAACTACAAGCAGACCGGCCTGCTGCAGGCCTACGCCGCGCATTCGCTGCTGCAGCAGGCGCCGAAGCGGGCGGGCTTTGCGTCGGGCTGCCAGGCCTTCGGACACCATGAACTGCTCGGCGTGCTGCGCAGCTTCGGGCTGGTGGCCAAGCCTGAACTGACCGTCCACGACAACTGAGCGAGAACGAGCCAATGACGACGAGCGCCCACGCCCCCCTGCGCACGCTGGCAGACATCGAGGCGCTCGAGCAGTTGCCGATCGAAACCCGGCTCGCGCAGCCGGTGTCGAGCTACGCCGCCATCGCGCGGCAAGCCGAGGCCACGCCCGACGCGCCGGCGCTGACTTTCGTGCCGACCGGTGACGCGGCGGACGGCGAAACGCGTTACGACTACGCCACGCTGTTCAGGCGCGTCACGCAGGCGGCCAATGCTTTCATCGGCCTTGGCGTGGGGCGAACGGACGTGGTCTCGTACCTGCTGCCGAACCTGCCCGAGACGCACTTCACGCTCTGGGGCGCCGAGGCGGCGGGCATCGTGAACCCGGTGAATCCGTTCCTCGAAGTCGACCACATGGTCGGCATCCTGAATGCTGCGGGCACGGTGATCATCGTGGCGCTGGGCCGCCAGGAGCAACCGGGCATCTGGGAAAAGGTCGAGGCCCTGCGCGACCGCGTGCCGACGCTGCGCGCCGTCGTGCGCGTGGGCGGCAACGGGCCCTGCCCGCCCTGGGCACTCGACTTCGACGCCCTGCTCTCGCAGCAACCCGGCGATGCGCTGGTCGGCAGCGCGCCGCCGCAGGGCGAGGACGTAGCCTCGTACTTTCACACCGGCGGAACCACCGGCACGCCCAAGCTCGCGCGCCGCACGCATTTCAACGAAGCGGCCAACGCCTGGGCGGTGTCGACGGCCGTGGCCATGGGCCCGGAAGACGCGCTGCTTTGCGGCCTGCCGCTGTTCCATTCCAACGCGATGATGGTCACCGGCCTGGCGCCGTTCAGCGTCGGTGCGCACGTGGTGATGCTGTCGAGCGCGGGCTACCGCGACGCACGCACCGTCGCCGGCTTCTGGCGCTCGGTGGAGCGATACAGGGCTACGCTGTTCAGTTCGGTGCCCACGGTGCTGTCGGCGCTGCTCAACGTGCCGCGCGAGGGCATCGACCTCGGCTCGTTGCGCTTCGCGGTGTGCGGCGCTGCGCCACTGTCGATCGAGTTGTTCAACCGTTTCGAGGCCGCCACCGGCCTCAAGCTGCTCGAAGGCTACGGCATGACCGAGGCAACCTGCGTGAGTTCGCTGAACCCGCGCGACGGGCATCGCGCGATCGGATCGATTGGCCTGCGCCTGCCCTACCAGCAGATGAAGGTGGCGCACCTCGGTGCCGATGGTGACGTGCAGCGGGAGGCCGCCGTCGACGAGATCGGCACCATCCTGTTGCGCGGCCCCTATGTGTTCTCCGGCTACGTCAAGGACAGCGACAACCGGGGCATCTGCCTGGCCGATGGCTGGCTCAACACCGGCGATCTGGGCCGGCAGGATGCGCAGGGCTATTTCTGGCTCACCGGCCGGGCCAAGGACCTGATCATCCGCGGCGGCCACAACATCGACCCCGCCATGATCGAGGAGGGCCTGATGCGGCATCCCGCCGTCGAACTGGCGGCGGCGGTCGGCAAGCCCGACGGCCATGCGGGCGAACTGCCGATGGCCTACGTGACCCTGCGCAAGGGCGCGACCATCGACGCGGCCGAGCTGCTTGCGCATGCGCGTGCCGTCATCACCGAGCGCGCTGCAGTGCCGGTCGACGTGGTGGTGCTCGATGCGCTGCCGCTCACGGCGGTCAACAAGATCTTCAAGCCGAAGTTGCGCGAGCTGGCGATTGAAAAGGCGTTGCGCGACACGCTGCGCAAGGTGTGCGGCGATGTCCAGGTGCAGGTCACCGTGGCGCCACACCTGAAGCACGGACTCGAAGCGCAGATCGTCGCCTCGCAACCCGCCGGCGCCGACAGCGAAGCGCTGATGCGGCAAGCCGAATCCGAACTGGGCCGCCTGCCCGTGCGCTGGACCATCGCGTGGAGCCCGGCATAGCGGCAGGTGCGAAATCGCGTGCCATCAGGCAAACTGGCCCGGCCCGGAACCCGCAACCCCCAAGAGACAACACGCATGGCGCCAACACGTAGTGCAGGCAGTGCACGCAGCGCAGGCGCGGCCGAGGCATCGGCCGCGGTGCTCGTCGAATCCCGGCTGGCACCGCCGCAGCTCTCGCTGCGACTACTCGCGCGCTCGCAGCTGTCGACCTTGCTGCATGCGGGCCTCACCCGGCGGCTGCTGGGCGTCACGGCGCCGGCCGGCTACGGCAAGACGACGGCGCTGGCACAGTTCGTCGCCCAGCTCGACGTCCACGGCATCACCACCGCGTGGCTCAGCCTCGATGCCGAAGACAACGACCCGCTGCGCTTCCTGCGCCACCTGGCCGCCGCGTTGCACCATGCCGACGCGCGCCTCGGCCGCCACGCGCTTGCACAGGTCGACAGCGGCAGCATGGCCTCGCCCGACGCCGTGGTCGCCTCGCTTCTGCACGACGTGGCGGGCCACGAGCGCCGGCTGATGCTGGTGCTCGACGACTTCCACCTCGTGCAGCAGGAGGCGGTGCATCGCAAGCTCGAATGGCTGGTCGCGCACCTGCCCCAGAACGTCTGCATCGTGATCGCCAGCCGCACGCGTCTGCCCCTGCAGGTGAGCCAGCTCCGGCTGCGCGGCGAGCTGCTCGAACTCGATGCCACGCACTTCGGACTCGACCTCGACGAGACGGCGGATTTCGTCGGCCGGGTGAGCGGCGCGCCGCTCGACCGCGCGCAGGTCGAGACGCTTCACGACCTCACCGAAGGCTGGATTGCGGGGCTGCAGCTGGCCTCGCTCGCGCTGCGCGAGAGCGGCGACCGCGGCGCGTTCCTGGCGGACTTCTCGGGCACCGACCGCGACATCACCGACTACCTCGGCGAGCAGGTGCTCGACAGCCTGCGGCCCGACTTGCGCGAGTTCCTGCTCGACACCGCCGGCCTCGAACGCTTCTGCGCCGAGCTCTGCGACGAAGTGCTCGGACGCAATGACAGCCGCGCGATGCTGGTGGAGGTTCAGAGCCGCAACCTGTTCCTCTCGGGCCTGGACCGTTCGCGGACATGGTTTCGCTATCACCACCTCTTCGCCGACTACCTGCGCGGCCGCGGCCGCGAGCGGCCCGGCGATGCGGCGCGAGCCATCAGCCTGCGCGCCAGCGACTGGTTCCAGCGCCACCGGCTGCCGCACGAGGCCGTGCGATATGCCTTCGAAGGGCAGGACCTGGAGCGCGCGGCCGACCTGGTCGCCGACTTCTCGGCCGAGCTGGTGCAGCACCGCGGCGAGCATGCGACGCTGCTGGCCTGGCTCACGCGGCTGCCGCAGGCGCTGGTACATACGCGCCCGAAGATCCGCACCGGCCATGCCTGGTCGCTGGTGCTGACGCGGCGATACGCCGAGGCCGAGCACGAGCTGCGCGCCCTCGAAAGCGCCTGCACCGAAGCGGGGAGCATGGACGACGAAGGCGACCTGCGCTGCGTGGTGGAGATGATCCGCTGCGTCTACTGGGCGCACGCCGGCGAGCCGATGCTGGCCAAGTCGCGCAGCGAGGCCTGGCTCAAGTCATGGCCCGCGGCGAACGCCTTCCGCACCGGTGTCGTTGCGAACGTGCTGGCCAGCGGCTGCTGCGCTTCCGATGCCTTCGAGCAGGGCCAGCAGGCGCTGGCGATCGCGCGCCGCGCGTTCGAGGAATGCGGCGCCGACTACGGCCTGGCCTGGGCCGCCGCACTGGCCATGATGCTGGCGATGCGCCGCGGCGACCATGCCGAAGCCATGGCACAGGCCCGCCACGGCATCGCGACGGTGGAGCGCAGCCTGGGCGTGGCGTCGTACGCGGGGTCCATGCTCACGCTGCTGGCGGCGGAGGTCTGCTACGAGCAAGGCGACCGGGTGCAGGCGCAACGCCATGTCGACCTGGGCCTGCCCTTCATCGACGAGCACGGCCTGGTGGAAATGACCACGGCCGGCTACCTCACGCGCGCACGCCTGCTGCGCCTGCATGGCGACATCGCGGCAGCCGATGCCTGCCTGCTCGAAGGCGAATCGCTGGGCCACCGGCTCAGGCTGCCGCGCCTGTCGCGCATCCTCGCCGCGGAACGCTGCACGCTGCGGCTGCAGGCGGGCGCCGTCGACGAGGCGCACAAGCTTGCCCAGTCCTACGGCCTGATCGGGCCAGCCGCCACCGCGGTGGCCGACGAGGACGACAGCGTCTGCCTCCTGGTCTTGCGCCTTCGGCTGGCGACGCCTCAAGGCACGGGTGCATCGGGCGCGCTCAACGACGCGATCCGGCGGGCCCAGCGCGACGGCCACCAGGCCCAGCTCGCGCGCCTGCTGGCACTGAAGGCGCTGCAGCAGCATCGAGCGCTCGACCGCGCACAGGCGCTGCGCACGCTCGACGAGGCGCTCGCCATCGGCGTACGCTGCGGCCTGCTGCGAAGCTGGCTCGACGGCGACGCGCTGCTCATCGAGCTCGTGGAGGCCATCCACGCCAGCCGCGGGGACCTGCGCACGGCCGGCCGCGACGACCTGGTGCCGAAGTCCTACCTGCAGCAGGTGCTCCAGGCCGCCGGCCGCACCACGCCATCCGCGCCATCACTGCCGCGCCTGCCCACGACACGCAGCGAGGCCGAAGAACTGACCGAGCGCGAACTCAAGATCCTGCGCCTGCTGAAGGCCGGCCTCGGCAACCGCGAACTCGCGCAGAGCCTGTTCCTCTCCGAAGCCACGGTGAAATGGCACCTGCACAACATCTTCGCCAAGCTCGGCGTCAAGAACCGCACCAGTGCGTTGGCGCGGGCGCAGGAGATTTCGCTGCTTTGAGCAGGCCGCGCGTCAGCCCAGCATCGACTTCAACTTGAGGGCCGTGAAAGGCACGCTGCGCATGCGCACGCCCGTTGCATCGAACACCGCATTCGCCAACGCTGCGGGCACGGGGCTCGAAGCGGCCTCCCCCGCACCGAGCGGTGGATCGTCGCGGCGGTCGATCAGCGCGATGTCGAGCCGGGGCACCGAAGGGAAGCGAAGCAATGGATAGCTCACCCAATCCACGCTGAGGACGCGCGAGCGGTCGAATGTCGTTTCCTCGTACAGCGTGCGCGACAGCGTCTGCAGGATGTTGCCCTCGACCTGGGCACGCACGGCATCCGGGTTGATCATCAAGCCGCAGTCATGCGCGCAGCAAACGCGCTTCACGGCAATTTCGCCACTGGCACGGTCCACCTCGACCTCCATCGCCATCGCGACGTGGGTCTCGCTGTTCTTGTAGTGGATGAACGCCATGCCACGTCCCACCGAGGTGGTGCCGCGCATGGACGCATTGGCGGGCGAAGGACGCGGCTTCCAGTCCATCATCTCGCCGACGCGGCGGATCACCTCCGCGCTGCGCGGGTTCGACACGCGCTGCAGCCTGAACGCCAGCGGATCGACCTCGGCCTTCGCCGCCAATTCATCGACAAAGCTCTCGACCGCAAAGCAGTTCGCCACCTTGCCCGGCGCGCGGATGTTGGAAGGCCGCAGCGGCGACGGGCCGAGCCAATGCGCCTTGACGACGACGGCCTTGGGACCATAGGGCGGGTCGCCGTTCTGCGACACCAGTCCGGTCGACTGGCCCACCGGCTGCTTCAAGCCGGCGGCAAGCGGCGAGAGCAGCGGGATCCATTCGAGATTCGCGGTTGCGCGCGGCACCCACATGTCGGTCTGCCATGCGTCGATGCCGCCGTCGGGCGCGAGCGTCGCGGCCATGTCCAGCAGTTGCGGCGGGCCCTTGGGATCCCAGCCGAGTTCGTCCTCGCGGCTCCACTGCACGCGTACCGGCTTGCCCACGGCCCGCGACAACAGCACCGCATCGGCGGCGGCATCGTCGCTGCCGTTCATGCCGTAGCAGCCCGGGCCGTCGACGTAGATCACGCGCAGCTTGTCGCGTGGCACGTCGACCAGCCCGGCGAAGATGTTGAGGAAGCGGTGGCTGGCCTGCGACGCGGTCCAGACCGTGCCGGCGTCGGCGCGTACGTCGGCAACCGCGCAGGACGGACCGATGGAGCCGTGCGACTGGATCGGCCACCCATACGTCGCACGCAACGCATCGGGCGCATCGCGCAGCGCATCGACCCGCGCGGCATCGCCCTTCGCCGTGATGATTTCCTCTGCCACGAACGGACCGCGGCGTGCCCAGTCGACCAGCGCGGTGTGGCCGATCAGTTCCGCGCTGTCGCTCCACTGCACCTTGAGCTCGCGCGCCGCGCGCACCGCGGCCCACTCGTCGGCACTGACGACGCCGACGAAGTCCACGATGCGGACCACGCGAACGCCAGGCAGCTTCGAGATGGACGACTCGTCGACGGAGCGCACTTTCGCACCGACCGAGGGCGGGCGCAGCACGCGGCCGTGCAGCATGCCGGGCACGACCAGGTCGTGCACGTAGACGTGGCGCCCCGTCACCTTGGCCGGAATGTCGGGACGCGGCAGCGACTGGCCGACCAGCTTGTAGTCCGCCGGCTTCTTCAGCGGCGCCTTCGGGTTCATCTTGACATCGAAGGTTCGGCCGCCGACCAGCGATCCGATGCCGACGCTGCGGCCATCGGCCGCCCTCACCTCGCCGCTGGCCAGCGTCAGTTGCTCGGCCGGCGATTGCAGGCGCTGGGCGCCCATGGCCAGCAGCGCCTCGCGTGCGGTGGCCGCAGCCTGGCGCAGTTCGACACCGCCGCGCATGATGCCGGTGCTGCCGGCGGTCGGCCCCTGGTTGGGGGTGAGCGCGGTGTCGCCTTCGATCAGTTCGATGCGCTCGACGCCAATGCCGAGCTCTTCGCCAACCATCTGCCGGATCGCGATGCGGTGGCCGGTGCCGAGGTCGACCTTGCCGGAGTAGACGACCACCGTGCCGTCCGCGCCGACCGCCAGGAAGGAGTCGACGTTGTCGAGCGCCAGGCTGCGTCGTTCACCGGGAGCAACGGCTGCGGTCTGCGCCAGCGCCGCGCCGCCGGGCGCCAGGCAGAAGCCGACGAAAAGCGCGCCAGCCTTGATCGCGGCGCGGCGCGACAGCATGCCTGGCACTGCACGGCGCAATGAGATTTCGTCCACCTGGACAAGCCCTTCGAGGGCGGCAACGAGGGGCGCCATGGTCACGCCCTCCCCGCATCTGCCGCACGCTGCACCGCACGCAGCACGCGATCATGCGAGCCGCACCGGCACAGGTTGCCGGCGAGCGCCTGCTGCGCCTGCTCGCGCGTGGGCTTCGGCGTTCGCGCGAGCAGTGCGACCGAGGACATCACCATGCCGTTGGTGCAGTAGCCGCACTGCGCGGCCTGCTCGGCGATGAAGGCGGCTTGCACTGCGTGCGGCTTCCCGGGCGACCCCAGCCCTTCGGCCGTGACCACCCGCTTGCCGGCGGCCGCGCCGACGCTGGTCACGCACGACCGCGCCGGCGCGTCGTCCAACAGCACCATGCATGCGCCGCATTGCCCCAGCCCGCAGCCGAACTTGGCGGCATGCAGGCCGAGCTCGTTGCGCAACGCATAGAGCAACGGCATGTCGGGGTCCCACGCATCGATGGATCGCGCGGTGCCGTTGACCTGGAGGGTGATGGTCGGCATACAGACCTCTGCTTCTTCATGGGAAGCGCAGCGTGCCACGCTTCTGCGGCACCGGCAATGGCGCTATCGCGAGCAGGGTCGCTGGCACTACACCACTGCCGCCGCACGACCGGCACCGCGAAGTCGCAGCACCTGCAGTACCGCGCCGATCAGGAACAGCACGAACACGATGCCGACCACCGGTTGCAGGCCCGGATCCTCCGCGCTCGAAAACACCGGCGATCCGGCCGGCAGCCGCGTCAGCGATTCGGTGAAGCCCGGGATCATGTGGAAGAAGAAGGTCGTTGTGTAGCTGATCGTCTCGACGTACTTCGACACGCGGCCGAACAACTGCGTGCGCCCCGCCACCGCGGCCACCGCCAGCACGATCAGCGTGAGGATTCCCAGCGCATGCGGCTTGCCGAAGCCGCCATGCTGGAAGCTGCCGAAGCCCGTCAGGCAG
This sequence comes from Variovorax humicola, assembly GCF_037889915.1. Lineage (NCBI taxonomy): Bacteria > Pseudomonadati > Pseudomonadota > Betaproteobacteria > Burkholderiales > Comamonadaceae > Variovorax > Variovorax humicola. The sequence continues at coordinate 48,481 of NZ_JBBKZV010000025.1, read as the reverse complement.
GTCAGCACCGTGGTCCAGATGTAGACCTGGCCCAGCCGGGTGCCGGGCACGATCTCCTTGTACCGAAAGAAGGCAATCACGCCAGCCACGACCGCAACCAGGCTGATGGCGGTGTGGACGATGCCGAGGGATGTGAGTCCGAGCATGGGGGTCTCCAGTCGTGGGGAAATCGCGCGTCCGGCGAGCCTGCCGGAGCGAGCCGCAGCATGCAACTTTCGCGCCGTCGGCAAATTCCCCCGACGCGCACAGGGTCGCCGCAGCAGAATGCGGGCATCCATACAGCGAGACGACACGGAAATGAAGAATGGAATCTACGAGGCGCACTTCACGACCGACCGGGGCATGCTGGGCAGCGGCGCGGTTCTGATCAAGGACGGCCACGCGTACGGGGCCGACGACCTGCAGTTCTATCGCGGCGAGATCACCCAGTCCGGCGAAGACCTGGAGGTGATCATGGAAGTCACGCGCCACAACTTCGCGGCCACCTCCGCCTTCGGCAACAAGTCGGTGTTCACGCTGCACTGGCGCGGCAAGTCGCTGGCCCAGACCGCCTTCAAGATGGACTGCCGGCCCGAAGGCGTTGACGTGGTCGTCTACGTGTCGGGGCGGATGCTCAGGGAGCACGAGTAAGCGTCTCCGTACACTGGCGCCATGCCCTGGCACGCTCGTCTCCAACTCGACTATCGACACGAATCCGGCCGCAGCGTCGCCCGCTTCCGGCACGAAGGCCCGCTGCGCATCCTGCAGAGCCTCTATCCCGAGGGCGGCGCGATCTGCCACAACGTGCTGGTGCACCCGCCGGGTGGCCTGGTTGGCGGCGACACGCTGAGCATCGACATCCATGGCGCGGCCGGCAGCCACGGCCTGTTGACGACGCCGGGCGCCACGCGCTTCTATCGATCCGAAGGCGAGGTGGCGCTGCAGGACACGCGCATCCGGCTCGACGCCGATGCGCGACTCGAATGGCTGCCGCTCGAAGCGCTCTGCTACAGCGGCTGCAAGGCCGAGAACCGCCTGCGCATCGAGGCCGCGCCGGGGGCGCAGCTGATCGGCTGGGACGTCACGGCGCTGGGCCTGCCGAACGCCAACCTGCCCTTCGAACGCGGCTCGCTGACGCAACACATCGAGATGCCGGGCGTGTGGCTGGAACGCGGCCGCATCGATGCGAGCGACCGGCGCCTTCTGGCCAGCCCGATCGGCCTGGCCGGGCATCGCTGCATCGCGTCGCTGTTCGTCGTCTCGGGCACGCCGCTCGGCAAGGCGCGGCGCGAAACCTTGCTCGACATCGCGCGCCAGATTGCGGATGCCGACTCGCTGCGCGACAGCGCCGGCGCGACGAGCCCGCATGCGGAAATCGTCGTGTTGCGCGTGCTGGCGCCGGTGGTCGAGCCGGCGATGAAATTGCTGCGCCACACATGGCAGGCCTGGCGCGCTGAACTGTGGAAGCTGCCGGCTTCGAGCCCGCGAATCTGGGCGATGTAGCTTCGATTGCCCGTCGCTTGCTCAGCGGCAGACGACGGTGGTGCCCATCGGCGTGCAAGTCTTGCCGTCGAGGCTCTTGTAGCGATTCAACTGACCCGTGCGGTCGTAGTGATTGCCTTGCGTGTCGCTGCAGCCGGCCGCATCGCAGTTGCGCAGGCGCGGGCCCATGTTGCGCGGCGGAACGGGCCGGTACACGCCGCCGTACGGATAGCCGTAGTCCGTCACCACCGGATCGCCGCTGCCAATACCGGAATCGCCAATGACGGGGGCCGGGTACACCTGCGGCACTGGCACGGCGGCTTGCGGCAGCGGGCGGGGGGGTGGCGGGATCGCAGGGCCGGGGTCGGTGCGTGGCGCCGAATCGGATTCGCCACGCGTCACCACCATCGGTTCCGGCAGCGCCAGGTGCGTGACCTTGGCGCTTGCGGGGCACTTGCCATCCGTGTAGCTCACATGTCCGGCAGCATCGGTGCAGCGATTTACCTCGGCACTGCACAGCGGGCCGAGCAGAGTGAGGGCAGCGAGGACCAGAAACCGGCGCATCGTGCAGCGATTGTGCGCCCGGATTGCGCACCGCGTTTGGCCCTGCCGCCAACGCAGGAGTTCGGTCGGGCATCTCACAAGGGATGATTCAGCGGATGCGGCGGCACCACTCGATGCCGCGCGGCCGATGGCCAGTGCAGCATCGCGCCGCGCGATTCAGGAATCCGCTGGACCCAGGAACCTGGGGCTAGAACGGTGCTGACGTGTCCGCCGTTTCCTGCGCAGTCTCACCCGGACGCGCCATCAGTTGATCCAGCAGGTTCGCGACCTGCTTGCGCAACGCGGTGTTCTCGCTGGTCAATGCGGCCACGCGCCGACGCAACGATTCGATGGTTTCTTCGGAGGCGTTGGCCCCCTCCTCCGACGAAGCCGCGGGCGAGGCTGCCGATTCGTCGCGCGGCTTGCGCCTGGCTTCTCGCACGCGCTTGGCGGCCTGCTTGAGCTCGTCCTTTCCGGCGGTTGCCGCGGCGACCTGCTCCTCGGCCGGCAGGCTCGCAACGGCCGCCGCGGCATTGATCGAAATGGTGCCGGACTTGACGGCGGCCACCACTTCAGGCGTCGCCTGCTTGTGGATCTTCTCGATCATCACGACCTGGCTGTTGCTGAGGCGCGCAGCCCTGGCCAGGGCCTCACGGGAGTCGAGGGGCTCGGGCGGCGGCGTATTGCCGGTGCTTGCATCCGCAGGCCCGTCGGCCGGCGCCTGTGGCGCGTGCCCGCCCGAGGCCGCGTTGCCGGCCCGCCGCGCGGCGACGATCTCGCGCTTGCGCAGCGCCAGCACGCCGCGCTGGAAATCGGAAATGCTGCGCCGGCCCAGGTGCTGGTCGATCATCCACAGGTGCACGTCCTCCATCGACTGGAAGCGCGTGTTCTGCACCGTCTGGAACGGCAGGTCGTGCTTGCGGCAAATGCCATACCGGTTGTGGCCATCCACCAATACGTCGCCCCACAGCACCAGCGCATCGCGGCAGCCTTCGGCGAGGATGCTGCGCTCCAGCGATTCGTATTCCTCCGGGGTCAACGGGTCGATATAGGCCTTGAGTTCTTCGTTGACGACGATGTCCATGGGTGCGCGTTCCGGGCAGTAGCAAAGGGGGCGCATTGTAGAGAGCGCCGGCGGCACGATCGAAAAGGCCACTTTCGACTTGAATTCCCAAGCGGCCCGAGGAGCCCTGGCGCCGTGTGCGAAGCGATCAGGTCGCCGGCAGCGGCGAGGCGCGCCGCATGAACTCCGTCGCAAACAGGGCCAGCGCCACCACCACGAAGCCGCCGCCGAGCAGGCTCACGCCCATCCATCCATGGAAGGCATAGACCGCCGCCGCCAGCGCCGAGGCGACGGCGGCGCACAGGAAGATGAAGGTCATGAACAGGCCATTGAGCCGGCCGCGCAATTCGGGCGCGAGCACATACAGGCTGCGCAGGCTAAGCACCTGGCAAAGCTGCACGGCGCCATCGAGCAGCACACCCGCCAGCACCAGTCCCGCGATCGAATGGAAGCGCACCGACAACGCGCCGATCACGAACGACAGCAACCCCGCCGCCATCGCCCACCCGGTGGCGGGACGCGTGAGACCGCGATCGGCCAGGCGGCCGGCCCACGGCGCGGCCAACGCACCTGCTGCACCGGCCAGCGCAAAGGCCGCGATGCCGCCCTGGCCCAATCCGAACTCATGCGCCAGCAGCAGCGGCACGGTGGTCCAGAAAGCCTGGAACGACGAGAACATCATCCCCTGGTACAGCCCGCGCCGGCGCAACACGGGCACGCGCCAGACCATGCCCGGCAGCGACGCCATCGTGCGCGCATAGCCGACGGAAGCGTGCGGATGACGCTGCGGCAATGCGCGCCACAGCACGACGATCAGGAGCGCCATCAACACCGCTGAAATCGCAAACACGGCCCGCCAGCCGAGCGCAGCGGCGACGATGCTCGAGAACGGGCGCGCCAGCATGATGCCCGCCAGCAGCCCGGCCATGATGTTGCCCACCACCTTGCCGCGCGTGGCCTCGGGCGCGAGGTGCGACGCAAACGGCACCAGCACCTGCGCCGCCACCGCGCCCGCACCCACCAGGAACGATGCGGCCAGGAAGGTCGCGGCCGAATCCGACAGTGTGATGCCCGCCAGCCCCACCACTGCGCCGACGAGCGCGCAGGCAATCAGCCGCCGGTTCTCGACCACGTCCGCCAGCGGCACCAGCAACAACAGCCCGAGACCATAGCCTAGCTGCGTCAGGGTCATGATCAGGCCCGCGAGCCCGGCGTGCAGATCGAGCGTCTCGGCAATCGGGCCGAGCAGCGGCTGCGCATAGTAGATGTTGGCCACGCTCAGCCCGCAGGCCGCGCCGAACAGCAAGGTCATTGCCGGCGAAAGGCCGTGCACGGGCACCGAGGAAGAAGTCGGGGAATGGGCCAAGGGAGTCTCGCAAAGGGCCGGGGCTTCCCCAGGGCGCGGTGAAATTAACATGCACGGAATGACGGCGCAGGGCAATCCGACGTGACCCGTGGTGTTCGCCTTGCCTATTCAACGGCACCCTCACCATACAAGCCGGTTCCGCGGGTGCCCACGAACAGACTTCGATGGTTGCGATAGTCAATTCGGGTCTCTGCATCTCCTTGCTTGACCGTAGGGCGAACGCAAATGCAATTACAACCCCTTGCCCGGATTGATCAGGTACTTGGTCCCCGTCGCGCGCTGGTTGTAGACCGCGATCGTCCCCGGGTCCAGCACCTCGGCCAACGAGATTTCATTCGAGTAGTGGCTCGCAAACGTGGTCTTCAGTTCCGACGCCACACGCTGCTTGAGCACTTCCGCCGCGGCCGGCCCGATCTTCACCAGGAACGGAAACAGCAACCACCCGCCCATGCCCCAGGCCATGCCGAAATTGCGCACGAACTCGGTCGGCTTCGTGTCGAGGCCGCCGTACAGATACACCTGCTTGTGGATGTTCGAACCGTAGCGGCTGTACTCCTTCGCATTGCGGTTGATCGCCGCTTCCATGCAGCCGAGGATCTGGCCACCGAGCTTGCCGCCGCCGGTCGCGTCGAAGGCGATGGTGGCGCCCGTCGCGGCCAGCGCGTCAGTCAGGTCTTGCAGGAATGTGGGCGTGCTCGAATCGCAAACGTATTTCGCGCCGATGCCCTTGAGCAGTTCCGCCTGCTCCGGCTTGCGCACGATGTTGACCAGCGCAATGCCGTCCTTCATGCAGATGCGGTTGAGCATCTGGCCCAGGTTCGATGCGGCGGCCGTGTGCACGAGCGCGGTGTGGCCTTCGCGCCGCATCGTCTCGATCATGCCGAGGGCAGTGAGCGGGTTGACGAATGACGACGCGCCATCGACCGCGGTGGCACCTTGCGGCAGCAGCAGCGTCTGCGCAACCGGTACGGCGCGGTACTGCGCATACATCGCGCCGCCGATGGCCGCAACCGTCTTGCCGAGCAATGCCTGCGCAGCCGGCGACGACCCGGCCTCGACGACCAGCCCCGCGCCTTCGTTGCCGACGGGCATCGAATCGTCGAGGCGCGCGGCCATGGCGCGCATGCCGCCTTCAGGAACGCTCGCAGTGACGACGGGCCGATCGGCAGTGCCCGACGCCTTGGCCGTGCCCATGTCGGCCGCACCGAACAGCAGGCCGAGGTCGGATGGATTCAAGGGCGAGGCCTCGATGCGGATCAACACCTCGTCGGGTCCGGGCGCGGGCACCGGCACGCTGGCCAACGACAGTTCGAGCTCGCCGCTCTTCCTGATCAGCGAGCGAAGTTGCAGGGCCATGCGGTCTTCTGGAATGTTCATGACAGTTCATCCTCGAATTAGTCAGCGCGGTGCGTCGCCCTTGCGGTACTCGGCTGTGAGTTCATCTAGCTTCGTCTTGAGGTCGGCGGCCAGCTTGTACTCGGCCGCGGCCAGCGTGGCGTCGAGCTGCTCCGGCTTGCTGGCGCCGAGCAGCGGCGCCGTGATCAGCGGGTTGGCCATCACCCACGCCACGGCGAGCGTGGCGAGCGGCACGCCGGCCTCCTCGGCCAGCTTTTGCAGTTGCGTCACGGTATTGAAGCTGCGCTCGTTCCAGTAGCGATCCTGGTACATGGAGCCGGCGGTGCCAAGCGTGAAGCGGGTGTTGTCCTCAGGCTTGGCGCCGGGCGCGTACTTGCCGGTGAGCAGGCCGCCTGCGAGCGGGTTGTAGGGGATCACGCCCAGGCCTTCTTCGCCGGCCAGCGGCAGCAGTTCGCGCTCGATTTCGCGGAACAGCAGGCTGTAGCGCGGCTGCACCGACACGAACTGCGCGAGCCGGTTCAACGCCGCCCGGCCAATGGCTCGCGCCAGCCGATACGACAGGAAGTTGGACACGCCGATATAGCGCGCCCGGCCCGACCGCACGATCACGTCCAGCGCTTCCAGGGTTTCGTCGAGAGGGGTTTCGCGATCGTCGTGATGCAGCTGGTACAGGTCGACATGGTCCACCTGCAGCCGCTTCAGCGACAGATCGATGGCGTCGAGCAAGTGCTTGCGCGAGTTGCCCTGGTCCCAGGGATTCGGCCCGACCTTGTTGGCCGCCTTCGTCGCGATGATGAACTCGCCACGGCGGCTGCCCCCCTTGCCGCGCAGCCAGCGCCCGATGATTTCCTCGGTGCGGCCGGTCGTCTCGACGGTGCCGCCGAGCGGGTACACGTCGGCCGTGTCGAGGAAGTTGATGCCGCCATCGGTGGCCTTGTCGAGGATGCGGAACGACGTCGCTTCGTCTGTCTGCAGGCCGAACGTCATGGTGCCGAGCGCAAGCCGCGACACGGTGAGGCCGGTACGGCCCAAGCGGGTGGAAGGGAGACTCATGGCATCGCTCGCAGAGTTGGGGCGGGCCATCATAGTCAGCGCGGCAATTCTTCGCTGGCGGCGCCTGAAATCACGCGCGACCCGACCATGCGGCAGGTGACACGGCCGCATTGTTCATGTGGAATGCGCCGAGGCCTGCCGCAACTTCGCCCGGACCCAGACTGATCGCGGCGCCAAGGAGGCGCAATCAAATGAGCATCTTCAACGAGCCCAAGATCGACTGCCACAACCATATCTTCGATCCCGTCCGATTTCCGTACCGGCCCGATACGCACTACCGCCCTTCCGGCCAGGAGTGCGGGTCGGCGCGGCTGTTCATGCAGGTGCTCGATGCGTACGGGGTCCGGCATGCACTGGTGGTCGGGCCCAATTCAGGCTACGACACCGACAACCGGTGCCTGCTCGATGCCATCGCGCAAAGCGGCGGTCGCTTCAAGGGCATTGCCGTGGTCGAGAACTACTGCAGCCTGGAGACCGTGTCGGCGCTGCAGACGCAGGGCATCGTCGGCGTGGCATTCAATCCGGCGTTCCTGGGCGTTGCGTATTACACGGGCACGGCGCTCCTGCTGAAGATGCTGTCGCAGCTTGGCATGCTGCTTCAGGTTCAGGTCGAGAAGGACCAGTTGCCCAACCTGATGCCGCTGCTGGACGGTTCCGACGTGCGATTGCTGATCGATCACTGCGGCCGGCCGGAACCGCGCGACGGATTGTCGAACCGCGCATTCCAGGCCTTGCTGGCGCTGGGCCGCAGCGGGCGCGCGTGGGTCAAGCTGTCAGGGCTGTCCAAGTTCTCGCATGAGGCGCATCCGCATGCGGACACGTGGCCGTTCATCGAGGCGCTGGTGCAGGCCTTCACGCTCGATCGCTGCGTGTGGGGTTCGGACTGGCCCTACCTGCGCGCGCCGGAACGCGTTGAATACGGCCCGCAACTCAAGCTGATCGAGCGGCTGTTTCCGAACGCCGTGGATCGCAACAAGCTGCTGTGGGAGACGCCGCGGCAACTGCTGGGCTGGGCCTCCGACACTTGAGAACGGCGAACGGCGAACGGAGAACGGAGAACGGTGAACGGTGAACGGCGAACGGCGAACGGCGAACGGCGCGCAGCTTCAGTTGCCGCCGCTGGCCAATCGAAGCCAAGCCGGGAACTGGCGGTCGAAGTCTTGCGGCATGACCGCACCGAGGCGTTCGCAGGCACTGTTCGGCAGTGCCACCCTGACCTCGCGGTGCCAGAGGACGAGACCCAGCAGGCGGCTTACCAGGATCCGCTCCTCTCGCGGGACCGGGTATTCCGATACGTGGCGAGGCAGCCGCTCCATGAGGACGCGGCGCCGGATCTCGATCGCGACCCAACCTTGCCGCTTCCTGCAAATGCATGCTGCCCGGTTCAGCCAGCGCTCCAGGAAGATCTCTCGCAGGGCGAGGCAAGCCAGAACCAGAATCGCAATCAACATGCAGAGCCCGTCCTAAGTCATTCGTGCAGAAAGAACGATTGCCAATCGGATGTTCGACAGGGTAGGCCTCGCAACTTTGCGCTGCAATACATCGCGGGCTCGGGAGCGTCCAACTTTTGCACGAAAACGACGAGCGGCTGCACGGCGTGTCCAGGATCCGCCGCGGGAGTGGGTCTCAGGCAGCCACATTCGATTGCCAGTCTGTCGACCCGCTTTGCGGCAAGCCGAGCGATCGTCCACGCGACCGCGAGGTGAGTTGTCCGGCCTCGGGATCGCCCTCCGCACGGCTTCCGCCGCCGGACGATTGCGCATGCGTCGCGCTGGCGAGCAGCCATGCAACAGCCGTGGTGGTGAGTATCTTGATGATGGGAAAGGCGTTCATTCGAAGCTCGCAGTTCGGAGCGCTGCAATTGGCACCCGGGTGAGACTCGGCACGAGGCTAGCGACTGAACATGGCTGGGCTGTGACGGTGCGAAAGACCCACTGAATCTCCGGGGTAACCGGGCGACCACCCGGGAAATTCATGCGCTCGTCAGGTTTGCGTATCAAGATCGGGTCTGGCAGCTTGCTGGCGCTGGTAGAGGAGACTCAGGCGGCAGTTACCGGCTGGTCCTCGATGCCGCAGGCTGTCACTTCAGATGGTTGGATCTGCGTCGGTCGCGTCGGTCGCGTCGGTCGCGTCGGTCGCGTCGGTCGCATCGCCCGCATCGCCCGCATCGCCCGCATCGCGCGGCCTACCGCAAAGGCTGCGGCTTCAGGTTCCAGATCTCGTTCGCGTATTGCGTGATGGTCCGGTCGCTTCGGAAGTGCAAATGCGTGTGCGTCCCCGAATCTGGCCTGGTGAAAATAAGGTATAAATGATTTATACCAATATATGAGGCCTTGATGACGGAACTTGCCATTGCATCCAATAACGAAGTTGCCGAGTCCCCCTTGGGCGTTGTCCCGGTGCTGGATGAATCCTTGCGACCCGCCGCGCAAGTGACGGGCACCACGGCTCCAGCCACGTCCTCACCCGAAGGCGAAGTGGTGCGGCCGACTCGTGGGGCATCTGCGAAGAAGAGAGCTTCTGCGAAGAAGAAGGCGTCCGTGAAGAAGGCGTCTGTGACGAAGGCGTCTGTGAAACATTCGTCGACGAAGAAGTCCGCGAAGGCGCCACCCGCACGGAAGGACAGGGCCAGGACGACCCAGAAGGTCGAGAAAGTCGCGCTGAACAAGAAGGCCACTCCGGAGAAGGCTTCCCCCAAGAAGTCCTCTGCCAGGAAGGCCTCCGCCAAGAAGACCGAACCCAAAAAGGCCCAGTCGGCGAAACCCGTCTCCGCCTGGAAGGAAGTGCCGGAGGCCCGCGCAAAGCTCGTCCGAGACAGCTTCACGATGCCGCAGGCCGACTTTGCCTTGATCCATTTGCTCAAGGAGCGCGCGCTGGACTTGCGCAGGCCCACGAAGAAGGGGGAACTGTTGCGCGCAGGTCTGCACTCACTCCAGAAACTCAGCGACGCTCAATTTCGCATCGTCCTCGACCTGCTTCCGAAGTTGAAAGCGGGCCGCCCCAGGAAGAAGGCGAAGGACGACTGAGAGGGGAGCGCGGCGCCGCAGTACTAACCGGGCGGTGCAGCGGAGCTCCGCGCGCGCGCCGCGCCGGCTTGCGGAGCCGGGCGCAGTTGCCTCCGTTCGCGCTCCAGCGCCTCGATGGCTGCGACCTCCAGGCGCATCTGCTGCACCGCAGTATCGTCATCACCGTAACGATCGCTCAATTCCTCGACGAGCGACTTTATCTTCATCAGATGGCGGGACATGGGCACTTGAGCACTCCTTGGCAAGGGCAACCTAGATCATGTGTCCGAGTTCCCTGACGTCCGACCGAATGGCCGCGCGATCCGTGCCACGCATCGTCAGGGCGATCAGCAATTCCAGGCGACGCCGCAGTGAGTGCAGGACCTGGATCGCCGCGCGCGCCGCGGTTTCCGGATCGCTTTCCGCTGCAACATCGGGAAAAGGCCACGTCGCGAAATCAGGCTGTCCGGGCCATGGCGGAAGCAGCGTTTCGATGCTTTCATCCAGAAGGATGACGAAATTGATTCGCGAGGGCGGACCTCGCAGGATCGTCGCCCAACTGCACGGCTCCTTGGCAGGAACCGGAATGTGGGCGGTGCCCAGCGCATCGATGGCCGCAGGATGCACCGCGGGGGCAACATGGCCCGGCGCTCCACAGGAAATCGCAACGAAGCGCGCGCCGTCCAGATGCGCCAGGCACGCCGCCGCCAAGATGCTTCGCAACGAATTCCGCCGGGAGACAAAGACGACTCGAAATCGCTCTTGCATGTCGATCAACTTCTTCGCACTTCAGTTTCCAATCACGCCATCTCGTCACCGCGACGCATGAAACCGGCGCCGTCAAATACCAGGGACACCGCGAAACCGGCTTCGCCGGCCGCTGGTATCGCCCCTTGAATGCGAAGCGCCGCAGGCGCTCCGGGGGTGTTTCATCCAAGTTGGATTCTGCGCTGAGGCGGTGACGGGCGCCACTCTCCTCGCCACTTTCCTCGTTAGGGAGACCCCTCGCTTTCGGGTCTGGCAGAAGTCATGCCAGCATGGCAACGCCGGCCAGATCGGCGACGGATTCGCACGCATGCCGTGCCATTGGCCCGGGACCGCAAAGGGTCTATGCGCTTCTGTCGAACGCCATGACCCCCGCATAGTCCAACCATCGGCAAATCCGGATTTCAAGGCCCTTCGCACCGGTCGCAAGAGGGCCTTGGGGTATGCCTTCAAGTAGATGGCCGCCGCCACCCTGCAGGCTTACAACAACCCTCCGCGAATTGCGCCCGGCACTCCGCCCACGACGACGCGGTCCATCAGGAGGATCCGACATGACTACACAAATCCCTCTCGTGTCCGGGCTGGGCGGCGCCATCGGCAGCAGCTTTCGCAGCCCGCAGAACCAGCTTGTCTTCGTGGAGTTCGCAGGCAAGCTCTCGCGCCTGAACCTGCTGCCCTCCGCCACCATCGTGTCCAAGGGCACGACGGTGTTGAAGGGCACTTTCACCTTCGACCTCGACACCGGCGTGCAAGGCGGGACCGGCGCGGGCTACGACATCTGGTGGGAGCAAATGACCGCCACGGCGCGGCAGATGGCGGCGCGCAACAGCGCACGCATCGTCAACCTGGGCGTGGTCAGCTTCACCGCCCTCGGCGCCAGCAACCTGCAGACGCTTACCTATGGCACCACGCCGATCCCGGGCAACGACGACGCGACCAACAAGCTGGTCAACGGCGACGTGTTCGCCGTACGGACCAGCCTCGGCAACTTCGCCAAGGTCAAGGTCGTCGCCTATGGCTACGACATGAAGATCCAGTGGGTGACCTACAAGCTGGATCCGGCCTATGCCGTGATCGGCACGGGATACACCCAGCCGGAGGACGTCAAGGTCGGCATCGACAACCTGCATGCCTATGTCACAGAGCGCACCGGCACCCTGGTGCGCCTCGCATTGAGCAGCGCCAACCGCTCGGCGGCGACAGTGGTCACGACCGGCATGAGCGCACCGCAACAGCTCTTCCTCGACGAAGCGCACAACGCGGCCTATGTCATCGAGTACGCATCGCCCGGCCACCTGTGGCGCGTCGACCTGTCGAACGGCGCGAAGACAGCGGTGGTATCGAACCTGGAGAACGGCGTCGGCGTGGTGCTGAGTTCCGACCTGCAGTTCGCCTATGTCAGCGAGCAGACGGCAGGCCCCGACGCGGGCCGCGTGAGCCGCATCCAGATCAGCAACGGCGCCGCGACCAAGCTGGCCACCGGACTCGTCGCCCCCTTCCATCTCACCTGGTCCGACGCCTCGCAGACCACGCTGCTGGTGGCCGAGCGCGATCCCGCCAATCGAATCACCAGCATCGGCCTCGGCGGCGGCACCGCGCTGGTGGCGGGCGGTGTTCCGGCGCGGCCTTCATCGGTGGCGATGATCTCCTCGGGCCAGATGCTGGTGTGCAGCGACCAGGTCATCGAGAAGGTCGATTTCACGCCGTTCCAGGCGACCGGCCCTCTGCTGATGGGCATCGGCTTCATCCCGTTCGACAAGGTGCTGGCGAGCGGCCTGGCGACCACAGACCCGGCCTATTTCTACCCTGTGACCAACGTGCCTTTCGGCGGCACGCTGCCCCTGATGATCAACTTCCAGCGCGCGGCCAACGACGGTGCCAAGTTCTACCGCGTCAAGATCGACGGCGTGCTGCGCAACGACGCCTGGACCGACTACAAGTGGAACGGCCTGACCTACGTGCTGCAGACCATCGGGCCGGTCAACGTGGGCGGCAACCCGACCTTCTACCCCGTCCACCCGATTGCCGAGTTGTTCCTCTGGATGAATCCATCGCTGGGCATGCTGACCAATTCGACCAACCTGTCGAATGGCCTGCACACGATCACCGTGGAGTTCACCACCAGCGCGGGCGCGGTGATCGAAACCAGCACGCCGCTGACGATCATGGTCAATAACCAGTCCTGTTCCGCTGCACTTTCCGCACCCACCATCAACAGCGTCGGCGCCGACACGGTCTGCGGGCTGCTGCACTACGGCGTGAAGACAAATCCGAACCCCGTGACGATGGCGCTGTCGGCCACGCATCCCGCCAACTACGCGACATACTCGTTCTCGCTGATCAAGGGTGTCAACCAGCTGCTGAGCGTCGGCGGCCCCGTGCCCGCGCCCGCCGCGCCCGTGACGATCGCGGTCGCGACCGCGCTCGGCACCTGCGACGTGGCCGGCTTCGCCGAGTACCTGTACGTGGCAACGACGATCAACAACGGCTGGGGCCGGCAGAGCCAATACGACGCGTCTGCCGCATTCGCGTTCGTGCTTGCGGCTTGATTGAAAGCGATCGCGCCGTCCCGGTCATTGTTTGACGCGGCCGGCGCCGGTTGCTACCGTGGTGCGCGACGTCGCATGTCACCCAGAAGGGGTCAGCATGAACAGGAGAGGCATCTCCACGGCGCTGCTGGCAATGGCGGCGCTGCCGCACGTGGCCGAGGCACAGAAGCCGGGCAGGGTCTACCGGATCGGCTGGCTGGGCGCCGAAGCACCGGGGGGATCCGTTGTTCCTTTTCGTCCCGAATGGCGGCAGCTCATGGCCAAACGCGGCTGGGTTCTCGACAAGAACGTGGTCGTCATCTACAGGTACACGGATCGCATGGAGCAACTGCCAGAACTGGCGGACGAGCTTGTTCGCCTGAACGTGGATGTGATCGTGGCCTTTGCCGCGCCGCAGACGGAGGCGGCGAGGCAAGCCACGAAGACCATCCCGATCGTGTTCTTCGTCCATGGAGACCCGGTGGGACGGGGTCATATCGCGAGCCTGGCAAGACCTGGCGGAAACATCACCGGCTACTGCCAGATGCTGCCTGAACTGTGTGTGAAGCGCATGCAATTGCTCAGGGAGTTGCTGCCAGGTGCCTCGCGCGTTGCAGTGCTCTGGAACGTCGCCAATCCCACGAAGATGGCCGATTGGAAGGCCTCGCAGGACGCTGCCCGCGACCTCGCGCTCAAGCTCGACTCGTGCGAGTTCACGGGCCCGGATGACTTCCAGGCTGCGCTGGAAGTTGCTCGAAAGGCCAGGCCGGATGCGTTGATGCCGCTCGAAGACTCGCTCACCTATCGCTTTCGAAACTCCATCATCGAATTCGCGGCACGCGAGCGGTTGCCGGCGGTTTACGGGGGGCCGCTCGCGGAGTTCGGTGGACTGCTGTGCTACCACCTGGACGTCGACGAGGTCTATCGGCTGAATGCCTACTACCTCGACAAGATTCTCAAGGGAGCGAAGCCAGCCGATCTGCCGGTTGCCCAACCGACGAGCTTCACGTTGTCAGTGAATCTGAAGACCGCGAGGGCGCTCGACCTGACGATACCCCGGAGCATCCTGACGCGCGCCGAAATCGTCGTCGACTGAAGTCCTGGCGGTCCGCGCGACGCGACCGAATTCGCAAGCCGCGTCGCCGAACACGCGGTCCAATCGAGGGCACATAATGCAAATTCCTTACTGTCCATGGCTCGGGAACACGCGATGTCCGTACCGATCGGTCGCTGGGTGAACACGTTGCGGCGGGAGCGGCCGGCGGTGGTGACTTCGCGTGCAACAGCGGCATCGCCGGAACGCTCGGAATGACCAAGTTCTGCGAATCGTGTCACACCGCCAACAAGGATTCCGCGAAGTACTGCAGCGGGTGCAAGGGCAGGTTTTCAGGTGTCCGCTTTTCTGCAAGCACCGTTGGCGCCGAATTCGCCGATTCGCGCGACGCGTCTTCGGCGATGTACCTGCCGCCGTGGAAGCCGGAGCCCAGCACCGGCATGTTCAAGCTCAAGAGCCTGCTGGTGCTGATCCTTGTGTTGTCGGCCGGAGCGTTCGCGTATTGGTATTCGACCCGCCCCGAAGGCGCCAGGCTGCCCTTCTTGAATTCGTCCTCCGTCCTGGGGAAAGGCGCCGCAACGCCATCTGACGACGAGCACCCCGTCGTGGTCTTCGAGCGCCGGCAAACACTGCGGCGGCGCGCGGAGGGCGCCGAGCCCCCGGACGCCTCGACGGCCGCACCCCCCGCCCCAGGGAATGACGCGGCGCCCGCAAAGGCGAAGGTATGCACCGAGACGCACGTGGCGCTGGGCCTCTGCGCGAAGAAATGAGCGGCGCGCGCCCGACGCGACCCAGCGCTCGCGGCATCCGAAATGTCCAGGGGTTCATCCGGCCGTGCGCTGCATCCCTTGCGCCACCTCCACCACCGCGTCCCTCAGCGACTTCACCATCCGGTGCGCCTCCAGTTCCTTCAGCGTGAAGAAGCTCACCGGCGGCAAATTCCAGTTCAGGCGATACGGCAATGCCGCCCAATGCCCTGCCCGCTCCATGTCGGCCACCACATCGCGGGCCAGGATGGAGATCGCGTTCGGCTGCGTTCGCAGCACCATCTCCATGCTGCGGATCGACGTCGTCTCCAGCATCGGCACCGGGGGCTGGACGCCGGCGCCTACGAAGATCGCGTTGTAGGTCCTGCGCATGGGCGTGTTCGGCGGCGGCAGGATCCAGTCGAGCTGCGCCAGGCGTGCCCAGTCCAGCGGGCCGCGTGACAGCCGCTTGACGCTCTTGGCAGCCACCACCAGGCAGGGTTCCTGCTGGTAGATCGCCTCCTGCACCAGGCCCGTTGCATCCCCGTCGTACGAGCGGCCGATGGCGCAATCGAGTTCTCGCGCGACGAGGCCAGCGACGAGTTCGTCCGTCGTGCCTTCGCGCGTCATCACCGCCATGCGCGGCGTGCGATCGAGCAGATGAACGAGCGCGGCGGACAGCAGTTGTTGCGGCACTTGCTGCGTCAGGCCCAGGCGCAGGCGTCCGCCGCGGCCCGCCTCCAATGACGTGAGCACGCGCGTGGTGGCCTCCAGCTCCGCGAGCCAGCGGCCCGCGTAGTGCAGCACCGCCTCGCCCGACGGCGTGGGCACCAGGCCCCGGCTGGTGCGCTCGAACAGCTTGCTTGCGAAGATGTCTTCCACCTCGCGCAACGCCTTGGTGATGGCCGGCTGGCTCAGTCGCATCTCCGCGGCCACGCGGCCGAGCGTGCGATGGCGGTCGATGGCCTGCAGCAGCGAGAGCTGCCGCAGCTTCAGGCGGGAAAGCAGCGCGTGAAGCAGGTCGGCGGCAGGGTCGCGGGTGGTCGGCATTGGCATAACTGTTTGGTTATCGGGCGATCAGAATTTAGTGCATTTTGGTGAATTCAGGCGCCTAGACTTTCTTCATGCCCACCGCCAATGCATCGACGCTCACGTCGCTCATCGCCAACC
Organism: Variovorax humicola; assembly: GCF_037889915.1. NCBI lineage: Bacteria > Pseudomonadati > Pseudomonadota > Betaproteobacteria > Burkholderiales > Comamonadaceae > Variovorax > Variovorax humicola. Next base: position 32,371 of record NZ_JBBKZV010000025.1, on the reverse strand, counting down.
TCCTCGACACGCTCGCCGACACGCGAAGCGCCGAGGATGCATTGCTCGAAGTGGACCTCCGCCGACGCCAGATCGCCGGCGAGAGCGTCTTCAGCATCCAGCAGAACGTGACGACCGGGCGCGATCCTGCCGACGAGATACGGCTTCGCCGCCTCTATTCGTCCGTAGCGGACGACTACCCCGTGAACGGCGCCAAGCGCAAGACGCTCACACCGTGGACCGAGTGCCTGTTCCTGCAGGGCCGCGTATTCGTCGCCGAAGGATCGGGAGCACTGGCACGCCATTTCGACGACTTCGACCAGATGCGTCCCTACGGCCTGCAAAGCGTGATCAACGTGCCGCTGCTGCAGGGCAACCTCTGCTACGCCACGTTCAACGTCTTCGGCACCCGCCCCCGGTGGCGGCAGCACGAAGTCCTGGGCATCCGCCTGCTCGCCCTGGCCGCGGCGCGCTGGGTGCCGGCCGCGCCCGGCCTGGCGTACCGCTTCACGGGCGTGCCCCTCACCCATTCAATGGAGGCTTGACCATGCAAGACAGAGTCCCTGTCGTGATCGTTGGCGGCGGCCCGGTGGGCCTCTCGATGGCGATCCTGCTGCAGCGCTTCGGCATCGAGTTCGTGCTGCTCGAACGCAGCCCGACGACAACGGAGCACCCCAAGGCGCGCGGCACCTACACGCGCACCATGGAGATCTTCCGCCAATGGGGCATCGACAGCCTGATGAAGCGCCATGCGTTGCCCGACGGCTCCGACTTCTTCGCTTTCTGCGAGTCGATGACCGGCCACGAATGGGGCCGCACCAACCCCGAGCCGAACGTGGGCCACTCGCCGTGCTGGAAGATCATCCAGTCGCAGGACACGGTGGAAATCGAACTGCTGGACCATGCACGCAAAAGCCAGGTCGGTTGCTTCCTGTTCGGCCACGAGTTCCTGCATTACGAGGAAAGCGCCGATGGCATCGCGGTGACCGGCCGCAAGCTGGACACCGGCGAGACCTTCACCTGGCAGGCCCAGTACCTGATCGCCGCGGACGGCGCCGCCAGTGCGGTGCGCCGGCAGGCCGACATCGAGATGCGAGGACCGGCCGCGCTGGCGGTGATGGCCAACGAGTTCTGGCAAGCCGACCTCTCGCATGTGCGCGATGCCGCCATCTGCGCCGACTGGCGCGTCTACGCGAAGGATTCGCCGTACCCGATCACGACCGTGCTCAACACCAACGGCAAGGACCGCTGGCTGAGCCTGCTGCCGGTGGGACGCGAAGTCGACGAGCGCGTCGGCGAGCGCACCGACGACGAAGTGGTGAACCTCGCGCGCACCGTTGCCGGCGTGCCCAACCTGGACGTGAAGGTGATCAATCGCTCGGTGTGGCGCATGAGCCGCCAGGTGGCCGCGAGTTTTCGCAAGGGCCGCGTGCTGCTGGTGGGCGATTCGGCGCACCGGTTTCCGCCCAACGGCGGCTATGGCATGAACTCCGGCATCCAGGATGCGCACAACCTGGCGTGGAAGCTGGCCTTCGTGATCACCGGCCGCGCCAGCGCGCGCCTGCTCGACAGCTACGAGCGCGAGCGGCGCCCTGTCGCCGAGTCGAACGCCGACTTCAGCCTGCACAACGCGACGCGCTTCATCCAGTGCGACGAGGCACTGCGTTCCGGCAACCCGGACCGAATCGACTTCTGGATCCGCGACAGCGAGAACCACATCCACAGCATCGGGCAGTCGCTGGGTTTTTGCTACGAGGACGGCGCGGTCATCCCCGACGGCACCGGCAAGCACGTGATGCAGGCACGCTGGTATGAGCCCGGCGACAAGCCGGGCGTGCGCTTCCCGCATATCTGGCTGGACCTGGCGCGGCGCCACACGACGCTCGACTGGTTCGACAAGGAGTTCGTGCTGGTGGCCGGGCCGAAAGCGGACGGATGGATGGAAGCGGCGCGTGCCGTCTCCGGAAAGAATGGGCGCGTGGTGCAGGCCCATCAGCTGGAAGACACGCACGCGAAAGACGGACTGCTGCTCGGTTTGCGCGGCGCGGTGCTCGTGCGACCCGATGGCCACGTGGCTTTCCGCATGCCGTGGACGCCATCGGACCCCGCCGCCGAATTGTCGGCCGTGCTCGCCCGGCTGCTGGATTGATGCCATGCCTGTCACCGCACTTCACCACTTCACGATCCGTTGCACACCGGACGAACTGCCCTCGCTGGCCGACTTCTACACGCGCGTGATGCGACTGCAGGTCGGTGCGCGTCCGGAGATCCCTGCACCGGGTGCATGGCTCTATGCGGAGGGCCAGCCGATCGTGCATCTGTTCGCGCATCTGCCGAAGCCGGATGCGGCCATGCAGCCGGTCACCGGCCACGTCGACCACATCTCGTTCCGCTCGCGCGGACTGAACGAGATGCGCGAGCACCTCGGCATGCTGGGTGTGCCCTTCGCCGAGGCGCCGATTCCCGGGTGGGCCATCCATCAGCTGTTCCTCCATGACCCACGCGGACTCAAGATCGAAATGACCTTCTGGCTGGACCACGAAGAAGGGAGCGCGCCATGACCGACTTCATGCAGGCCGGGGAAGTGCGCGTTGCCTTCGAGCGCCAGGGCCAGGGTCCGGCGCTGGTGCTGATGCATGGCGCGGAGGCTTCGCGCCAGATGTTCGCCACGCTGGTGCCGCACCTGGCGCAGCACTTCACCGTGATCTCGTACGACCAGCGCGATTGCGGCGATACGCAGGCGCCCGAGCGTGCTGCCACGCTGGCGGACCTGGCGAACGACGCACACCTGTTCATCAAGGCGCTGGGGTTCAAGCGGGCGCACGTGTTCGGCTCGTCGTTCGGAGGACGTGTGGCGCAGGCGCTGGCGCTGTTGTATCCGCTGTCGATCGATCGCCTTGTGCTGGCCAGCACCTGGCCGCTGCCGCGCCCGTACGAGGAGCTGTGCCCGGACGCGCGTCGCCTGGCCGAACTGCGGCGCGGCCTGCCCGGCACGGCGGAGGAACTGGCGACATGGTTCTTTCCTGAAGCGTTTCTCGTGCAGCGGCCGGAGTTGCGGCGCGTATTCGCGAACGCCCGACCCGAATCGCCGCGCGCCACGCGTCGCGCCGCAACCGTGGCGACGACGCTGGAAAACGGCGTGGCCGACATCGTCGCACCGACCCTGGTGCTGGCCGGCGAACTCGATCGCGTGGTGCCGCCGACGGTGACGCTGGCCATGGCGGGGCGCATCCGCGGCGCGGACGCCGTGCTGCTGCCAGCCATCGGCCATGTGACCGCCATGCAGGCACCGGAAGTTCTCGCGCATCACATGGTCCGGTTTTTGAATCCCGCAGGAGTCAAGGCATGAACACAACCCTTCTACAGCCCGCGCCCGCAAGAAGCCTGGGCGGACGGCCCGACTACATCCGCATCGAAGGGTTGTCCAAGACCTTCGGTGGCCGCCGGGACGGCGTGCTCGCGATCAAGCAGATCGACTGCCTCATCGCGCAGGGCAGCTTCGTCACCATCGTCGGACCCAGTGGCTGCGGCAAGAGCACGCTGTTGCGCATTCTGGCCGGCTTGCTCGATTACGAAGTCGGCAGCGTGATGCTCGACGGCCAGCCGATCCATGGCACGCGCCGCGATGTGGGCGTCGTGTTCCAGAGTTCCATCCTGCTGCCGTGGCGCACCATCCTCGAGAACGTGATGCTGCCGGCCGAAGTGCTCGGGCTGGACAGGAAACAGGCGCGCGAACGCGCCATGCATCTGCTGCAGATGGTTCGCCTCGACGGCTTCGAGCACAAGCTGCCGCGCCAGTTGAGCGGCGGCATGCAGCAGCGCGCGTCCATCGCACGGGCGCTGTTGCACGACCCCAAGATTCTGCTGATGGACGAGCCCTTCGGCGCGCTCGACGCGATGACGCGCGAGCGCATGAACCTCGAGCTGCAGCGCATCTGGATGGAAAGCGGCAAGACCGTGGTGCTGATCACGCACTCCATCCCCGAGGCGGTGTTCCTCGGCGACAAGGTGTTCGTGATGTCGCCGCGCCCGGGCACGCTGGAGCGCGTGCTGCCGGTCGACCTGCCGCGGCCGCGAACCATGGAAGCGATGTCGCACCCGGCGTTTGCGGCCGCCGCCGCGTCGATCCGCGAGCGCTTCTCGCATGCCGCTTCGTTCGACTGAAAAAAGGATGCTGCCATGACGACTGCCATGTTGACCTCCGATTCCGGCCCGCGCCCTGACGACGCCGTCGCCCGGACCACGAAGGCGCGGCCCCGCGCCGGCCTGCTCGCATCCACCCGCGTGCAATCCATCCTGCTGCTGGCCACGCTGCTCGGCGCGTGGGAAGGGGCCGTGCGGCTGTTCAAGGTGCCCGTGCACCTGGTCCCGCCGGTCAGCGACATCGCGGTCGCGCTATGGCGCGGCCTCGCCACCGGGCCCATGGCAAAGGACGGCTTCTGGTATCACGGCGGTGTCACCCTCGCGGAGATCGCGCTGGGCTTCCTGATCGGCAGCGGCGTCGGCCTGGCGATCGGCATCGTGGTGTCGCAGATGCCCCGGGTGGAGGCGCTGCTGGAGCCCTACGTGGCCGCGCTGCAGAGCGTGCCCAAGGTGGCGGTGGCGCCGATCATCGTGGTCTGGCTCGGCTTCGGCATCAGCTCCAAGGTGGTGATCATCTGCCTGCTCACCTTCTTCCCGGTGCTGGTGACCAGCATCGCTGGCTTCAAGGCCGTGGACCCCGACCGCATCGACCTGTTGCGCTCGTTGTCCGCCACGCCATGGCAGATCTTCCGCAAGGCCAAGTTCCCCAGCGCGCTGCCCTTTGTCTTCGCCGGCTTGAACATGGCCGCTGCCTTCAGCGTGGTGGGCGCGGTGGTGGGGGAGTTCGTCGGCGCGCAGGCGGGCCTCGGCGTGCTGATCCTGCAGATGGAGGCGCAAGCCGACACCGGCGGCAGCTTTGCGGTGTGCGTCGTGCTCTCGGTGATCGGCATCGTGCTGACCGGCCTGCTGCGGCGCCTGCAGCGGCGAGTACTGCACTGGATGCCCGCAGACACCTCGCAGCGCACCGTGAATGCCTAGCTAGCTTTTTTCAACAAGGCCGGCGCAGTGCCGGCAAGGAGTGGACCATGTTGACGCGACGCGATTTCGGCCTGGGCCTTGGTGCCCTCGGATTGACCCACGGAATGCCGGCCATGGCGCAGGAACTGCGCATCATGAAGGTGGCGAACACCGCGGCGGTCAACGACCCGCAGCAATGCTTCGTCACGGCGGGCCAGCACCCGAAGCTGAACTTCTACAGGCCAAGCGGCGTGGACGTGGAGTACGTCAACATGTCGAGCATGACGCAGGCGCTGCAAAGCCTGCGCGCCGGCCACGTGGACTTCGGTCCGGCCGTGCCCGGCATCATGCTGCCGGCGATGGCCAAGGACCCGGCGCTGGACCTGGTCAGCGTCTACAAATGGCTGCCGCGCAATGCCAACGTGATCGTGGTGAAGCCGGGCAGCCCGATCAAGACGGCGGCGGACCTCGCGGGCAAGCGCATCGGCGTGCGCAGCCAGGGCGACACCGGGATCGTGGTCACCAGGACCATGCTGGCCGAACTCGGGCTGAAGGACGACAAGTGCGAGTACATCGCCATCGGCGACGGTGCACCGGCAGGCGCGGCAATCGACAACGACCGGGTCGATGCGATGGTGGCCTTCGACACCGCCGCGGCGCGCATCGAACTGGTGGGCACCAGGTTGCGCTACGTGCCGATCACGCCGAAGTTCGCCCAGGTGGGCTCCGGCTGGATCTGCGTGCCGCGCAAGCTGCTGAAGGAGGAGCGCAAGTCCCTGGTGGCGCTGTTGCGCGGCATCGCCAAGTCCACCATCTTCTCGAACAGCAACCTCGACGCCGGCATCGACCTGCACTGGGCCGTGTACCCCGAGAGCCGCCCCAAGGGCCGCAGCGAAGATGAAGCGCGCAAGGAACTGGCATTCATCATGAAGGACCGCAAGGAAAGCTGGATGCGCCGCCCGGACGACCCGGACCAGCGCATGGGTGCATCGTCGCTGGCCGAGTGGAAGGCCAACATCGAGATGGCCGCCGAGAGCACGAGGAACCCCAAGCTGGCCGAGGAACTGGGCGATCCGAATCGACTGTTCAGCAACGAGTTGATCGACGAGGTCAACGCCTTCGACAGGAAGGCGGTCGTGGAGATGGCGAAGTCGTTCAGGTTGTAGGGCCCGATCTGGCGGCAGACCTCGTCAGTACAACGCGGCAAGACCGTTGCGAATGGCCTCTGGCACGTTGGGCTCGGCCGCGATGCGTGCCAGGAAATTTCGGTCATCGGCAACCGTGAGCGGATCCAGCTCGATGGGCACGAGGATGCTGGACAGCTTCGGCGCCGCGAGACTCACCGGCTGCATGGCCGGACCTGTGAAGTCTTGTGGGCCGTTGAACGGCAGGCGCGGGCGTTGATCCATGCCCGTGTTGCTGATCTCGTCGAGCGCCAAGGTCCACACGAGCGGCTTCGGCGCGTCGATGGCCGACTGTGCTGCGCGCGCCGGCATCGCCGGGGGCTTCTCGATCTCGCGTGCGAGTTCGGGCAGCTTCATGAAGGCGTTCTGCAACGCAGCCTTGGCGGCACCGAGCGAAACCCTTGCCACGTCGGGGTCGCCGGTCGCTTGCTCCAGGAAGATTGCGCGGGCCCTCCCGCCCACCTTGAGCGCCTCGCCCTTGACGCCCAGCGCCTTCAGGGTCGCCGGCAGGCCGTAGCGCGGGATGCCGTTGATCATCACCAGGTTGATCGACGTTTCCCTGGCCTTGATGAGCGCCTCGTAGGGCTCGCCGGCGGTTCCGTTGACGACCACGAGGTCTGCGCGCTTGCCGGCCTCCAATCTTCCCAACGCGCCCTGCCATTTGAGGATGGCCGCCGCATCGCGCGTGGCCATGGCCACGAGATCCCTGGCGCTGAACGACCCATTGAGCAGGTGTTGTGAATACAGCCATGCAACCTTGAGTTCACCGAGCAGATTCTTGCTTCCGGAAGGCGACCAGTCGCTGCCGATGCCGATGCGGACCTGCCCTGCGCGCGCGGCGTCCACTTGCGCCGTTGCGCCATAGAGCAGCATGTTGCTGAGTGGCGACCAGATCATCGAGCCGCCGAATTTCCCGAGCACCTTGAAATCATCTGCGGTCAGCCCCGCGGAATGGATGGCTGCAAGACGGTCGTTGATTGCCCACGCGTCCGGCGCCACCTCCAGCGCAAGAAAATGCTTGCGCGCCTCGGAGGTCGTGGCGCCCGGGGGCGTGACCCCTTCGCTCATATGCAGGAGGAAGCAACTGTCCTCCTTGTTGAGGCGCGCCATGAAGGCACGGGCGTCCTTCGCGTCCACATCGGCGATCCGCGCCTGCGCTTCGGACAGTGCGGGGTCGTCGGTCTTCTCCACGTTGCGCAGGATGCCCCGGTAGTAGCGCTGCACGCCTGCGTTGCTGTTGAGCATGATGCCCTGGCTGGTCGTGACGCCGCCGAGAAGGCACTTGCATTCGACGTAGCGCACCAGGGGCGCAAGAAGCGCCGCCTGTCCCTGCGCATCGCGGTACTGTCCGATGACGGTCATGGGTCCGCTGATGAGCTTTCGGTAGTCTGGGTGCTGGGGCCACTGCCCGCGGTTGTTGAAGAGTTTCGGTACCGGACTCCACAACGGCAACGCGTTGTAGCTGAGATGGTTGTGCAGCTCGATCAGGCCCGGATAGATCGTTCCCCGTGTCGCCACGACGGCAACGTCCTCGAAGCCGCTCGGAGGCTTGTCGCCCTTGCCGAGGATGGCAACGATGGTTCCATTGCCGATGTAGACAACGCCATCCTTCCTGACGCTGAATGCGTCGTCCATGGTCACCACCCGGCCGGCGATGGCGAGTCGGGGGCTCGCGAGCGGGTCGATCGGCGCCGGTGCCCTGGCAGCGGCCTGAGGGGCCGTGCGTGCGGCAGGCGTCTTGCCGCCCTTGACCGCGCCCTCGGCGAGCGGATACCAGGTTCGCTTTCTTGCCGTCATGCAACCACCCCCTTGGTCACCGTGAGCGTGATGTTGCGGCGCTTGGCCAATTCATCCGCGCCCTTGCGCGCGGCCCATCCATCGTTGTCGCGCATCCACGCGGGAAGGCCGGCGGGATAGTCCATTTCAGGAATCGGCAGGCGATCACCTTCTGCCCACGCATCGCCATAGAGTGCGAGCGGCGTTGGCGCATCCGGGTGCGCCACGCTCGAATGCACTGCCTGCAGCGCAGCGTTCCAGTTGCGCAGCATCTTCGTGGTCGCCAGCGCGAGCTTTGCCTTGTCGCCGCCGGATGAACTCTCCGGCTGCGTCGGATGCGTTATCGCGGCATACGCCGGGCTCGAAGCCTGACCTTGGGGTGTTGCCTTCCATGCGGTCCAGGCGCCATCGGCTGCCTGCCCCAGCGCGATGACGACCTCGATCTTCTGCTCGCCCAACAGGGCCTGCAGCCAGCGGTTTCGGTAGTCGACCAGCGCGGGGTTCCGGCGCGTTGCGGCCTTGACGCTGCCATACACGCTGTACAGGTAAGTGTTGATGAATGCGTAGCTCGTGGTGAAGCCGAGCTTTGCCAGCAGACCTTGTACCCTGCGCCCGGCCTCGCCGACGAGTATTCGGCGGACGATGGTCTCGTGTTGGGCAGGATCCTGCCCCACCACGAGAACGCGCGCCGATCCGTCCAGCCGGCCGCGGTGAAATATCGGTCCCCACTCGACCCTGAATTCACTGGCCGGATAGACAGCGGCATCAGGGTAGTCCGAGCAAAGCGTCAGGAACGGCTCGGCAACGTATCCGGGATCAAACGGGTGCAGCATGGGCGTCCCTCCTGCCGACCGCAGCGAGATGCACGCCATGCAAAGCGCGCGGCCGGGCGTAAGGGTAGCCCTCGGGTCGGAAGCCGGCAACCTCACTTTCTGGGAGGAAAAGCAAGTCTCTGCCGGGGTCGCTGTGTGCGAGGCCTCCTGCCTGTGGCTGGCAAGGCAGCCAATTGGTCAGGTGATGACGACTTCGGCGCGCGTCAGGATGGTCCTTGGTATCGTCAAATCGAGCGCCTTCGCGGTCTTCAGATTCACTGCCAACGTGAATACTGTCGGCTGGGCAATCGGCAGATCGGCAGGCTTCGCACCCCGGAGGATCTTGTCCAGGTAATACACATTCAGCCGATGGAGTTCGTTGCTGTTGACGTAGTAGCACATCAATCCCCCGATCTGCGCGTACTCCTCGTTTGCGTAGATCGCAGGCAATCGCTCGCTTGCCGCGAAGTCGACGATGTTGCTTCGGAACAGCCAGGTGAGTGGATCTTCCAGCGTCATCAATGCATCTGCCCTGGCCTTTCGAGCCATTTCAAAGGCGTCCTGCAAGTCATCCGGGCCCGTGAAATTGCACGGTTCGAGTTTGAACGCAAGGTCCCGGGCGGCTTGCCGGGTTGCCTCCCAATCCCTCAGCTTTACGGGATTGGCGACGTTCCAAAGCACCGCGATACGCAAGGCACCCGGGAGCAATTCCCGCAGCAACTGCACGCGCTTCACACACAGTTCAGGCAGCATCAGGCTGCCGCCGGTGATGTTCCCTCCGGGTCTTGCCAAGCTCGCGATGAGTCCCCGCCCCAAGGGATCGCCATGGACCATGAACACGATCGGGATGGTGTCCGTGGCCTGTTTCGCCGCCTCCGTCTGTGGCGCGGCGAAAGCCACGATGACATCCACTTTCAGGCGAACAAGCTCGGCCGCAAGTTCAGGCAGACGCTCCGTTCGATCCGTGTACCTGTAGATGACGATCAGGTTCTTGTCGAGGACCCATCCGAGCCTGGCCATGCCCTGGGCCCATGCAGGCGTATAAGGAGGAGTCGTCTCCGGTGGGTCAACGCCCAGCCAGCCGATCCGGTAGATCCTGCCCGGCTCCTGTGCACGCGTCACCTGCGGCAGCCCGGCAAGTGCACACAGCCCCACGGAAATGTCTCGCCTGTTCATGATGTCGCCTTTCCGGGTGACACGCGACGTTGCACCGCACAGTATCAACGGGCGCCGGCCCGAGTCAACGGGCGGCAGCCAGACTCAAGTGCTGAATCGACTGAAGCCCTGCGGCCCGGTTCCTGTCGCGGGCGAGGCGTACATTCGGGCAGTCGGCCGCCGATCGGGCACACCATGTACTCCACGAAACGGAAAACGTTCCATTGACGGCATCGAGCACCGATATCCCCGCCCGCCTCGACCGGCTGCCCTGGTCGCGCTGGCACTGGCGCGTCGTGATTGCACTGGGCGTGGCCTGGGTGCTCGACGGGCTGGAGGTGACTCTGGTCGGCTCGGTCGGCAGCGTGCTGGAGCGGCCCGACACGCTCGGCCTCACCGCCGCGCAGATCGGCGGGGCGGGCTCGCTCTACATCGGCGGCGCGGTCATCGGCGCGCTGCTGTTCGGCCGTCTTGCGGACCGGCTCGGGCGCAAGAAGCTTTTCCTGGCCACGCTGGCCATCTACACACTGGCGACGCTGGCGACCGCCTTTTCAACCGATTTCGCCTTCTTTGCGCTGTGCCGCTTCCTGACGGGCCTGGGCATCGGCGGCGAATACGCAGCCATCAACTCCGCCATCGACGAACTGATCCCGGCGCGCGTGCGCGGGCGCGTGAACCTTGCGATCAACGGCAGCTTCTGGATCGGCGCCGCGCTGGGTGCGGGCGTGAGCCTGGTGTTGCTCGATGTCCGCGTGCTCGGCCCGGTGTGGGGCTGGCGCGCGGGCTTCGCACTGGGTGCATTGCTGGCCATCGCGATCCTGCTGGTGCGGCGCGACGTGCCGGAAAGCCCGCGCTGGCTGATCTCGCACGGGCGCGCCGACGAGGCCAACGCGATCATCGCCCGCATCGAGGCCGAGGTGTCGGCGCAGCATGGCCCGCTGCCTGCCGTGACCACGCGATTGAGCTTCGTCCAGCAGGCCGCGCCGACGATCCGGCAGATGGCCGACGTGCTCTTTCACCAATACCGCCGCCGCAGCGTGGTCGCACTGTCGTTGATGATTTCGCAGGCGTTTTTCTACAACGCGATCTTCTTCACCTATGCGCTGGTGCTGACGCGCTTCCACGGCGTGCCGGAGGGTCGCGTCGCGCTCTACATCTTTCCGTTTGCGTTGGGCAATGTGCTGGGGCCGTTGCTGCTCGGACCGCTGTTCGACCGTGTCGGGCGGCGCCGGATGATCGGCGTGACCTATGTGCTCTCCGGCGTCGGCCTTGCGCTGACCGGTGTGGCGTTCATGGCCGGCTGGCTCGATGCGCTGGGCCAGGCGCTGTGCTGGTCAGCGGTGTTCTTCCTGGCCTCGGCGGCGGCGAGTTCGGCGTACCTCACGGTGAGCGAGGTGTTTCCACTGGAGATGCGAGCGTTGGCCATTTCGGTTTTCTATGCGGTGGGCACGGGGGCCGGCGGGTTCGCGGCGCCATGGCTGTTCGGCATGCTGATCGAGACCGGCAGCCGTGGCGCGGTGGCGGTGGGCTATGCGATCGGCGCGGTGCTGGTCATTGCGGCCGGTCTGGTCGCATGGCGCTACGCGGTGGATGCCGAGCGGCGAGCGCTGGAGGACATTGCGCCGCCGATGGGGTCTGTCGGGTGACGCGCTACATCAGCGCCTGATCGATACCCTCCAGCGCCCAGCCGTTGCCGGCCGCGACAGCCGTCGCCCTCAGCTCCCGCAGCCGGGTCATGGCGGCCTCGTCGTTGTCCTTCTGCGCCGCCGCGGCGATGGCGCGCGCCCGCTCGACCATCAACACGACCCAGGGCAAGGTCTCGCCCCGGAACGTCCGCTCCAGCGCGTCCGCATGGTGCAACGCGCGCGACCAATCGCGGGCGGCGAGGCAGGCCTCCATGACATCGCGGTAGAACCAGAGGTGGTTGTGCGCGATGCCGGTGTCCTTCAGCAAGGATTCCCCTTCGGCCAGATGCGCCATCCGCGCTTCAGCGGAATCGGCCACCCGTGCCAATCGTCCTTCGAGCGCGGCGCCGATGAATCCGAGCCCGGTCTGGCGTGCGAGCGCGAGTGCCTGCTCCAGGTCGTTGCGTGCCTGGGCGCGATCGCCCCGCCGCAGGTGGTGCTCGGCGAAGAAGTACAGCACGGTCGCCTCGTAGCGGCGTGAACCGGCCAGCCGCGCCAGCACGAGCGCCTTCTCGGCTGACGCACTTGCCTCTTCGAAGCGACCCGCCTCGGTGAGCACCTGGGTCAGCGTGGCCTGTGCGAAGACCTGCACGGGCACGACGCCGAAGCGCTGCGCGTCCTCGCAGACCGATCGGGCTTCGGCAATGGCAGCTTCCAATTGGTTGGCGTACCACAGGCAGTGACCGATCATGCAGCGGTTGGGCCCGGCGATGCGGATCTGCGCCCCGCACAGCGCAACGCAGCGCCGGAAGTAGTCGAGCGCACTGGCCATGCGGCCCTCGGCATAGCGCGCATCACCGAGGCCGCTCAGTGCCCGCGCCTGGCTCTCCGGGTCGCCGCATTGCTCGGCAAGCTGCAGCGCCAGCACATGCTGCGCGTCGCACTCCACGATCCGGCCCTGGGCGAAAAAGAGGTTGCCCTGCGTGTGATGGATGCGCGAGCGTTCGATGGTCAGATCGAGCCGTTCGGCGATCGGCCGGGCTTCGCCGAGCGCCTGCATGGCCGCCGCGAATTCGCCGGTCACGCGATGGCCGGCGGCAATGCCCATCCAGGCCTGGCAGCGAAGCAGGTCGTCGCCGGCCAGTTCGAGCGCGCGCTGGAAAGCAGCGATCGATTCGCTGGAGCGTCCGATCTCGCGCAACATCTCGCCGCACAGCAACGCGAGTTCGCAGCCGACCGCGGCATCGCCTCGCGCGGGGTCGGCCGCCAGCGTGCCGCCGCGCTCGGCCAGCCGCAGCGCGCTTTCGAAGCGCAGCCGCCCGGCCTCCTGCGTCGCAGCGCGCAGGTAGGCCGCCGCGGCGCCCGCGTCCTCGGCCCGGTCGAGATGCTCAGCCTGCAGCACCGGATCGTCGTTGCCGAACCAGCGCGCGGCAGCCTGATGCAACTCGCGCCGCCGGCTCTTGAGCGTCGACGCATAGACGGCCTCCTGGATCAGCGCGTGCGCGAAGAGGAAATCCGCGCCGTCGGGCCGCACGATGTCGGCCGCCACCAGGACGTTGCAATTCGCATCCGGCGCGTCGGCGACACCGCGCAGGTTGGCAAGAGAGAAGCGCTTGCCGATCACCGCGGCGGCCTGCAAGGCGGCGCGATCGGGCGCGGTGAGGCGATCCATGCGCTCCAACACCAGGCTCTGGATGGTCGGCGGCACGGCGGGCACGAGCCCGGGCGTCTCGCTGGCGCGCGCGGTTCGCAGCAACTGTTCGAGGAACAGCGGGTTGCCCTCCGCGCGTTCGATGCACATCAGCGCAAAACGGCTCGACGCTTCCACCAGCCCGCCGGCCAGCAAGCGCGACTCCTGCGGCCGCAGTGGCGCCAGATCGATGGTCATGAAGGCACTGCCATGGATCGATGCCCGCCAGGCCTTGTCGATCGGATCGCCCTCGATGCGCGAGGTGAGCAGCAGGATCATCGGCGCCCGCGCGGCCGCACGCGTGATCGCTGCCACCTGCCGCAGCAGCTCCGGGGAGGCCCAGTGGATGTCCTCGATCAGCACCAGTTGCGGACGCGCGGCAGCCGCCCGCTGCAACAGCGAACACAGCGCTTCGCTCGCGCGCCGCAGCCGGGTGGCGTTGTCCATCGCTTCGAATATCGCCTCCAGCGGTTTCGGCTGCGGCAGGTCGAGCCACTCGTTGACGAACAGCGCTTCGTCGTCCGTCACCAGGCCGCGTGCGGCTGCCGCCTGCAGTGCCGCGCGGCGTTGGTTTTCGTCGTCGAGCGAACTCACCTGCAGCAGCGCCTTCAGCAAGGTCGGGATGGCGTCCTGCCCCTTACCCACGCCGAAGTCCAGCACCTGGCCCGAGGGCGTGTCGAACCCCAGATCGCGAGCGCGCGCCCGGAACTCTTCCACCAGACGGGACTTGCCGATGCCAGCATCGCCGCGCACCAGCACGGTGGCACCGGCGCCGGTCTCGCGCACGGCATCGAGCGCACCGACCAGTTGCCCCAACTCGGCTTGCCGGCCGACGAAGGGCAGGCGTTCGCCGCGAGCCTGGCGCAGGCCGAGCACGCGCCAGAGTTCCATCGGCGCCGCGAAGCCCTTGACCACCTGGTGGCCCGCCGCCTGCACCTCGACGCTGCCGGCGACTTCGCGGTACAGCGCATCGGAAATCAGCGTCTCGCCCGCCTGGGCCAGCGCATCGAGCCGCGCGGCGAGATTGACCGCATCACCAGTGACCGAGTACTTGGCCTTGCCGCCGCCGCTGATCACCGCGGCCACCACCTCGCCCTTGGCGATGCCGATGTGCAGCCGCAGCGGCGTGCCGTGGCAGTCCGGAACGCCAGCGGCCGCGCTGTGCATGGCGAACGCGGCATGCAGCGCCCGCTGCGCGTCGTTGCCATGGGCCACCGGGGCGCCGAAGACCGCCATGACGGCGTCGCCGGCCCGGTCGAGAACTCGGCCGCCGTGGGATTCGACCACCCCGTCCATGGCATCGAAGAAACGCCCGAGCATCTCCTGGATCTGCTCCGGGTCGCTGCTGGCGCACAGCGCGGTGTAGCCGGTGATGTCGGCGAACAGCACGGCCGCCTGACGACGATCCGCGGTCGCCGCGCCGGGCGCCGCCCAGACATCGCGCGAAGGCTCGTGCATCGGTTGCGCCGGGGGAGGCGCGGGCACGGCCCCCGGCGCCGACCGCCCGCATTCGCTGCAGAACTTCGCCTGCGCGGCAAGCTCGTGGCCACAGTTCGCGCACTGGCGTGGCAACGCGGTGCCGCATTCCTCGCAGAACTTGGCCCCCTGCGAATTGGGATGGCGACACCGTGGGCACTGCATTGGTGGAGTTTCTTCGCTGGCGCGCGCGGTGTCGAGGGTCGCGGGTTTGCCCGCTGAACTTGGCGTTTTCCTGTCGGTCAAAGCCTTGTCGCCGCGAAAATCGCTTTCATGCGGCGGCAGGAGGTAAACACCATGAAGCACGTGAAGCACTGGCAGGATCCGCTGAACGCGGCGCTCGGCGTTTGGTTGATTCTTTCGCCCTGGTTGGTGGGCTTTCAGGACCAGGCGACCCCGGCAATGAATGCGGTGGCCGTCGGGATTTTGCTGGGCGCAGCTGCTCTGGGCGCTACCTTCGTACCCCGGGCTTGGGAAGAATGGACCGAAGGCGCGTTGGGCTTGTGGATGGTCATCTCTCCGTGGGCGCTCGGCTTTGAAATGTCGCGCGAACCGATGTTGAATGCCGTGGTCACGGGCGTGGCCGTGATGGTGCTGGCCGTGTGGGTGCTGGCCACCGACAAGGACTATGTCCACTGGCGCAAGCCGGCGCATTGATCTCTTGCCGACGGCCGTCCGAAGTCAGGGTTTGCATGCCGCGGGCGGCAGCGCCGGGCATGTCGCACGGTAGCGCTCGTCCTGCAACCAGGTGCGCCATTCGCCGCAGTCCAGGTTCCGGCCGAGGTGGAGGCACGCCTGGGCGATGACGTCGCCGGTACGCCAGGCGACGACGCGCAGGCGGCGTCCATCCGAGAACGCCAGGCGGCGCCCATCGGGGAGGAAAACCAGCGGCCCGTCGTCTCCGGGCCGGGGGTAGCGTGCGACCTCCTCTCCATCGGCAAGGCGCCAGATCACGACCCGGTTCTTGGCCCTCGATACCGGATCGGTCAGGCCGGCGGCGAGGTATTGCCCGTCCGGCGAAAGCGCCAGGTGCGGGACCCATCCCTCGTGCCCGATGCCGCGCAACTTGCGGCCGGCCAGGTCGAGGACATCCACCGAGCCACCCGCGGTAATGGCGACAAGCAAACGGTCGGGCGCGAACACGATGTCGTTGGCCTTCTCCTCCGGCAGGATCGACTCGCTCGCGCCCTGGGTGTCCCACAGGCGCAGGGAGTTCTCGCGATTCGAGGTGGCGTTGAAGGCAAGCCGCTTGCCATCGGCGCTGAAGAAGGGCCTTGCGTCTGAAAACGGGTCGAGCGGCAGATCGCGGGTGTCGCAGGGTTTCTCGCCGCCGTTGCCGGACACGGTGCAGCGGTCGAGCCGGAAGTAGCCGCGCACCGACTTGCCGGTCGTGGCGACGAGCACCTGCCCGTCGGGCGTGAATGCACCCGCCACGATGGCTGAATAAGGGAAGTCGCTCAGGCGGCGACGAAACACCGCCTCGCCGCCAGCAACCGGCAACACCTCGAACTGGCGCCCTTGAGGCACCGCAAGCAACTTGCTGTCGGGGCTGAAGGCCAGCCCGGCGACCCGCTGGTCAGGATGGGCCAATTCGCGTGTCTGCCCGTCCGACATCCGAATGGCCACCACCTGCGCCTGGGGTTCCACACCCGCGGCGGCGAGCCATTGCCCGTCCGGACTCGCGGCCAGAGCCCAGATCGGACCTGGAATCTCGGCCAGCAGATCAGCCTCCTGTTCCAACGGCCAGAGGTAGATGCCACCCATGCCGGCCGCCAGGATGCTTCGCTCGTCGGGCGCGAAGGTGGCCTGGGTCATGTAGCCGGAGTGGGCGGCTCGCCACACTTCGCGCCGATCTGCAATGCGCCAGATGCGCACGGTGTTGTCGTAGCTCGCGGTCAGCAGGCGCGCGCCGTCACGGCTGAAGCGCAGGCTGTTCACCGGGCGGTCGTGCGGGAGGTCGGCGAGGAGGCTGCCGGTGCGGGCGTCGTGCAGGCGCGCGACATTGCCGCAGGCGGCGGCAAGCACTTTGGCGTCCGGGGAGAACGCGACGTCCGCATAGGGCCCGTCGCAAGCCAGCTCGAACAGGCGCTGGCCGCTACCGGTGTCGAAGATCTCCAGAGCCTGGTAACCCATCGCAACCAACAGAGAACCGTCCGGGCTGAAGCGCGGCATTGCTTCACGCGCGAGCTCCAGGCGCTTCGGCGGCCCCGCACCGGCCGGAGCCGACAGCACGAGACTGCGGTCGCGGTGCTGCACCAG
Source organism: Variovorax humicola (assembly GCF_037889915.1). Classification (NCBI taxonomy): domain Bacteria; kingdom Pseudomonadati; phylum Pseudomonadota; class Betaproteobacteria; order Burkholderiales; family Comamonadaceae; genus Variovorax; species Variovorax humicola. The sequence continues at coordinate 15,375 of NZ_JBBKZV010000025.1, read as the reverse complement.
AAGCCGGCCGGACGCGTCGAAGGTGACAAGCGCTGCCGTGTCCAATGCCGGGTCGGGCCTCGCGGCGCCGGTCGCGGTTTCCACGAGCCGCGGTCCGACAGCGAGCACGCGGCCTTCCGGGCTGAATTCGAGACGATGCAATCGCTCCGCCTGCAGGGATTCGAGCAGCGGCAGGTACGCCGGTGCCGGCTGCATCTCGGTGCCCTCGGCAAGGCGTAGTGCGTGCCAGTGCTTGCCCGCGTCGAAGAACAGCACACAGCAGCCGTCCGGGGTAAGCAGGGGTTTGCTCTCGTGGTACTTGGCGGCCTCCCAGAGCCGACGTCCGTCAGGTACGCTGAACGCGCTCAGCCGATTGCCCTGGTCCGCCAACGCCACCCGGCCGTCGCGGCTGTAGTTGGCTGCCGCGTTGGAGAAACCTTCCGCCAGGCGCAGCGGTCGTGGCGGCAGGAGCCGCATGGCCGCCTGCAGCGCCTGCTGCGTCTCCAGCGTGTCCAGCCGGCGCACGGACTCGATCGCGAGCAGGCTCGCGAGTTCGATGGCAGCGGGTTGCTCGACCCGGATGCGCGCGGACTGGGCTGCCAGCTGCCGTGCGAGCGCGATCTGCTGGCGCGTGTCGGCGAGGTCGCGCTGGCGTTCGGCCTCCAGCCGCTGTGCATTCGAATACCACACGCCCGCGCTGAGCAGGACGATCAATGCAGATGCCGCAGCCCCCCAGAGCCGGTTGCGGCGCCTGCGCTGCTGCTCGTCGCGGCGTCGCAGGACATCGAGTTCGACGCCCAGGAGGCCGGCGAGCAACTTGAGCAGGGCACCATTGCGGCCATCTCCGGCAGGACGCGCATCGGCCGCCAGCGGCTCCGCCGCTTCGCGGGTGAGTTCACCGTCCGGTCCCACCCTGAAGCGGATGGCCTGCGGAAAGCACTCCCGCGCCGCGCCTCCCTCGGCATCGCCCGCATGGGGCTCGCCGTCTACGATGATGCAGTAGACCCGCTGTTCTCCATGCGTCGCCTTGAAGCTGCGAATCTCCTCCGCCACCCAGCGCGAGCGAGCCGCCTGCGGCGAACAGATCACCACCAGCGCGCGTGAATCGGCCAGCGCCTCGCGGATGCGCGCCGGGAGATCGGCGGCGCTGGCGAGTTCCTCCCGATCGCGAAACACAGGGAACAGGCGCTGCGGAAGCGCACCATGCTTGCCCGTGAGGCCCGCCAATTGCCGGGGCAGTCGATAGCCTTCCAGCGCGCGATGCAGCCAGGAGGCCCAGCGCTCGTCCGCATGGCTGTAGCTGAGGAAGGCCCAATAGCGGGATTGCCCGGACGGGGCGACGTGTTCCGACACAGCTTGGCCCCCTTGTATCGAGTCGGTCGGGCTCGCGGAAATGATGGTGCTGCCTGAACCTTGCTGCCTGAACCTTGCGGCCTGTACCTTGCTGCCTGAACTCGCCGACTGAATCCTATTGCTCGACGGCAAACAACCGCCACTCGTCGGGGATGCCCTTCAGGTGCTGCATCCCCCGATCCTGGAACGACAACCCCGACCCCGCGACCAGATCCTTGACGGTGCTCGAAACAAGCACCTCGCCCGACTGCGCATGCGACGCCACGCGCGCGCCCGTGTGCACGGCAATGCCCGCAACCTTGCCATCTATCACTTCACATTCGCCGGTGTGCAGCCCCGCGCGGATCTCGAGTCCGAGCGCGCGAACTTCGCGGGAGGTGGCGCAGGCGCAGCGCACCGCGCGCGCCGGCCCGTCGAAGGTGACAAGGAAGCCGTCACCCGCGGTATCGATCTCACGACCCCGAAAACGCTCCAGCTCCCGGCGAACCGTTGCGTGATGGCTCTCCAGCAAATCGTGCCAGCCGCGATCGCCGAGGCCAGCGGCGCGCTCGGTCGCCTTGACGATGTCGGTAAACATCACGGTGACCAGCAGCCGCTCGGGCTCGACGCCAGGCCTCGCCCCGGTCAGGAACTCTTCAATCTCGTCGAGGATCAGGTCGCTGTCGCAGCCCCACGGGATGTGATCGATCCCGTGCAGTTCGACCAGCTTCGCTCCGGCGATGTGCTCGGACATGTATTGGCTGGCGCCGAAATCGATGACCCGGTCGTTTCGACTGTGCAACAGCAGCGTGGGGACGTGCACCGCGGGCAGCACATGGCGGATGTCGATCTCCAGGTTCATGCGCAACACCGCCGCCGCCGCCGCCGGACTCGCACTGGAGCGCAGCCAGCGTGCCCACCATTGGCGGCACCGCTCGTCCCCGATCTGGCTCGGCCACCGTGTCTCCATGCCGACCGGTCCGCCCCAGGCGCGCTCCACCTCTTCGGCGAAGGCAAGTGCCTGGTCCTTCGTCGGCCCCCAGGGGTAATCGGGCGCCGCCGTCTTCCTCGCGAAGGCACCGCACATGATGACCGCCGAGGCGCGAGACGGGTAGGTGGCAGCGAACAGCGCGCACATCGCGCCGCCTTCGGAATAGCCGAACAGCGCCGCGCGCTCCGAGCCGACCGCGTCCATCACCGCGCGGACGTCGTCCATGCGAACTTCAAGGCTGGGCATGTCGCTGACACGATCCGACAGGCCCGTCCCCCGCTTGTCGAACAAGATGAGCCGGGAGAACGAGGAGAGCCGCGTCAGCATCCGTGCCAGCACGGGCTCCTCCCAGAAGACATCCAGGTTCGAAACAAACCCCGGGACCAGCACGAGGTCGCGTGGACCGCTGCCAACCGTCTGATAGGCAATGTTGACGCCGCCGCTCTTTGCGTATTGGGTCGTGGGAAGCATGGATGCTGGCCGAAGGCGCCCGCTATCGTGGCGCCGTCGCTTTGAAGCTTGCCACAAATCGATTGCGCCGTGGCCCCCGAGGGCGGTGGTGCGCCTTGTCTACAGCGAGGTCGACGGCCGTTGCGCCATCGCCAGCCGCCAGCGTTGCAGGTGCGGGTGCTGTTCTCCGGGCTTGACCTTCACCACGCGCGCGAAGTCGACGGCCACCACCGCGGTGATGTCGGCAATGCTGAATCGATCGGCGGCGATGAAGTCGCGGCCGGCCAGGCGGTCATTCAGCGCGGCGAAGAACTGCTGCACCCTGGCAAGGCCGCGCTGCGCCAGCTCGGGAATCTGCGGATAGTCCACCGGCCCGGGCAATGCCCGGTTGGCCATGGCCGGCACGCTGTTGCGCAGCGCCTCGGCGATCGCGGCCAGGCCCTCGAACTCGACGCGCCAGTTCCAGCTGGCAATCTCGGCCTTTTCCTGCGGCGTGCTCCCCAGCAGCGGCGGCTCCGGGAAGCGTGCCTCCAGCCAGGCGGTGATCGATGCGTTGTCGGTCAACAGCAGCCCGTCGTCGGTGCGCAGCACGGGCACCGTGCACTGCGGGTTCACCGCGCGGAAGGCTTCGCCCAGTTGCTCGCCGCTCCTCAGGTCCACCTGGACCGTTTCATGCGCCACGGCTTTTTCGGCAAGCAGGATGCGGGCGCGACGAGGGCTTGGCGCCGTGAGGCAGTCGTAGAGGGTGATCATCTCGTGGGTGTCTCTGCTTGAGTGGATAGTCAGCTCGACGCAGCCAGCTTGTCCTGGGTCTGCGTGTCGAAATCGGTGGCGTCATGCCGCTCATGCAACTGGCTGGACGGCTGGCCCCAGGTGCGGTTGACCATGCGGCCGCGCTGCACGGCCGGCCGCTTCGCGATCTGGTCCGTCCAGCGCAGGACGTGCTTGTATTCCTGGACCTGGAGGAATTCGCCCGAGTCGTAGAGCTGGCCCTTGGCGAGGGTGCCGTACCAGGGCCATACCGCCATGTCGGCGATCGAGTAGTCGTCGCCTGCGAGGTATGGGCTTTCGGCGAGGCGGCGATCCAGCACGTCGAGTTGGCGCTTGGCCTCCATCGCATAGCGGTCGATGGCGTATTCGATCTTGTCCGGCGCGTAGGCATAGAAGTGGCCGAACCCGCCGCCGAGGAACGGCGCGCTGCCCATCTGCCAGAACAGCCACGACAGGCATTCGGCGCGCTCGGCGGCGCCGGTCGGCATGAAGGCGCCGCCAAACTTCTCGGCCAGGTACAGCAGGATCGCGCCCGATTCGAAAACGCGCACCGGCGTCGGCCCGCTGCGGTCCATCAGGGCCGGGATCTTGGAGTTGGGATTGGCCGCGACGAAGCCGCTGCCGAACTGCTCGCCCGCGTTGATGCGGATCAGCCAGGCGTCGTACTCCGCGCCCCGATGGCCCAGCGCCAGCAGTTCTTCCAGCAGCACTGTGACCTTGACGCCGTTGGGCGTGGCCAGCGAATACAACTGCAGCGGATGGCGACCCACCGGCAGATCCTTGTCGTGCGTCGGGCCCGCGATCGGCCGGTTGATGTTGGCGAAGCGGCCGCCGTTCTCCTTGTTCCATGACCAGACCGTCGGCGGGATGTAGGGAGCATTCATGCAGCGTTCCCCGGGCGAGTGTTCACGGACGCCTCCGCGCAGCCTTCCGGCTTGAAAACGCGCGTGGTCGAAGCCGGGTACCTGGCCAGCGCGGCGGCCGGTCGCCTCGGGCGAGGAAGCAACTCGCCACCGCAGTTCGGACAGGTTCCGGCCAGGCGCGCTTCGGCGCAATGGCTGCAGAAGGTGCACTCGAACGAGCAGATTCGGGCGGCGTCGGAGTCGGGCGGCAGATCCCGATCGCAGCACTCGCAGCCTGGACGCATTTGAAGCATGGCAAGGACCTCGGTCAGTGGGTTCGCCGCATTCTGCCTTCCGCTCAGGCACGGCGCGCAACGCCATGGCCTATCGCCTCCATCGGGGCGCGCCCGAGGCTTGGCAAAGCCAGGCATGGCTGCTACACAACACCTCATGGCCACCTTCGAATGGATCATCGTGCTGCTGCTCGGCGCCGCGATGCTTGCCGCGCTGGCACGCAAGCTCGGCGCGCCCTACCCGACCTTTCTCGCGCTCGGCGGCATGCTGCTTGCGTTCGTGCCCTCGAGTCCCAACTGGACGCTCGACCCGCACCTCGCACTGACGCTGTTCGTCGCGCCGGTGCTGGTCGATGCCGCCTACGACACCTCGTTGCGCGACCTGCGGCAGAACTGGCGGCCGGTGACCGGCCTTGTCATCGCGGCGGTCGGGACGACGGTGCTGGCGGTCGCCTTCGCGGCGCGCTGGCTCGTGCCCGGCATGCCGTGGCCGGTGGCGATTGCGCTGGGTGCGATCGTCGCGCCGCCCGATGCCGCCGCCGCCACCGCGGTGATGCGGCAGGTGAAGTTGCCGCACAAGCTGCTGAAGATCCTCGAGGGCGAAAGCCTCCTGAACGACGCGAGCGCGCTGCTCGTGTACCGGCTTGCGATCATGACCATGATGGCCGGCCACCTCGGCTTCGGCAGCTTTGCGCCGGTGTTCCTGCTGACGTTGTTCGGAAGCCTTGCGGCGGGCGTGGGAGGCGCCGTCGCGCTGCGGCCCATGCTGAGCGCCATTCACGAAGTGCCGATCGCGTTGATCGTGCAATTCGCGCTCGTGTTCGGCGTGTGGATCGCGGCCGAAGCGATCGGGCTCTCCGGCATCCTGACGCTGGTGGCGTATGCGATGACGGTCGCGAGGCGCAGCGGTCCGCAAATGCCGGCGCGCATGCGCGTGCCGATCTTCGCGGTGTGGGAGTCGGTCGTGTTCGTGCTGAACGCGTTCGCGTTCGTGCTGATCGGCATGCAGTTGCGGCCGATCTGGTCGCGGCTCGAAGCCAGCGGCGGGCAGGCGCACGCGGTAGTCACCGCAGCGGTGGTTCTGGGCGTGACCATCGCGGCGCGCTTCGCGTGGGTGATGGTCTATTACGCATTCAAGCGCCGGCTCGCCGACGCCGCTGCCGATCCGCTGCGCCCGCGGCCCAGCGCGGGCAGCGGCATCGTGCTTTCATGGGCTGGCATGCGCGGCATCGTCACGCTGGCCGCCGCGTTCGCGATCCCCGAGACGCTGCCCGACGGCCAGCCCTTCCCGTTCCGTGACCTGATCCTGCTGTGCGCCTTTGGCGTCGTGCTCGGCACGCTCGTGCTGCAGGGCCTGACGATGGCGCCGCTGATCCGCGCCCTGGGCCTCACCGACGACGACCCGGTCGGCCGCGAGATACGGCTCGGCCGTACGCAGGCATACGGCACGCTGCTCGACGCGATCAAGGACGACGAGACGCTGTCGGCCAAGCTGCTGCGCAAGGAATACGGGGCGGTGGTCGAGTTGAATTCGAGCGAGGCGCAGGACGCGCGCGTCGACGACGTGCCTGGCGGGCCGCTGCGACGCCGCGCGATTTCGGCGGCGCGGCAACGCGCATTCGAACTGCGGCGCGACGACGTGATCGGCGACGACGCCTACCGGGTGCTGGTGCAGGAACTGGATTGGGCGGAATTGAGCGCGGGCGGCGGCCGGCAGGATTGATCCGCGGCCGACGTTGCCACGGCCCTCTCGCCGCGGCGCAACGGCGAACGGCGTCAGCCCACGGGAGCTTCGCGGGTCGCCGCATTCAACGGCCGCGCCGCAGCCCGCGCGCTCGCGATCGACCAGCCGAAGATGCCCATGCCCACGACGGCCAGCAACGCGCCGACCCAGCCGGTCGACGTCCAGCCCAGGCCAGCGCTGATCGCCAGCCCGCCCAGCCACGCGCCCAGCGCATTGGCCATGTTGAATGCCGAATGATTGAGCGCAGCGGCCAGCGTCTGCGCATCGCCCGCCACGTCCATCAGCCGGATCTGCAAGGCCGGCCCGATCGCCACGGTGGTGCCGATCAGGAACACGTTGATGCCGGCCGTGACGACGTGGTGCGCCGCGAAAGTGAACATCGTGAGCACCACGGCCGCATATGCCAGCAGGCCGCCAATGGTGCGCATCAACGACTTGTCGGCGAGCCGGGCGCCGACCAGGTTGCCCGTGACCATGCCCAGCCCGAACAGCGCCAGCACGAAGGGCACGCCGGCCACCGACATGCCCGCCACTTCGGTCAGCGTCGGCTTGATGTAGCTGAACACCGAGAACATGCCGCCAAAGCCGATCGCGCCGATGCCGAGCGTGAACCAGACCTGCTTGCGCTTCAACGCGCCGAGTTCGCGCCACGGGCTCGCGCCCGCGGCCGCCGCGAGGTCGGGGATGTCGCGGCGCAGCAGCACCACCGCGATCAGCGCGATGATGCCGACGAACACGAAGGCGGCGCGCCAGCCGAACACCTGGCCGAGCCATGCGGCGATCGGCACGCCGACCAGCGTCGCGCCGGTGAGCCCCAGCATCACCAACCCCACCGCGCGTGCGCGTCTGCCGGGTGGTGCCAGCGCGGCAGCCACCAGCGCGGCTACGCCGAAGTAGGTGCCGTGCGGCAGCCCGGAAGCAAAGCGCAGGACGTTGAGCGAGAAATACCCCGGTGCCACCGCGCTCGCGAAATTGCCGAGTGCGAAGAACGTCATCAGTGCAATCAGCAACATGCGGCGATGCCAGCTCGCGGCCGCCACCGCGAGCACCGGCGCGCCGATGACGACACCGAGCGCGTAGGCGCTGATCACATGGCCGGCCTGCGGAATGCTCACGCCGATGTCGCGCGCCACTTCGGGCAGCAGGCCCATGATGACGAACTCGCCGGTGCCGATGGCGAAGCCGCCGACGCCCAGCGCCAGGATGGCACGAACGAAATTGACAGGGGGCGAGGATGCGGGCGTGGAATCGACGCTGTCGAGCGTCGGGGAGGAAACGTTCAAGACCGGGCTCCTTCGAGGGCAGGTGCGCGCCCGGCGAGGAAGGCGGGCGACGCCCGAGTTTAGGGAAAACCCTTAACCCTGGCTTGGCGCCGGAAATGCCGAGGCCCGTGCGGCCTCATGGCGATTCGGGATGCATGGGGAGGTGATCGCCCACGGCACAAGCCGGCCAGGTCAGTCGTACGCCGAACATCCATGCATCGGGCGCCGCCGAGCCGCCCTCACTGCGGCGACCCGGCGGCGCCCATGCGCGTGCGCACCAGTTCGGCAAAGGCCTGCAACTCGGTCGCATCGACATCCGAGATGGCCCAGGCGTTCATGCCGGCCGCGGTCCAGTGGGCCAGGTTGTAGCCCTGCCGCGTGCTCAGACGCGGCGGTTGCGCGCCGCCCTGCCCTGCATCGGCCGGCCAGACGAAAAGATTGATCACATGCGAGCCATGGCCGTAGACCAGTGCGGCCACCGTGCGCCCCTCGAGGTAGTCGAGCCGGCCGCCGGACATCGGAAAGCCTTCGTCGGCCAGGTCGATGACGGGCGGCGAGAAATCGACCTTGCCGGCAAACCACGGCTTGACGGTGTGGTGGTTGGTCGCATGGATGTCCGACAGGTGGTCCGCCAGCAGCGACCGCACGTGGCTGGCTGTCACTTCTTCCTGGATCTTGCTGTCGGGCGCAGGCGTCACCAGCAACATGCTCGCTGCGACCCAGGCCGTGGCCACGCCTGCGCCGTACAGCGCCAACGATTCGAGGGCGCGGCGCCAGCGCGCGAACGGCCCGGCGGAAGGAACCGGCGCCGTGTTCGGCAAGGCGGCACGGATGCGTTCGGCCAGCGCGTCCGGCGGCGCGTGGCGGGTCGCGTGCTGGCGAATCAGTGCGGACAAGGTGGCGTCTTCCGGGGTTTCCATCGTCAGGCTTTCCTTTCGCGCAGCGCCGCTGGCCGGTCGTCGTGCAGCGACCGCCGCAACAGCGCACGCGCACGCGACAGCCGCGACATGACCGTGCCCACCGGCACGCCGGCCACGCGCGCGATGTCGTCATAGCTCATCTCTTCCAGCTCACGCAGCACGATTACCTCGCGGAACGCCGGGGCCAACGCGGCAATGGCCTCGTTGACGCGGCCGGCCAGGTCGCGGTGATCGAGCAGGACGAACGGGTCCGCGTACGCCGTGTCCGCCGCCGACGCGGCCATATCGCTGTCGCGCACCTCGTCGAATTCGACCTGGTCGTCGAGGTGCCGGTTCTGCCGCAGCCAGTCGTGGCAGGCATTGCGCACGATACCGAGCAGCCACGGCCGCACGTCATCGCCCCGCACGTCCTTGAAGAAACGGAACGCGCGAAGGTACGCCTCCTGCACCGCGTCCTCGGCGCTTCGGTCGTCGCGCAACAGCCAGCGCGCAAGGTTGTACGCCGCATGCAGGTGCGGCATGACGGCGGTGTCGAACGTTCTGGCGGATGGGGTCAAACGGCGGCTCTTGTTCAGTGGACGGAGCGCAGGCCCGTTTTATTCCAATCCCGATCGAAACGCACGGGCTTTGCGTGGCACGGGAATGCGGTGCGACGCGGGTGCGTCTTGCATGGACCCAACCACCATCGCGAGGTTCACCCATGCGCTTCCAGCTTCCTTCCCTTCTCCTGCGCGGCGCCGTCATCGCAGGCATTGCAGGCATCGCCGCGCTGGCCGTCGCGGCCTCGGCCGCCGGGCCCCGGGTCTACGTGGGCAACTTCAAGGACAACACCGTCAGCGTGGTGGAGGTCGACGAAGGCAAGGTCGTCGCGACCGTGCCCGTGGCGGCCGGCCCGGACGGCATCGTGGTCAGCGCCGACGGCAAGAGCGTGTTCGTGAGCGGCTCCAGTGCCTCGTCGGTGAGCGTGATCGATGCCGCCAGGGACAGCGTGAGCAAGACGATCGAGGTCGGCATGGGACCGCAGGGCCTGGCCCTCGGACCTGGCGGCAAGCAGGTGCTCGTGGCCGTGAACGGAGCCGACCGGGTCGCGTTCGTCGACGCGGCATCGGGCGCGATTGCGGACACGGCGGCCGTGCCCAAGCCGCACACGATCGCCATCAAGCCCGACGGCAGCCAGGCGTATGTGTCGTCACAGCAGCCGGGCAACTTCTCCGTCGCGATCGTCGACATGGCCACGCACAAGGTCACCGGCACCATCGCGCTGGACAAGGCGCCGCGCGACCTGGAATTCGGACCCGGCGGCAAGCTGCTCTACCTGACACTCGCCGGCGCACCGGCAGTGCAGGTGGTCGATGCCGTGGCGAACAAGATCGTGGCGCAGATCCCCACCGGCGTGTCGCCGCACATCGCGCAGCACTTTGGCGGGATGTCGCAGGGCGTGGTGGTGGTTCAGGGTCCGGGTGAACTCCAGTTCTTCGACCCGGCGACGAATGCGGTCGCGCGCAGCATCACAGTCGGCAAGCAGCCGCATTGGGTCGACATCACGCCGGATGGCAAGCGGCTGGTGGTGAGCAACGAAGGCGGCAACACCATCGACATCGTCGACCCCGCGAGCGGCAAGACTCAGACCGTCGACGTCGGCAATGCGCCGCGCAAGGTCGCGATGCAGCATGTCTCGTCAGTTGCCGGCAACAGCGGCACAAAGGTTTCGATCGCCAACTTCGCCTTCGTGCCCGGACCGACGACCATCACCGCCGGCCAGAGCGTGAACTGGCGCAACGATGACGGCGCGCCGCATGGCCTCGCCTTCAAGGACAACGCGCCCGGCGCACCGCTGCTGCTGCCGGGCGAGCAATTCACGCGCCGCTTCGACAAGCCCGGCAGCTACGAGTACGTGTGCTCGGTGCACGCCTACATGACGGGCGTGGTGGTGGTCAAGCCCGGTCAGGCCGGAGGTTGAGCATCCGCCTTGAACATGTGCTTGATGCCGCGCACGGCCTGGCGGATGCGCGCCTCGTTCTCGATGAGCGCAAAGCGCACGTGGCCGTCGCCATGGTCGCCGAAGCCGATGCCGGGCGAGACGCAGACCTTGGCATCCTCCAGCAGCTTGCGCGCGAAGGCGAGCGAGCCCATGTCGCGGTAGGCCGGCGGAATCCGTGCCCAGATGTACATCGAGGCTTTCGGGCAATCGACTTCCCATCCCGCTTCGGTCAGGCCCTTGTAGAGTACGTCGCGTCGACGCTGGTATTGCGCGGCGATGTCCTTCACGCATTGCTGGTCGCCTTCGAGCGCGGCGATGGCCGCGACTTGCAATGGCGTGAAGGTGCCGTAGTCGTGGTAGCTCTTGATGCGCGCGAGCGCGGCCACCAGGTCCGGATTGCCGACCATGAAGCCGATGCGCCAGCCCGCCATGTTGTAGCTCTTGGACAGCGTGAAGAACTCCACCGCCACGTCCTTCGCGCCCGGCACCTGCATGATCGAAGGCGCCTTCCAGCCGTCGAACACGATGTCGGCATAGGCCAGGTCGTGCACCACGAAGATGTCGTGCTTCTTCGCCAGCGCGACGACACGCTCGAAGAAGTCGAGCTCGACGCATTGCGCGGTCGGGTTCGACGGAAAGCCCAGCACGATCATCTTGGGCTTCGGGTAGCTGCCGCGAATCGTCTTCTCGAGTTCGGCCAAGAAGTCGACATCGGGCGCCACGGGCACCGAGCGGATGTCGGCGCCGGCGATGACCGCGCCGTAGATGTGGATCGGGTAGCTCGGGTCCGGCACGAGCACCGTGTCGCCGCGGTCGAGCGTGGCGAGCATCAGGTGCGCAAGACCTTCCTTCGAGCCGATGGTGACGATGGCTTCGCTGTCGGGATCGATGTCGACGCCGTAGCGGTCCTTGTACCAACGCGTGATCGCGCGGCGCAGCCGGGGGATGCCCTTGCTGGCCGAGTAGCCATGCGTGTCCGGCCGCCTGGCGACCTCGGTGAGCTTGGCCACGATGTGCGCGGGTGTCGCGCCATCGGGATTGCCCATGCTCATGTCGATGATGTCTTCGCCGCGTTGCCGCGCCGCGAGCTTGAGCTCGGCCGTGATGTTGAAGACGTAGGGAGGAAGGCGATCGATGCGCGCAAAGCGGCGCCTGCCTGACGAAGCAGTTGCAGTCATGTGGTTCAACTCTCACGTAAGCGCCCGGAACCGTCCGAGCGACGTGACCCGCCGTGAGGGCGAGTCCATGGCGATATTAGCGTGACATGCAGGCGCGGGCACTCCTCCTGTCGGTCACCCTCCATCGCATCGAGAAATCACTCCGCTGCATGCGCGGGATCGGCGTGCGCCCTGCGCTGTCGCTCTCGGCTGTTGACCAGGTGAATCCGCATGGCGGCGCGCGCGGCCTCGGGATCGCGGCGCTCGATCGCCGCGTAGATGTCCTGGTGTTCCTGGTTGACCTTGTGCAGGTGTTGCGCGCGTTGCTCCACATTCAGCCAGGAAGAGGAGACCCGCGTGCGCGGTATGACCTCCAGGCCCAGGTGGCTCATCAGCTCGCTGAAGTAGTGGTTGCCCGTCGCCTGGGCGATGGCCAGGTGAAAGCGGAAATCAGGCGCGACGGTTTCGCCGACGGCCGCCAGGTGCTGTTCGAAATCGTGGAGCGCGCTTCGCATCTCCCGAAGATGCTCGTCGGTGCGACGCAGGGCTGCGAGGCCGGCAGCCTCCGATTCGACACTGGTTCGCAACTCGAGCATTTCCAGCATCTCCGAGATGTCGCCCGACGACGAATGGTCGAACTGGAATCGTTCTTGCGCAGCGGGTTCCAGCGCGAAGGTGCCCACCCCATGGTGCGTCTGCACGAGGCCCGCAGCCTGCAGGCGGGAGAGGGCCTCGCGCACGACGCCTCGACTGACGCCAAACGTTTGCATGATGACCGACTCGGTCGGCAACTTGTCGCCGGGCTTGATCGACCGGCTTCGCAGCTGCAGGCCCAGGGCTTCGACCAGCTCGTGCGTGAGCCCCTTTCCTTGCCGCCGATTAACCGGCGATCCGGGGCTCGCGTCTGCGTCCGTCCGGGCTTCCGGGAGGGTCAACGAAGGGTCATTCATGTGCGAATGATAGGACCGCGTGGGTGATGGCGGATTCGGGCTTTGATTGAAAGGGGGCTTTCGCGCTGAGGCCGTATTGGATCCGATGGAAATGCGCGTTGCCACGTTTAGTTGTCCTACATCCTATGAATAGCGGGCCTAAACTCGCATCAATTCGCTACATTTCTTGGGATAAACCCTAGGTAAATGGCGCATTTTCATCAACGACACTTCAGACAAGTCATAGGACATCAGACAACTATGACCTTTTTCTGCAAGTAGTTCGACCCCACGCGCTCATCCAGCGCAGCAAAGGATCCCCATGAAGAAGATTGCCCTCAGCGGAGCCGCCGGACAGCTCGGTTCGGTCGTGCGCGCTGCGTTGATTGCGCGCGGTGTCCCGTTGCGCTCGGCCGCAGGCAGCAAGCCGCTGGTGCCCCTGGTGGCCGGCGAAGAAGTGATGCACGGCGACTTGCGCGACAGCGCCGTGGTCGATCGCCTGCTGGAGGACGTGGACGTGCTGATCCATTTCGCCGGCACGAGCGTGGAGCGCCCCCTGCCCGAGATCATCGAGAACAACCTGCGCGCCCTGGTCGAGGTCTACGAAGGCGCACGGCGCAACGGCGTGCGACGCGTAGTTTTCGCGAGCTCGAACCACGCGATCGGCATGTACCCGGTCGCCGACCGGCTCGGCCTGACGTGCGAGCCGCGTCCCGACGGCTTCTACGGCCTGAGCAAGGTCTGGGGCGAAGCCCTGGCGCGCATGTACTGGGACAAGCACGGCGTCGAAACGATCTGCGTGCGCATCGGCAGCTGCGTCGAGCGACCCACGGAGCCGAGGCACCTGAGCACCTGGTTCGGCCACGCCGACCTGATGCACTTCCTGGACCGCTGCATCGAGGCCGAGGACGTGGGTTTCCTGGTCGTGTGGGGCGTGTCGGCCAACAAGCGCAGCTGGTGGGACAACCGCGGCGCGGAACGCCTGGGCTTCCGCCCGACGCAAGACGCTGAAGTGTACGCAGCGCAAGTGCTGTCCCGCCCAAATCCCCTCGACGCGCTGGGCCAGCGTTTCCAGGGCGGCAGCTTCGTCGGCATCAATTACTCGCGCGACGACGTCGCGGCGCGACAGCCGGCCGCGAGCGCCGATGCCCATTCCTTTTCTTGAACTGAACAGACGCAACGAACGACAGGAGACAACGCAATGAAGATCAAGGGCTTACGCTGGTGGATGGTCGGTCTGGTTTCGGCCGGCCTGATCGTCAACTACCTCGCACGCAACACGCTGTCGGTGGCGGCGCCGACGTTGATGAAGGACCTCCACATCACCGTCGAGCAGTACTCGCACATCGTGGTCGCATGGCAGCTCTGCTACGCGTTCATGCAGCCGGTTGCGGGCTACCTGCTCGACGCGATCGGCACGAAGATCGGCTTTGGCGTCTTTGCGCTGCTCTGGTCGCTGGCCTGCGCGGCGGCGGCATGGTCCACCGGCTGGCAAAGCCTTGCCTTCTTCCGCGGACTGCTGGGTCTCACCGAAGCAGCCGGCATTCCCGCTGGCGTCAAGTCGACGACGGAGTGGTTCCCGGCCAAGGAGCGCTCGGTGGCGATCGGCTGGTTCAACATCGGCTCGTCGGTCGGTGCGCTGCTGGCGCCCCCGCTGGTGGTCTGGGCCCTGATGCATGGGCAATGGCAGTGGGCCTTCCTGATCGTCGGCGCGCTGGGCGTCATCTGGAGCGCGTTGTGGATGCTGTTCTATCGGCACCCGCGTGACCACAAGGGCCTCTCCGAATCCGAACGGGACTACATCCTCTCCGGCCAGGAAGCCAAGTACAACAACGCCGGCTCAGCCAAGCGCAAGTGGACCGAGATGGTCCGCAGCCGCGACTTCTGGGCGATCGGCATCCCGCGCATCCTGTCCGAGCCGGCATGGCAGACCTTCAACGCCTGGATCCCGCTGTACATGATGACCGAGCGGCACATGAACCTGAAGGAAGTGGCGATGTTCGCGTGGATGCCCTTCCTGGCGGCTGACATCGGCTGCGTGCTCGGCGGCTACTTGAGCCCGCTCTTCCACAAGTACGCCAAGGTTTCGCTGTTCACCTCGCGCAAGATGGTCTTCGTCTTCGGCGCGCTGTGCATGGTCGGTCCGGCCTGTGTCGGCTTCGTCGCCAGTCCGTATGTGGCCATCGCGCTGCTGTGCATTGGCGGCTTCGCGCACCAGACTCTGTCAGGCGCGCTGTATTCCATCACCTCCGACATGTTCGGCAAGAACGAGGTCGCCACGGCCACCGGCATGGGTGGCATGGCGGGCTACCTCGGGGCCGCGGCATTCACCGCGCTGTTTGGTGTGCTCGTCACGCAAGTTGGATACAGCCCGCTGTTCGTGCTGCTGGCGGTCTTCGACATCGCCGCAGCCGTCGTCGTGTGCTTGCTGGCCCGCAGCGGCGAGCGCGTTCCGCAACCACGCTGGATGCCGGCGAGCGCGGCTGCCAAGTGATTGAACACGGCGAATCATCGGAGGCCACATGATGCGTGAAACGCCTGCACAGGCACCCCTCTTCATCACGATGCACGAGCGCGACAACGTCGCGATCGTCGCCAACGACGGCGGCCTGTCCGCGGGCACCACCTTCCCCTCGGGCCTGACGCTGGTGGACAAGGTGCCGCAGGCGCACAAGGTGGCGCTGGTGGACATTCCCGAAGGGGGCGAGGTGCGTCGCTACAACG
>NZ_JBBKZV010000024.1:0-107440 GCF_037889915.1 Variovorax humicola | reverse complement strand
ACGGCCTGGTTGGCCAGCAGCGTCGCGCCGACGTTGGATATCGCGCCTGCCACGTCGAGCGTCAAGGCGCCCGCTGCGGAGATGGTCCCTCGCTTGTTGCTGGCCGAGCCGTCCACCGTGAGGTTGGCGTCGGCATCGCTGGTCAGCTCGCCGTCCTGGTTGTTGAAGTCGCCCGTGCTCGCGATGTTCAGGCTGCCTGCATGCAGGCTGCCGCCCGAGTTGTCGAAGGTACCGAGGGTTGCGTTGAAGGCGCCGCTGACGTTGAGAGTGCCGCCTGCGTTCTGGAAGCCCGGCTGGCTGAGCGTCATGCTCGCCACGCTCAGTGTTCCGCCGTTGTTGGCGAGGTTCGCGGTCTGCAGCGTGACGGGGCCGCCTGCGTAGACTTTGCCGCCGTTGTCGTTCCATATCGCGCCGGACGCCGTGATCGAGCCCGGTGCGACGGGAACGGCAGCAGCAGCAGTCGTGGTCGACGTGCTTGCCGTGGAAGTGGTGCCACTCGTTGTCGTGCCAGCACCCGTGGACGTGCTGCCGGTTCCTGTTGCGGCAGTGGTGCTGGTTCCGGTGCCGGTGCTGGTGCCGGTGCTGGTCGTTGCCACGGGTACCGGTTCCGCTCCAATCCATCCACCCGCCGTATTGCTGAGCGTGGGCGCACTCAGGCTCAAGGCCGCGGTACTGGTCTGGCGGATCGCGCCGCCATTGCGGTTGTCCACGTTGCCCGCGCTGCTGGAGAGTTCGACACGCGGGCCTTCGAGCGTGCCGCCGACACCGTTGAGGTTGTTGGCGAGGTCGCCCGCGGTGGCGACCTTCAGGCTGGTGGCGCTGGTGATATTGCCCGCGTTGGCAAGGCTTGCGGCCGTGATGCTGGTGTCTGCCGTGGACTGGATCGTCCCGGTGTTCTCCAGCCGGCCCGCCGCGGTGATGACGAACTGGCCGATGCCGGCCAGGCCCACCGGGGCGTTGCTGCCATGCGCCTGAATCGCTCCCGCGTTGCGCACCCCCAGCCCATGTTCGGTCCCGACCAGCCAGATGTGGTTCGAGTACATCCCGCCGAGTTGCGAGACGTCCACCGCATAGGTGGGCGTGGAGCCGGCCCCGGCCACCGGCGTGACCTGGCTGTGGTCGGCCGAGATCTGGTTGGCGCCGGAGACCACCTTCAGGTCCGGCGCCCAGATGCCACCGCCGATGTTGACCGCGCGCGCCAGGATCGCGGCCGAGTCGGTGCGGCTCGCATCCAGGCCCGCGCCGTCGACGGTGACCGAGCCGCCACGAACGACATAGCTGTCCAGTCCACCGAAGGCGTTGACTTGCGGCAGGCCGGTGGTCAGCGTGAGGTTGGAGATGTTGATGAAGCTGCCGCCACTCACGGCAATGCCGCTGGGGTTCGCGACGATCACCTCCGTGCGCGGGCCGGCCACTTCCAGCGCGCCCCGGATCCGGCTCGCGCTCCCGCCGATGACTTCATTGAGGATGATGCGCGCCGAGCCGGTGGCCAGGTTCTGGTTGCCGGCAATCCAGCCGCCGATCTGGCTTTGCACGGAAACGCGGCTGTTGTTCAGGATCAGGCCGGAGGCCGCAACGTTGAAGTCGGCGTACTGGTTGCGCGAGACACCGGCCGCCGAAGGCGGGGTGATGTTTACGGTCGGCACGCCGTTCGGCGCGACCAGCACGATGGGGCGCAGGGTGCCGGGCGACGTCGGGTTCGCCACCACCTGGGCCAGCGCGGGCGACATGAAGAGCGCAGCCGCCAATGCCGCGCTGAACGCACTCGATGCGCTTGTGCCTGATGCAGTGCCTGATGTGGCGCCCGGCGCCTTGCCATCGCTCTTCGCGGTTTCTTGCACCGCCATGCGCAGGCCACGCGCTGCGTTGAAGATGACGCGATGGCAATGCGAATTCATGATTTTCTTGATCCCTGAAGAACCAAGAATCATCGCGAGACCGCGTCGGTCAATTAATAACAATAGTCAAATCAGAATGCAGGAGCGGCAGTTCCGTGACGTAGTGCCACGACCGGAATTGCGGCGTGGATTCGATGCAACGTGAGCGCGATCCGCGCCGGAGCAGAACAGCTACATGCAAAAGCGGCAGTCGGGCCATGAACGCGTATTCGGGCCTTCGCCGCGAAGTGGCGTTTCCGCTGCGCTGCTGCCCTTGGCGACAGCACGTTCACCGACCGCCATGGCCCCTCAAGCCCTCAAGCCCTCAGGCCCTCAAGCCCTCAAGCCCTCAAGCCCTCAAGCCCTCAAGCCCTCAAGCCCTCAAGCGAATCACCGTCCACGCATAACTACCGTTCCCGCTGCAAGCAGGCCGAACCGCACGGCACCGAGCGCTGACCGCAGGCGCAGCTCAGTGACTACGCATCTTCGCCCGCAACCGCGCAATCGACTGGCTGTGCAACTGGCACACCCGCGATTCCGTGATACCCAGCACAGCCGCGATCTCCTTCAGGTTCATATCCTGCTCGTAGTACATGCCCATGATGTAGCGCTCGCGTTCGGGCAGGCCTTCGATGGCGGCGACAAGTGCCTGGCGCAGGCGCTGGTCCTTGAGCACGCTGAGCGGGTCGGCTTCGGTGTCGGCGACGTGGCGATCGAGGAAGCCGTCGTCGTCTTCGCCGTGGCCGGCGCCGATGTCTTCCAGGTACACAAGCTGCGTCCCGCGCACGCGGCTCAACAGCGACTGGTATTCGGCCAGCGGCATGTTGAGTTCGCTGGCGATCTCCGATTCGGCCGGCGAGCGGCCGAGCTGGTGCTCCAGCTTGTGCAGCGCCTTCTCGATCTCCTTCTGGCTCTTGCGCGAGCCACGCGACAGCCAGTCGCCGTCGCGCAGTTCGTCGAGCATGGCGCCGCGGATCCGTTGCGTCGCGAAGGTCTCGAACTGCACGCCCTGGCTCGCCTCATAGCGCGAGAGCGCGTCGGCCAGCCCGATCATGCCGGCCTGGATGAGGTCGTCGAGTTCGACGTTCGCCGGCAGCTTGGCGATCATGTGGTGCGCCAGTCGCTGGACCAGCGGCACGTATTGGCGGATCAGGCCGTCGCGGTCGAGCCGGCCCTGCGGGTTGTACATCTGTGCGGCGGCCGTGGCGGATGGAGGAGCAGCAAGCATGCGCTGGGCGTCCGCTCAGGCCGCTTCGCCGACGGGCGAGAAGTAGCAGGGCAGGTCGGCCGTCCTGGGGTCGAAGGCCGAGCGTTGCGCGGCCTGCATCGACGCGCGCACCAAGCCGCGCGCATTGCCGGCCTGCCAGTCCTCGGGCACGCGCTGGCCGTTGCTGATGCCGCGCACGACGAACTCGTGGCGAATCAGCACGTCGATCACCGGGCCGAGCTTGGCCGCCTCGTCGATCTTCGACACGATGGCCTGGCGCGTGCCGCCGAGCTTGAAGGCGATGGCCATGTCTTCCAGCGTGTCGCCGTGCGCGCCGGCATTGAGCACCAGCACGCGCTTGATGCTCGGTATGTCGAGCAGCTCGAGCATCTCGCGGCGGCGTGGGTCGTGCGGCGCGACGCCGGCGGTGTCGATGATGACAATCTTCTTGCTTGCCAACAGGCCGAGCAGGTCAAGCAGCGCGGCACGGTCGTGCGCCGCATGCGCGACCACGCCGAGGTTGCGGCCGTAGGCGCGCAGTTGTTCGTGCGCGCCGGCGCGCTGCGTGTCGAGCGTGATGAGACCGACGCTTGCAGCGCCATGCAATTGCGCGCCGAAGGTGGCGAGCTTGGCGGCACTCGTGGTCTTGCCGACGCCCGTCGCGCCGACGAGCGCGAACACGCCGCCTTCTTCCGGAATGGTCGGTAGCGCAGGCATGCCGCCGAGGCGGTATTCGAGCGTGCCGAGCAGCCAGCGTACGGCGTTCGCGGGTTCCAGTTCGCCCGGCATGCCTTCGAGCACCGTGCGTGCCAGGCTCGGCGAGTAGCCCGCGCGCACCAGTTTCAGCATCAGGTTCTGCTGGATCGGGTCTTGCTGCGCACGGCCGAGCCAGGCGAGCGTGGTGAAGCGCTCGTCCATCAGCGCCTTCATCGCTTGCAGTTCGGCCAGCACGTGGGCCGTTGCGGGAGCGGCTTCCGAGTGTGCCGGCGCGGGCTCGATGTCGGGTGTACCGGGTTGCTGCCTTGGTTGTGCGGGAGCGGGTGCAGGCACGGGCGCGACTTCGCGCAAATCGACAGCGACCGGCGTCGATGGCTCCGCCGGTACGGGCCGCGGCGCAGACACTGGCGCAGACACTGGCGCAGGCTCGGCCGTTGCGCGCTGCGGCGCCGGCACAGGATCGACCGTTGTGCGCTGCGGCGCCGGCACAGGTTCGACCGCTGCGCGCACGAACACGGGTGCGGTCGTAGACAGCGGCTCCGCCGCTCCGGCCGCTTGCCGCGCAAGCGCCTCATGCTGGCGACGCAGCATGCGCTCGCGCACATAGTCCTGGAACGACAGCGTGCTCATCGCCAACTGCTCGGTGTCGGCTTCCACGGCCGTGTCCAGCGCGGGCGCCGCAACGGCTTGCACCTGCGGGGCGGGGGCGGCGGCCGGCACGGGCGCGGGCCCCTTCGAAACAGCAGCCTGCGGCGCCGCATCGATCAACGCCAGCGCGGCTTCCGTCGCAGCCATCACCTCGACGCCCTCGGCCAATTGCCGGTTCGACAGGATCAGCGTGTCGTCACCAAAGGCCGCGCGTGCCTTGGCCAGTGCCTCGCGGGCGGTCGGTGCGATAAAGCGTTGGATGTTCATGCGGAAGCACCTCGAAGAATCGGGCCAATGCGAATGGTGTGGGTCTCGGGAATCTCGCTGTGCGCCAGCACTTGCAGGCGGGGCGCCACGCGGCGAACCAGGCGTGAGATCGCTCCCCGGATCGCATCGGGCACCAGCAGGCAGGCGGGCACGCCCAGCTCTTCCTGCTTGTTCGCGACTTCAGCGGCGGTGCGCGTGAAGAGCTCGGCCACGCCGGGATCGAGCGCCGGGGCTTGCGCGTTGGCCAGCGCCTGGACGAGCAGGCGCTCGAAGCCAGGCTCGATGGCGATCACGTCGAGTTCCTTCACGGCCCCATAGATCTGTTGCACGATGGCCGGCGCGAGTGCAATGCGCACGCGGCGCGCGAGGTCGTTGGCGTCGGTGGTCTGGCCGGCCTGCTCGGCCAGCGTCTCGATGATGGTGCGGATGTCGCGGATATGGACCGACTCTTCCAGCAGCAGTTGAAGCACCTTCTGGAAGGTGGAGATCGGTACCAGCTTGGGTACGACTTCCTCGATCAGTTTGGGGGCCAGCTTGCTCACGTGTTC
This sequence comes from Variovorax humicola, assembly GCF_037889915.1. Classification (NCBI taxonomy): domain Bacteria; kingdom Pseudomonadati; phylum Pseudomonadota; class Betaproteobacteria; order Burkholderiales; family Comamonadaceae; genus Variovorax; species Variovorax humicola. The sequence continues at coordinate 102,176 of NZ_JBBKZV010000024.1, read as the reverse complement.
AACCAGTTGTTGGGTCTCGGTGCGGCTCAGCAGGCGCGCTGCCTGAACCTGCATCAAGTGTGAGAGATGGGTCGCCATCACGGTGGGCGAATCAACGACGGTAAAACCGGCCATTTGCGCGGCTTCCTTCTGCCGCTCCTCGATCCAGTGCGCGGGCAGGCCGAAGGCGGGGTCGGTGGTCGGCGTGCCGATCAGCGGCGTGGTGATGCCGCCAGGGTTGATTGCCAGGTACATGCCCGGGAACGCCTCGCCCTCGGCCACGATCACACCGCGCAGGGTGACGCGGTAGCCGCTCGGCTTGAGCTCCAGGTTGTCGCGCACGTGCACGGCCGGGGGCAGGAAGCCGACCTCCTGCGCGAACTTGCGGCGCACGCCCTTGATGCGGGTGAGCAGATCGCCGGTGCGGTTCTTGTCGACGAGAGCGATGAGGCGGTAGCCGAGTTCGAGGCCGAGCAGGTCGACAGGTTGCAGGTCGTCCCAGGTGGCTTCGGCATCGGCCGAGGGCGGCGGGGGCGGCGCGGCCTCTGCCGGTGGCGGCCGCCGCGAGATGGTCCATGCGGCATAGCCGAGCACGCTTGCCATGGCAAGGAACACGAGGTTCGGCATGCCGGGAATCACGCCCAGCAAACCCAGCACGCCAGCCGTCAGGCCCAGCACGCGCGGCGAGGTGAAAAGCTGCTGCACGATCTGGTGGCCGACGTCCTTTTCCTTGCCGACGCGGGAAATCACCATGGCCGCCGCAACCGAAATCAGCAGCCCCGGAATCTGCGCTACCAGCGCATCGCCGACTGCCAGCAGCACGTAGGTGTCGGCCGCCTTGCCGACCGGCAAGCCATGCTGCAGCACGCCGATGGTGAAGCCGCCGATCACGCTGATGACGAGGATCAGGATGCCCGCAATCGCGTCGCCGCGCACGAACTTCGAGGCACCGTCCATGGCGCCGAAGAAGTTGGCTTCTTCGGCGACTTCGCCTCGGCGACGGCGTGCTTCCTTCTCGTCGATCACGCCGGCGCTGAGGTCGGCATCCACCGCCATCTGCTTGCCCGGCATCGCATCGAGCGTGAAGCGCGCCGACACCTCGGCAATGCGCTCGGCGCCCTTGGTGACCACGACGAAGTTGATGACCACGAGGATCGCGAACACGATCAGGCCGACCGCGAAGTTGCCGCCGATGAGGAAGTGGCCGAACGATTCGATCACCGCGCCCGCCGCGCCCGGCCCGGTGTGGCCTTGCAGCAGCACGACGCGCGTGGAGGCGACGTTGAGCGACAGGCGCATCAGCGTGGTCAGCAGCAGCACGGAAGGAAACGCCGCGAAGTCCAGCGGCCGCACCATGTACGCCGCGACCATCATCACCATCAACGCCACCGCGATGTTGATGGTGAAGAAGGTGTCGAGCAGCCACGCCGGGATCGGCAGCACCATCAGCGCGAGGATCGCGACGACGAGCAGCGGCGCAGCGGCGCGCTGGAACATCGCGCCCTGTGCGCCGAACCACTGGCGGAGTTGTCGAGGCAATTGCGGGTTCATGCGGGCTTCATCTTGTTGAGCGGATCGAGCTCCGGCGGCACGAAGGGCTCCGGCACGACCAGCGGCATCGGCGCCTCGCCGCGCAGCGCAGCCTCGAAGCGATAGACGTAGGCCAGCACTTGCGCCACCGCGGTATAGAGGCTGGCGGGAATCGGCTGGTCCAGCTCGGCATGCGCGTACAGGGCGCGCGCCAGCATCGGCGACTGCACGACCGGGATCGAATGCTGGTTCGCGATCTCGCGGATCTTCATCGCGAGCAGGTCGGCGCCCTTCGAGATGACTTGCGGTGCGCTCATTTCCTTCTCGTCATAGCGCATCGCGACCGCGAAGTGGGTCGGGTTCATCAGGATGAAGTCGGCGCGCGGCACGGCGGTGATGCTGCTGCGCTGCGCGATCTCGCGTGCGGTCTTGCGCTGCCGGCCCTTGGTGTGCGGGTCGCCGTCGGCTTCCTTGTGCTCCTGCTTGATTTCCTGGTGCGACATGCGCAGCTTGGCGCGGTGGAAATAAGTTTGCAGCGGCACGTCGACGAGGGCAGCCGCCAGCACCACGAGCATCACCAGGCTCAGGCCGGTGACCAGCCAATCGCCCATTGCCGCAAGGCCGGCCGGCGACTGCTGCATCGCCAGTTGCGCAATGGTCCGCAGCGAGCCGGCTGCGAACATGTACCCGACCGTACCGAGCAGCGCCGACATCAGCACCAGCTTCGCGACGTTGACGAGCTGCTGCCTGGACACGAGGTTGCCGATGCCCGACAGCGGATTCAACCGGCCGAGGTCCGGCGTGATCGACTTCAGGCTCGCGACCCAGCCGCCCGTCGCCACCGTGGTTCCGATGGCCGCGAAAAGCACGATGGCCGAGAAGATCGCGCAACCGATCAGACCCAGTTGCGCGTAGGCCGAGAGCCGCGCCAGCATGTCGCCCGGCTGCGCGATGCTGTTCGCGTTGAAGTGAAAGGCTTGCGCCAGCGCGGCGCGCATGCGTTCGAACCCCGCCGGCGCGAGCAGCAGCAATGCAACGCCGCCCGTGCCGAGCACCGCCAGATGCGGCAAGTCCTTGGACCGCGCCGCTTGCCCGTCCCGCCGCGCCTGGTCGAGCTTGCGCTGCGTGGCGGGGAGTTGACGGTCCTGGCTGCTGGATTCCATGGTGGGTTACGAGTGCCCTCCATTGTGCGAATCAGCGGCCCGCGCGATGGGCCGATTAGAGGCTGCAGTGCCCGTCAATTCGCCGCGGCGAGGGCGGCCTGCGTCGATGCGACGGCCTTGTCGTGGTCTCGCGCGGCGACCTGTTCGGCAATGGCCTTCACGGCATCGGGCGCATCCATGCGCCTGGTTCCAAGCAGCCGCGCCTCGGCCTCGTGCGTCAGCACCGTGATGCTGATGCGGCGGTTCACCGGCGACAGCGCGTTGTTCTTGTCGAGCAGGTCGCTCGCCGCGAGGCCCACCACGCGCACCAGCTTGTCGTCGGGCATGCCCGAGGCCACGAGTTCGCGGCGCGAGGCATTCGCGCGGTCGGCCGACAACTCCCAGTTGCCATAGCCGCGGTCGCCGTTGCCATACGGTGCGCCATCGGTGTGGCCGGCCAGGCTCACGCGATTCTCGACGTTGTTGAGCGAGGTGCCGATGGCGCGCAGGATGTCGCGCATATAGGGCTTCACGAGTGCGGCGCCGGTGTCGAACATCGGCCGGTTCTGCGCGTCGACGATCTGGATCTCCAGGCCATCGGGCGTCACCTCCATGCGGATCTGCGAGCGGAACTCCCTGAGGATCGCGTTCTCGCTCAGCAGCCCGTCGATCTTCTCGCGCAGGGCGGCGATGCGGCGCGCGTCCTGCTTCGCCATCTGCGCCTTGCGGTCGTCGTCGTTCATGCGTGCGCGGTCGTTGTTCTGGCCCTCGGAACGGCGCACCTGGCCGTTGGTGCGCGTGAGGTCGGTGCCGCCGCCGGGAATGATGCTGGAACTGTTGCCCGCGCCCGAGCCGCCCGGCATCGCCACCTGCAGCGGCGAGTTGAAGTAGGAGGCAATGCCCTGCAGGTCGCCCTTGGCCGTGGAACCCAGCAGCCACATCAGCAGGAAGAACGCCATCATCGCGGTCACGAAATCGGCATAGGCGATCTTCCAGGCGCCGCCGTGGTGGGCATGCGCCGTCTTCTTCACCCGCTTGATGATGATCGGCTGCAGCTTCTTGGTGGCCATGGCTTACTTCTTCTTCACGTGCGATTCAAGCTCGCTGAAGCTCGGGCGGTCGCTCGAGAACAGCACCTTGCGACCGAACTCGATGGCAGTCGTCGGGTTGTAGCCCTGCATGCTCGCGAGCAGCGTCGTCTTGATGCACTGCAGCTCCTTGGAGCCGTCCTCGGCCTTCTGTTCCAGCAGTCCACCGAAGGGCTCGACGATGCAGTACGCCATCAGGATGCCGAGGAAGGTGCCGACCAGCGCCGAGCCGATCATCGCGCCCAGCACCGCGGGCGGCTGGCCCACGGAACCCATCGTGTTCACCACGCCGAGCACGGCGGCCACGATGCCGAAGGCCGGCAAGCCGCCGGCCAACCGCGCAATGGCTGCCACCGGCGCGTGCTCCTCCTGGTGATGCGTCTCGATCTCGCTGTCCATCAGCGCTTCGATCTCGTGTGCGTTCAGGTTGCCCGACACCATCATGCGCAGGTAGTCGGTGGTGAACTCGACGACGTGGTGGTCCTTGCCGACCGTCGTGTACTTCTGGAAGATGGGCGAGTCGTGCGGGCCTTCGACGTCTTTCTCGATCGACATCAGCCCGTCCTTGCGCGCCTTCTGCAGGATGTCGTAGAGCAGCGCCATCAGTTCCATGTAGCGCGCCTTGGTGTACTTCGAGCCCTTGAAGGCCGTCGGCACCGCGCGCATCGTGGCCTTCAGCACCTTGGGCTGGTTGTTGACGATGAAGGCGCCGATCGCGCCGCCGCCGATCACCATCATCTCGATCGGCAGCGCATGCAGCACCACCGCGATGTTGCCGCCGTGAATGATGTAGCCGCCGAAGATGCAGCCCAGCGCGACGAGGTAACCGATGATGACGAACATGGAGCGTGGTCAGTTCAGGATGTGACCTGATTGGGCCTTGATCGACGCCGCGGCGCTCCAAGGAAAAGGGCCCGTTCAAGGGCCCTTATCGTGTCATTGGCCGGCAGGCCCGTCCGCAGAATTCACTGCAGATGAATGCCACCCGCCGCCGCTCCCTTGCCCGCACGCGCCGGCGGCACGCACAAGCCGCAGATGAAGTGCTTCGCGTTTTCATAGGGCTCGGTGACGAAGTGGCCGCCGCACCGGGAGCACCTGGTCATCGTCAGCATGTTGTTCTCCATGAAGCGCACCAGGCGCCAGGCGCGGGTGATGGACAACTGCGGCTCGATGTCGCACGACGAGATCTGCTCGGTGTAGAGCTGATAGGCCTTGATAAGCACGTCGACCGGTTCGAGGTCGCTCGTCTTCGAAAGATAGGTGTGGATGTTCTGGAACAGCGAGGCATGGATGTTCGGCTGCCAGGTCAGGAACCAGTCGGTCGAAAAGGGGAGCTGGCCCTTGGAGGGCGACTTGCCCGCCACCTCCTTGTAGAGCCGCAGCAGCCGCTCGTACGAGAGTTCGGTTTCGCTTTCGAGCACCTGCAGGCGCGCGCCCAGGCCGATGAGGCTGACGGCGCGGCCGATCTGCTGCGAGTCGCCGAGAACGCTTCTGGAAGTGGCCATGTTCGTTGCCCGCCGTGCTCAGGGTTGGACCGAGTCGGCGTAGCGGCCGGCCATCACGATGCCTGCATGCAACCGCGTGGTGGCGTCGTTCACGGTGCGGCCGTTGACGTTGTGCTGCGTGAGCAGGCTCCACACCATGTCGTCGTCGGCGCGGAAGCGGCACAGCAACATGCTGCCCGATGCGATCTTCATTACCTGTGCCGGCGACAGTCCGTCAATCAGGTCGGCCGATTCTTCGGACAGTCCGAGACGGAACAATGCCTGCGCCTTGTCGGCCCGGATCAGGCTCTGCGCCAGCATCAGGTAGGTGAGGTTGGCTTCGCGTATCTCGGCAAGGATCTGCTCGCTGGTCATGTCGGAGGCTTTCGGAAGGACGAGGGTCCTGGTTGCGTTGAAACCGATTCTGTCGATCCCCATCCAAACTTTAATAGGGAAGAAACTGTAAACGGCGTCTCCCTCGGGACGGTTCTTGTCGTCCTGCTGCCTACACCCAAAGTGTTCGTGAAAACTTCCTGCATACAGATCAGGAACGCGTCCGAACACCAAGGTATTCAGATCACGCAAAGGTCCGGCAAGGCGGCGTTGTTTGACGTCATCACATCGGTTGGCCAATACGTGACTTTGTTGGCGTGCGGTATTGCAACACTTGCTGGTCTGCCGCTGAGCGGATTTCTTGAGGGTGGGCTGCAAAAAATAAAAGACTCAAGCTGCATGCGTTTCGATCCGAAAACCAACCCAACGGGTCTCGAATGTGATCCGCCAGGTGGCCAGTCTCTCTGCTGGCGTGTCATTGGCAGCAATGCCGGATTTATTCAGCTTCAAAGGAGCTCTTCATGGCCTCGACCATCAATACCAACATCAGTTCGCTCACTGCACAACGCAACCTGTCGCAAAGCCAGAATTCATTGGCCACGTCGATGCAGCGCCTGTCGTCTGGCCTGCGCATCAACAGTGCGAAGGACGACGCCGCCGGCCTCGCGATCTCGGAGCGCATGACCTCGCAGATCCGCGGCATGAACCAGGCCGTGCGCAATGCCAACGACGGCATCTCGCTGGCGCAAACGGCTGAAGGCTCGCTCGGCGAAATCGGCAACAACCTGCAGCGCATCCGCGAACTGGCGGTGCAGTCGGCCAACGCCACCAACTCGTCGACCGACCGCACCGCGCTGAACTCGGAAGTGACTCAGCTCGTGTCGGAAATCGACCGCGTGTCGAAGCAGTCGGACTTCAACGGCACCAAGCTGCTGGACGGTTCGTTCAGCAGCCAGCTGTTCCAGGTGGGCGCCAATGCGGGCCAGACCATCGGCATCAACAAGATCGCCAACACGACGGCCGCTGCCCTGGGCGGGGCGGTGTTCGATTCGAACTCGCTGACCGTGGCGGCGCCGGCGGACGGCAACACCGACGTCAAGATATCGGGTTTCACCATCACCGACAGCGCGGGCAAGACGGTCACCTTGGACGACATCACCGTGAAGGCGTCGGGCGTCGATGCGGCCACCACGCAGAAGGCGGCAACGGCGGCACTTGCCAGCGCCATCAACGACAAGCTCGGCGAAACCGGCGTCATGGCCACGGTCGGCACGACGGCCGGTGCGATCACGCTCGACTCCGTGAAGGAAAGCGTGGACTCGACGGGCGCGTTCAAGGGCTTTGCGGTCGCCGTCGGCACCTGGACCGGCGCCACGGCCCCGACCGCGCCGACCACGACGACCGCCGCGCCCGCCGCCAAATTCGCCAAGGACCTCGACATCACCACCGTCAAGGGCGCGCAGCAAGCGCTGGCGCTGGTCGACAAGGCACTGAGCACGGTCAACAGCAGCCGTGCCGACCTGGGTGCGATCCAGAACCGCTTCAGCTCGGTGGTGACCAACCTGACGACCAATTCGGAGAACACCTCGGCGTCGCGCTCGCGCATCCAGGACGCCGACTTCGCGACGGAAACGGCGAACCTCTCGCGCGCGCAGATCCTGCAGCAAGCCGGCACCGCGATGGTGGCGCAAGCCAACCAGTTGCCGCAAACGGTGCTGAGCCTGCTGAAGTAAGCGGCGCGGCGACACCCGTGTGCGAGGGCGGCGGCGCCCCGCACGCACAAGGCGGCTGACGGATTTCCCGTCCGCCGCTTTTTGGCCATTCGGCCGACGAAGGAGCAGACGACATGGCAACGATTTCATCGGCGGGCATCGGCAGCGGTCTCGATGTGGACAGCATCGTCACCAAGCTCATGGACATCGAGAAACAGCCGCTCACCACGCTGCAGACGCAGGCCAGCACGCTGAACAGCAAGATCTCGGCCTTCGGCACGCTCAAGTCGCAGATGTCGACGTTGAACGATGCGGTGGCCAAGCTCGCATTGCCCGCGACATGGAATGCCAGGACCGTGAGTTCGTCCAACAACAGCGCGGTGTCGGTGAGCACCTCGGGCGACAGTTCCACGGCCACGTCTTTCAGCATGGCAGTCTCGCAACTCGCGCGTGCGCAGTCGGTCGCGTCGAATACCGTCCTGGCGGGCAGCGGTTTCGGCGCGGGCACCCTGTTGATCCAACTCGGCAACTGGTCGTCCGGTGCGGCGCCGGCTTTCACGGCCGGCACCGCCCCCGCGGTATCGGTCACGGTGGCGGAGGGCGACAGCATGTCGACCATCGCGAGCAAGATCAACGCGGCCGGTGCCGGCGTCACGGCCACCGTGATGAAGGACCTGTCGGGCGAGCGGCTGCTGATGCGCTCGTCGACGACCGGCGAAGCCGCGGGCTTTCGCGTGCAGGCCACCGACGACACCGCAGCCACGGGGCCAAGCCTGTCGGCATTCGCATTCGACAACCCGGCCGCTGGCGCGGGCATGGCGGCGAACACGATTCAATATGGCCTGAATGCCAAGGCCACCATCAACGGCGTGCCGATCACCTCCGGCAGCAACAAGCTGGCCGATACGGTGCCAGGGTTGTCGATCACGCTGTCGCAGGTGACCACCGCGCCGGTCGAGATCACGGCCAGCGTCGACACCGCCTCGCAGACCGCCGCGGTGAATGCCTTCGTCAAGGCCTACAACAGCATGAACGAGATGCTGAACCAGGCGACCGCCTACAACCCCACGACCAAGACCGGCGCATTGCTGCAGGGCGACGCCACCACCACCGGCCTGCAGACGGCGATGCGCAGCCTGATCGGGGCGATGTCGGGCGGCGGCACCTTGCAACGCCTGTCGGACCTGGGCGTGTCGATCGCGAAGGACGGCGCCGGCGACCTGGCGGTCGACAGCACCAAGCTTGCAGCGGCGCTCGCGGACCCGAAAGCGGTATCGCAGTTCTTCACCGCGCGCGCGAACGATGCCAACGGCAGCACCGGCTTTGCCACGCGGCTGGCCGGCTTCATCGGTTTCGCTATCGGCGCCACCGGCACGCTGGCCACCAAGACCGGTTCCTTGCAAAGCCAGAAGACGGCCAACCGCAAGGACCAGGACAATCTCAACGACCGCCTCACGCTGGTCGAGGCGCGCATGCGCAAGCAGTACACGACGCTCGATACGACGATGAGTTCGCTCAATGCATTGAACGCTTACGTCACGCAGCAGATTGCGCAGTGGAACAAGGCGAAGGCTTGAAGGGTCGGCGCTCCCTGAATTCAAGGATCCTGCTTGAGTTCTCCCGGCAGATGCCGATAACAAATCCATGTACACACCACCCAGCCTCCGCGCCGCCAATGCCTACCGGACCGTCGGCGTCCAGTCCAGCGTCGACGGTGCCGACCCGCATCAGCTGGTCGTCCTGCTGTTCGACGGCCTGCAGCAGGCCCTGCAGGCCGCGCGCGGCGCATTGCAGCGCGGCGACGTTGCGGCAAAGGGCTTGCAGGTGATGCGCGCGCTGCGCTTCCTCGAAGAGGGGCTGAAGGGCGGGCTCGACGACGAGCGAGGCGGCGAGCTGGCTGCGCGGCTGCGTGCGCTGTACGACTACTGCATCGAACGGATCACGCTGGCCAACGTTCGCAATGACGGCGACCTGCTCGCCGAGGTCGCGGCCCTCATCGCCCCCGTGGCCGAAAGCTGGCAGGCCATCGGCCCGCGGCGGCACGGCTGAAGGCAACATCGGAGCTATCGATGGAAGACCGACTGCTTGACTACTACAAGGCGATCGAAGCCGCGAGCCGGCAAATGCTCGAAGCTGCGCGCCGCGAAGACTGGGACGACGTGGTCCGCTGCGAAGGCGCCTGCGCCGTGCTCATCGAGCAATTGCGCTTTCGCTGCCGCACCGCGCAACTGCCGCGCGAAGACCGTGCCGAGAAGGCGCGCATCATGCAGCGCATCCTGCGCAACGATGCGGAGATCCGCGTTCTGGCCGAACCCTGGATGAGCCGGTTTGCGCAGCTCTTCGATGCAAAGCTGCAGTTGATTCATTGAGCGTCCAGTGCAACCGCCCAACTCCGTAGGCGGCAGACACGAAAGGTGCCAAACTCGATCACTGTCCCCTGGAACGCGCCGATCGGCGGAAGGATCCAAATGTCCAAGTGGATGACCGCAATGCTTCTATCCATCCTTGCCGGTTGCGGCACCGTCCCGCCGGGAGGCTACGGGGTCTGCCAGACCAACCCCGGCTCCTTCGATTGCCAGGTCGAGCGCTACCAGAACGCGTTCTGAGGGGCCCTCAGCGGTACCCGGTCTCGTTCGGGTTGTGGATGATCCAGATCAGGTAGCCGCTCGAGAAATCACCCATGCCGCCGCCCGCAAAGACGAGGCGGCCCTGGCCCTTGTAAGTCATCTCGTAGCGGTGCTTGTCGCCGCCGTAGTAGAACGGGATCCAGGCCTTGCCGGTGATGTAGGCGCCCTGGTCGGTGGGTGGGCCGATCAGGTCGGTCACCTGCCGCGTCGGCATGCCGATCTGGAGCCGCGTGAACTTGCTGCCGGCGCCAGGGTTGCCCGTGATCTCGCCCTCGTAGTCGTTGATGCCCTTCACGGTGCGGCCGCTGCCGGCCTCGACCTTGGATGAATCGACGACATTGCCGCGTGCATCCATGCCGGGCTTGCCGGCGCCGACGGTGCCGGCACCGGCGCTGGACGGTGCGGGCGCTGGTGCCGCTGCAGGTGCGGATGCTGCGGCCGCGGTCGTCGCGGCAGCCGAGGCGGCCACGGCGCAACGGTCGAGATCGACGATCCGCTGAACCGGTTTGGCGACATAGCGGTAGTCCCGGATTTTCGTGACCACCTCGCCGCCGGTGAAGCCGCCGCCCATCGAACGGCAGCGGAAGAAGGTCCCATCGCCGTCATTGACCACATAGGCGCCGGCCGGCGCGCCGCGCACGGCTGGCTTCGAAAGGGTCAGCGTCACGGTCTTGCCGACCAGATCCTGCTTGAGGTTCTTGTCGCCGCCGTCGCCCAGCATGCCGCTCAGCTCGTCATAGCCCATGCCCTCGATGGCGGGCTTGGGTGGCGGCGCGGCCGGTGCCGCGGACGCTGCCTGCGAGGCGGTGCCTGAATTCCCGGTTTTCGAGGTGGAAGAGCAACCTGCGGCCAGCAGGGCAACGGCGGCCGCTACGGCCAGCACGGAAAACGGAATCCTCAAGATCATTGTCGAAACTCCATGTGATGAACCCGGTCATTCTCGAACAATGCAATCTCGCGGTCCATCCGCGGCAGCAGTGCGAGGCCATGCAAATCGCCAAGCGCTCCCTCATCGATGGGAGGGAGTTCGCTCACACCTGCATGTTCATGATGTCGGTGTAGGCCTGCACCATCCGGTTGCGCACGTTCAGGGTCGCCTGGAACCCGATCTGCGCCTTCTGCAGCGCGACCATGGTCTGCTCCAGGCTGACATTCGGGTTCTCCAGCTGGACCTCGCGCTGAAGCTGGGTGGCATCGCCTTGCGCCGCGCTCACGGCCTTCAACGCGCCTTGCAGGGCGCCGGCAAAACCCGATTCCTGCGCGGCCCCGGCCCGTACCGGTGTCGTCGCCGGGCGCGATGCGATCGGTACGGTGACGGGGTTGAGGCGCAGGTCCATGGCGTCGATGCTAAGTGCGCGCGTCCCGGCCCATGGCGGGAAATGCACGGGAAAGCCGCGCCTTATCCGGCTTATGCGCGCCCTGTCCGCCTCGAATAATCGTTGCGTGCATCGAGCCGATACCCGGCCCGGTGCCGCACCACCCACCCTCCATGTCCGCCGTCGCCGATATCCCCGCTACCCAGGCCGCTCCCGCGCAGTGGTCGCGCAAGCTCGCAGCCCTGGATCCGCGCCAGCGCTTGCGGCTGGGTGTCGGCGCCGCGCTGCTGATCGCCCTGGCCGTCGTTGCCATCATCATCGGCCGCCAGCCGGACTGGCGCGTGCTGTATGCCAACCTGGCCGACAAGGACGGCGGCGCCGTCATCGCGCAGTTGGCGCAGATGAACGTGCCCTACAAGTATTCAGAAGGTGGCGGCGCCGTGATGGTGCCCGCCGACCGCGTGCATGACCTGCGCCTGCGCCTCGCCTCGCAAGGCTTGCCGAAGGGCTCCGTGACCGGCTTCGAGCTGATGGAGAACAACCGCTTCGGCATGACGCAGTTCCAGGAGAAGCTCAACTTCCAGCGCGGTCTTGAAGGCGAGCTCACGCGATCCATCCAGGCCCTCGACTCGGTGCAGGCTGCACGCGTGCACCTCGCGTTGCCCAACCAGAGCGGGTTCTTCCGCGAGCAGCAGAAGCCGACCGCGTCGGTGCTGTTGACCCTGCACCCTGGCCGCGTGCTGGAGCGCAACCAGATCGCCGGCATCGTGCACCTCGTGGCCTCCAGCGTGCCCGAACTGAGCCCGGGTTCGGTGAGCGTGCTGGACGACACCGGCAAGCTCCTTTCGTCGTCCGGCAACGAGCCCGGCGGCAGTGCCGATGCACAGCAATTGCAGTACGTGCAGCAGATCGAACAGCAATACCAGCGCCGCATCCTCGACATGCTGGAGCCGATCGTCGGACGGCAGAACGTCAAGGCGCAAGTCACGGCCGACGTCGACTTCTCGCAGACCGAAGCCACGTCGGAAGAACATCGCCCGAACCTCGCGCCCGAGGCCAGCGCCGTGCGCAGCCAGCAGACAGTTGAAAGCACCGGCGCCGCGGCAGCGACACCATCGGGCGTGCCGGGCGCCACGTCGAACCAGCCGCCCGGCCCGTCGTCGGCGCCGATCAACGGTGCCGCGGCGCCGCTCTCGCCGTCGGCCACTGCGCCGAACACTGGCGCCGCATCGCGCCCGCCCGGCAAGCGCGAATCGACGATCAACTACGAGGTCGACAAGACCGTGAAGACCGTGCGCGGCGCCACCGGCCAGATCCGGCGCCTGAGCGCGGCCGTGGTCATCAACTACCAGAGCATTGCCGACGCACAGGGCAAGGCCGGCCCCGCCGCGCCGCTGTCGGCGCAGCAGATCGAGCAGATGACGGCACTCGTGCGCGAGTCGATCGGCTTCAGCAAGGACCGCGGCGACTCGGTCAACCTCATGAACGCGCAGTTCCTCAGAGAGCGCGATGAAGTGGCGGAGGTGCCGATCTGGAAGAGCCCGCAGACCATCGACCTGGCGCGCAGCCTGGCATGGCCGGTGGGCCTCGTGCTGATCGGCGCGATCGTGCTGCTCGGCCTGGTGCGCCCGGGCCTGAAGACACTGGCAACGGTGGAGCCGCCGCTGCAACTGCCCGGCGCGCAAATCGACACCACGCTCGCCGAAACGCTGCAACGCCCGGCGCTTGCGTCGCCGGTGGCCGAAGCCATCCCGGCCTCGGCGCCCGAACAGGCGCGACTCGAAGGCGCGCGGCAGATGGCGCGGCAGAACCCGGTGGCCGTCGCCAACATCGTGAAGACCTGGGTCAACGGCGACGACGCCGCGGCCGCGGCCTCCTGAAGCCGAACGCACCATGGACGAGCAAGGCCTCCACGACGCAGCCATCCTGCTGATGTCGCTCGGCGAGCAGGAGGCCGGCGAGGTGCTGCGCCATCTCTCGCCGCGCGAGGTGCAGAAGATCGGCGAGACCATCTCGAAGACGCGCGCCGTGTCGCGCGAACGGCTGGGCGCGGTGGCCGACCGTTTCGTCGACGCCACAGCCGGCCAGAGCCTGTTCGCTGCCGACACCAGCGAGTACGTGCGCGCCGTGATGAAGCACGCGCTCGGCGAAGAAAAAGCCTCGATCCTCATCGACCGCATCTTGAATACCGGCGACCTGAGCGGCATCGAGAACCTCAAGTGGATGGATGCGGCCTCGGTGGCCGAGCTGTTGAAGGTCGAGCATCCGCAGATCGTCGCCGCCATCCTCGTGCACCTGGAGCCCGAGCAAGCCTCGGCCATCCTCGTGAAGCTGCCCGAGGAACAGCGCGCCGAAATCCTGCTGCGGGTGGCCACGCTCGAAGGCATCCAGCCAGCGGCGCTCGAAGACCTCAACGAAGTGATGTTCCGCGTGCTGGCCGGCGGCGCCAAGGTGAGGAAGCCTTCGCTCGGCGGTGCGCGCACGGCGGCCGGAATGATCAACCTGCTGGGCGCGGGCGTCGACACGCAGGTCATCGAAGCCATCCGCGGCCACGACCCCGACCTGGCCTCGCAGATCGCCGACCTCATGTTCGTGTTCGACGACGTGATGAAGCTCGACGACAAGTCGATCCAGTTGCTGCTGAAGGAGGTCGCCTCGGAAACGCTCATCGTTGCGCTCAAGGGCGCCGCGCCGCCGTTGCGCAACAAGTTCCTGTCGAACATGTCGTCGCGCGCCGCCGAAGCGCTGCGCGAAGACCTGGAAGCGCGCGGGCCGATGCGCCTGTCGGAAGTCGAGGCGCAGCAAAAGGAAATCCTGCGTTCGCTGCGGCGCCTCGCGGACGAAGGCCAGGTGATGCTCGGCGGTGGCGGCGACGGCGGCATGGTCTGACACGAACGATGCGCCCCACCACACGCATCATCGCGAGCGAAGACATCGCGCACGTCGCGCGCTGGCAGTTCGGAACCGTCGGGCCGGACACGGGCGAGCCCGAATGCGGCATCTCCGACCCGCAGGCATTGCGCGAGGCGCATGCGCAAGGCCACGGGGAAGGCTTCGCGGCCGGGCGCGCGCAGGCGCTGGCCGAGGCCGAGGCGCAATTTGCGCAGTACCGCGCCAACGAAGGACAGGAGGCCGCGCGCCGCCTCGCCGCCCTGTTGCAATCGGCCGAAGCCGGCTTGGCCGACGCGCAGCAATCCATCGCGCGCGGCACGCTGGAGATTGCCTGCGCGCTCGCACGCCAGGTGATTCGCCACGAACTCGCGACCGACCCCAGGGCGCTCGAGCCCGTGGTGCACGAGGCCGTCGCACTGCTGATCGCCGATGGCCGCAGCGCCACCGTGCGCCTGTCGCCCCTCGACTTCGATGTGCTCGGCGAAGCGTTGCGCGATCAGTTCGGCGGCCAGTTCGGCGGCCAGTACGGCGGCCAGTCGGTGAACGTGCTGCCCGATGCGGCCGTCAAGCCAGGCGATTGCTTCGTCGACGCAGCGGGCGCCGTGGTCGATGGCAGCGTCGCCATGCGCTGGTCGCGCGCGGTGGCCAGCCTCGGCCTCGCGATGCCATGGGAAGAACGTCCAGATGCCGCCTGAACAACAGGTCTGGCAACGCTTCATGGACGACGCGCATGCGCGCGCCTGCCACGATCCCGGGCTTGCATTGCGCGGTACCTTGACGCGCCTGACCGGGCTGGTGCTCGAAGCCGCGGGCCTGCGCGTGCCGGTCGGCTCGCAGTGCCTCGTGCGCATGGGCGAGCAGGCGCCGGTGCTGGCCGAGGTGGTCGGCTTCTCGGACCAGCGCGCGTTTCTCATGCCGGCCGGCGACGTGCATGGCCTGTCGAGCGGCGCCAGCGTCATGCCTGCGCCGCCCTACGTGCCGGTGCCGCGTCTGGGCGAGCCCGAACGGAATGTGACGGCGCGCGTCGGCGTGCTGCGCCTGCCGCTTGGCACGGGCTTGCTCGGCCGCGTGGTCGACCCGCAAGGCGCGCCGCTCGACCATCAAGGCCCGCTCGCCGACGTGACGGCCGAACCGCTCGACCGGCAACCCATCAACGCCATGGACCGCGCCCCCGTGCGCGAACCGCTCGACACCGGTGTGCGTGCCATCAACGCACTGCTCACCGTGGGCCGCGGCCAGCGTATCGGCCTCTTCGCGGGTTCGGGGGTCGGCAAGAGCGTGCTGCTCGGCATGATGGCGCGCTACACCGCGGCCGACGTGATCGTGGTCGGCCTCATCGGCGAGCGCGGCCGCGAGGTCAAGGAATTCGTCGAGGACATCCTCGGCGCCGAAGGCCGTGCACGCTCGGTCGTCGTGGCCGCGCCGGCCGATGCGCCACCGCTGCTGCGCATGCAGGGCGCAGCCTATGCAACGGCCGTGGCCGAATACTTCCGGGACCGCGGACAGCATGTGCTGCTGCTCATGGATTCGCTCACGCGCTACGCGATGGCGCAGCGCGAGATCGCACTCGCGATCGGCGAGCCGCCGGCCACCAAGGGCTATCCGCCATCGTGCTTTGCGAAGTTGCCGCAGCTCGTCGAGCGCAGCGGAAACGGGCTCAACGGCAATGGCTCCATCACGGCGTTCTACACCGTACTGTCCGAAGGCGACGACCAGCAGGACCCGATTGCCGACGCTGCCCGCGCGATCCTGGACGGCCACATCGTGCTGTCGCGCGGGCTCGCGGAGGAGGCGCACTTTCCGGCGATCGACGTCGAGCAATCGGCCTCGCGCGTGATGCACAACGTCGTGTCGCGCGAGCACACCGAATGCGCGCGGCGCTTTCGCGCGACCTATTCCCGCTATCGCCAGAGCCGCGACCTGGTGCGCCTCGGCGCCTACGCGCCGGGCAGCGACCCGGTGCTCGACGAGGCGATCCGCTTGCAGCCCGCGATGACGGCCTTCCTGCAGCAAGACATGCACCAGGCCGCGTCACTCGACGCGAGCATCGGCGCAATGGCCCACACCATCGGCTTCTGAAAGGCAACACCCGTCCATGTCGAACCCGAGCGCCTTGCAAACCGCGGTGCAACTCGCCACGCGCGACCGCGACGCCGCAGCCCAACGACTCGCGCTCGCGCGGCAAGGCTGGATCGCCGCGCAGGTGCAGCTCGACCAGCTCGAAAGCTACGCACAGGAAACGCAGTCGCGCTGGCGCACGCAATCGACCCGCACCTCGCCGGAGATCATGGCGCACCACTACCAGTTCATGGAACGGCTGACGCATGCCACGCAACTGCAATCCGGCGTGGTTGCTCAGCAGGCCGCAACGGTCAAGCTGATGGCCGACCGGTTGCGTGCGGCCGAAACCCGGCGCGAAAGCCTGAGGCAGTTGCACGCGACGCGCGAAAGCGAGCAGCGAAGGGCGCTGGACCGGCGCGAGCAGAAGGCCTCGGACGAGCGGGCCGCGTTGCAATACCGCCGGCTTGCCGGTGGCTTGATGGGAGGTGGGTGATGGCGATGGAAGTTTCACGCGGCGCGCAGCCGCAGGCGCCCCCGGCCACATCCGCGACGTTGGCGCGCGGCAAGCCTGCGCCGGCCGACGCCGCCGGAAGTTTCGGTGCCGTCTTCGCGTCGGTGGAGGATACGTCTGCGGCCGATGCGCGGGCAGCCGCGGATGGCGCCGCCGCACCTGCGGACGGCGCTGCGCGGCCCCCGGGCAAGAAGGCGCTGCGCGACACAGACGCTGCCGCCGTCGCGGAAGCCCCGAACACGGCCTCACCTCCTGCGCCTGTCGATCCATCGGCGTTGCTGCTGGCCCAGGGCGCTCTGGCAGGTGCTGCCGCAACGGTGCCTGCTGCCGCGCCCGAACCGACCGCCGTGAACGTGAAGGCCACAGCGGGTTCGAAGGCAGTGGCCGGCGTCGGGACGGCGCCGCGCGAAACCGCGGCGGCAAGCTTGGTCGCGGCCTTCAATGCGAACGTCGGCTCGTCGACCCAGGCCGGCCCTTCAAAGCCTGCGCTGGCGCATGATGCGGCGGCCTTGTCGGCCGAGCCCGCCGCCCCGGCCGCAACGCCTTCCAGCGCCATGACTGCGGCCACTGCCGCTGCGCAAGCCGATGCCAAGGCGTCTGCACAGGCGGCCGCGACAACGAAAGCCACTGTCGATGGCGCTGCTGCCACCGCAATGCCCGCGATCGTCTCGGAGGTCGCGAGCGAAACCCCTGCAACCTGGCGCCGTATCGAGCGCGCCAACGACTCTTCCGCGGTGCACACCGGCCAAGCCTCCGGCATCGACGCCACGACCGCGACACAGCCCCTCGTCGCGCCGCCCGACGCTGCCGGCGCCACCGCCCATGGCGCAGGCGCCGGCATGATGGAGCGCATGGTCGAGCAAGTCAGCTGGTGGATGGCGCAAGGCCATCAGGGCGCCGAGCTGAAGGTCGAATTGCCAGGCGGTGCGCCCGTCTCGGTCAGCGTGCAGGTCCAAGGCAACGAGGCGCAAGTCGCCTTCCGCAGCGATCACCCCGCGGCACGCCAATGGCTCGGCGACGCGATGCCGCAACTCAGGCAGATGCTGGGCAACGAGGGCCTGATGCTCTCGGGCGCGTCGGTTGGAGGATCGGATGCCGGCGCGCCTCAGGACAACGCGCCCGACGCAAGACGGACGTCCCACGCGACCACCGGCATCGGCGGCGCAGCGACTGTCGAAGCGGCGACCCGTGCAGCAGTGCGACCGGGCGTGGCGGTGCAACGCGCACTGGACCTTTACGTGTAGCCAGCGGCTGCGTCGATCGCAAGAGGGTGTCGACCCGTAGCCGATTGTCGCGCCGGGAAAAGGCGCATGCGCAAGCCCCGCTAAAGCGCCCCTTTCCCCCCGTTTATCGGCGCTTGGTGCGAGGCCGGCCCATCGAATAATCGATTCACGCAGACACCCTTTGCAGGCGCAGAGGGCCGTCATCCCGTCGCCGAACCGAAAGAAGCCCGTGCCCGCTCCTGCCGCCACCGCCGCCGCTGCCGCTGCCGCCGCCCCGGTCCCTCCAGCGCCCAAGGGCAGGTCGCGGCTGCTTGCCATCGTCGTGGCCATCGTCATGCTGGCCGGCAGCGCTGGCGCCGCATGGTTCTACATGAGCAAGCGCCACGCCGCATCGGCCGAAGAAGAACCCGCCGCGCACGCGCCGCAGGCGCGCCACGCGCCCACCTACCTCCCGCTCGAAAGCATGGTCGTCAACCTGGCCGATCCCGGTGGCGAGCGCTTTGCGCAGATCGGCGTCACGCTCGACATCGAGAACGAGAAAGCCGTCGACCAGATCAAGGCGTTCATGCCCGCCATCCGCAGCAACGTGCTGATGCTGGTGTCGCAGCGCACGTCGGAAGAACTGCTCAAGCGCGATGGCAAGGAGAAGCTGGCTGCCGACATCGTTGCCGAGGTGTCGCGTGCGCTCGGCTATGAAGTCGACACGCCCGAGCCCAGGGCATCGGCGAAGAAGGCCAAGGCCGAATCCGCCGATGACGACGAAGAGCCCGCACCCAAGCGCAAGAGCAAGAAGGGCAAGGCCGCGCCGAGCCCGGTGAACGGCGTGCTGTTCTCGAGCTTCATCGTCCAGTAACCCACCGCGCGTTGCTGCCATG
The DNA here is from genome assembly GCF_037889915.1 of Variovorax humicola. Classification (NCBI taxonomy): domain Bacteria; kingdom Pseudomonadati; phylum Pseudomonadota; class Betaproteobacteria; order Burkholderiales; family Comamonadaceae; genus Variovorax; species Variovorax humicola. Next base: position 83,403 of record NZ_JBBKZV010000024.1, on the reverse strand, counting down.
GACCCAACCAGCGTCGACCCGTCACCTGCCGCATCGCCAGCCGACGAAGCGGTCGTCGAGCGCATGGCCGACGCCGTCGTGCGCGAGTACGACCTGGCCGCGCAGGAGCGCTTGCTGCGTCGGCCGATGCCGACGCTCGACATCGTCAACGAGCGCATGCAGCGTCACTTGCGCACCAGCATCTTCCAGTTCGCGCGGCGCAGCCCCGAGGTCGCGATCGGGCCGGTCACGGTGCAGCGCTTCTCGGAATTCCTGGCCGTGTTGCCGGCACCGGTGCATTTCAGCGTGGTCGCGATGCGTCCGTTGCGTGGCAGCGGCCTCGTCGTCTGCGAAGCGCCGCTGATCTCCGCTCTGGTCGACGCGCTCTATGGCGGTGCGGGCACGCTGCAGGCTTGCATCGAAGGCCGCGACTTCTCGCCGGCCGAGCAGCGCGTGATCCAGCGCCTGCTCGGTCTCGTCTGCACCGACTACGCCAGGTCGTGGAAGGGCATCTATCCGCTCGAACTCGAGTTCCAGCGCTCTGAAACGCACCCGCGCTTCGTCAATGTCGCGGCACCATCCGACCTGGTGATCGTGACCACGATGCAGATCGTCATCGGCAGCATGCAGGGGGCCGTGCGCATCTGCAAGCCGTATGCGGTGCTCGACCCCGTGCGCGACGTGCTCTACGGCGCGCAGCAGGCCGACGCCATTGCCGAAGACCGCCGATGGGTCACGCAACTCACGCGCGAGATCCAGTCGGCGGAGGTCACGCTCACGGCCGAACTCGCGCGGCCCGAACTCACCGTGGGCCAGTTGCTCGCGATGAAGCCCGGCGACTTCATTCCGCTGGACCGCGCATCGCGCCTCGTCGCGGCTGTCGACGGCACGCCTGTCTTCGCCTGCCACTACGGCACCCACAACTCGCACTACGCCCTGCGCATCGACGAATGCGTGCGCAGCGACAGCACGCACTGGATCGGAGGCTCCCATGTCCATTGAAAACCCCACGCAATCCGCAGGTGCCGGCTGGGCCGAAGCGCTCGAATCGACGCGGTCCGACGGTGCCAACGGCGGCGCGGCCAACGCGGCGCCGGTCAACGACATCCAGCGCGTGCTCGACATCCCGGTGCAGCTTTCGGTGGAACTGGGCCGCAAGAAGGTGCCGATCAAGCACGTGCTGCAGCTCGCGCAAGGCTCCATCGTCGAACTCGATGCGCTGGCAGGCGATCCGATGGACGTGCTGGTCAACGGCTACCTCGTCGCGCAGGGCGAGGTGGTGGTGGTCAACAACAAGTTCGGCATCCGGCTGACCGACGTGGTGACGCCTTCCGAGCGCTTGCGCCGCGTGCATCGGGCGTGATGACGCAGAGCCTTCTCACCGTCTCGCTGTTCGTGGCCTTGCTTTGCGCCATGCCTTTTGCGCTGCGCAAGCTGCAGCAACGCAGGCTGGGCGCGGGCGGGCTCGCCGGCATCGAGGCATCGAAGTTGTTGTCGACCGTCGCCGTCGGCCCGCAGCAGCGCGTGGTCACGGTCGAGGTGGGCCCGCAGGGCGCGCGCACCTGGCTCGTGCTGGGGGTCACAAGCCAGTCGATCAATTGCCTGCATGTGCTGCCCGCGACGACCGAAGGCACCGTCGATGCATAAAGGCCGCGCTGCCTCGCTAACCTCCCTCGCGTTGCTCGCGGCAGTGCCCGCGCTGGCTGCCGCCGAACCGGCGGTCGGGCAGTTGCCGCTCGTCATCGGCACGGGCGCCGGCGGCAACAGCTACTCGGTGCCGGTCCAGACACTGCTGTTCTTCACGGCGTTGTCGTTCCTGCCGGCGATCCTCCTCATGATGACCGGCTTCACGCGCATCGTGATCGTGCTGTCGCTGCTGCGCCAGGCGCTCGGCACGCAATCCGCGCCGCCGAACCAGGTCGTCATCGGCCTGTCGCTGTTCCTCACCTTCTTCGTGATGGGCCCGACCATCGACCGCGTCTACAACGAGGCTTACCTGCCTTACACCAGCAACACGATGAAGTTCGAGGAAGCGCTGGCAAAGGCCGAGGCACCGATGCGCCAGTTCATGCTGAAGCAGACACGCCAGTCCGATTTCGCCTTGTTCGCGCGCCTCGCCAGACTGCCCGCCGACGCCACGGCGCAGACCGCATCGATGCGCGTGCTGATCCCCGCGTTTGCCACCAGCGAGCTCAAGTCCGCCTTCCAGATCGGCTTCATGATCTTCATTCCGTTCCTCGTCATCGACATCGTGGTGTCCAGCGTGCTGATGTCGCTCGGCATGATGATGCTGTCGCCGGTGCTGGTGGCGCTGCCGTTCAAGCTCATGCTGTTCGTGCTGGCCGACGGATGGAACCTGCTGATCGGCTCGCTCGCCGCGAGCTTCGTGCAATAGCCTCGAACGCAAGACGACATGAACGCACAAACCGCATTGACCATCGGCCAGGAAGCGCTGGTGCTGTTGCTCACCGTATCGCTGCCCGTGCTGCTCGCGGTGCTCGTCGTTGGCCTGCTGGTGAGCATCTTCCAGGCCATCACGCAGATTCATGAAGCGACGCTCGCCTTCGTGCCCAAGCTCATCGCGGCGGTCGCCGTGTTTGCCATCGCGGGCCCTTGGATGCTCAACACCCTGGTCGACTACATCCGCCGCACGATCGAATCGATTCCGCAGATGGTGCTCTGAAGAAGGGCCATGCCGACCTTCAGTGAAGCCCAATTGATGGCGTGGGTCACGCCGGTGCTGTGGCCGTTCCTGCGCGTGCTGGGCCTGTTCACCACTTCGCCGATTTTCTCGACCCGCGCCATACCGGTCCGCGCGCGCATCTGCCTGGCCTTCCTCATCGCGCTGTGCGCGCAGGCCTCGCTGCAAGACCAGCCGATGATCCCGCTCGACAGCCCCGCGATGCCCGGCACCCTGGTGCAGCAAGTCGGCATCGGCATGGCCATCGGATTCATGGTGCGGCTGGTGTTCGCCGCCATCGAACTGGCCGGTGAACTCGTCGGGCTGCAGATGGGCCTGAACTTTGCGTCGTTCTTCAACCCGATGAACAACGCGCAGACGAGCGCCGTGTCGACCTTTCTCGGCAACATCGCGATGCTGCTATTCATCGCGATCAACGGCCATTTGACGGTCGTCATGGCGGTGATGAAGAGCTTCGACGCGTTCCCCGTCGGCGGCAGCATCATGGAGATGCTGGTGCGCATGCGCGTTCACGAATTGGGAGCGGCGCTGTTTTCCAGCGCACTGTGGATCGCGCTGCCGATGATTGCGCTGCTGCTGTTCACCAACCTTGTGCTCGGCGTGATCTCGCGCGTTGCGCCGCAGATGAACATCTATGCGATCGGCTTTCCGGTCACGCTGGTCGCGGGGCTGGCGGGTATCACGCTGACGCTGCCGATGATGGAGCAGCCGCTGGTGATGTTGATGGAGCAGATGATGAGCCGAGCCATGGGTGGGTGACCCGGCAGGGCATCGCTAGATCAGGTTGTTGCGAATCGCGTAGACCGTCAGCGCCGCGTTGGTCGGCAGTCCCAGCTTTTCCATCACGCGCGTGCGGTACACGCTGACCGTTTTCGGGCTCAGCATGAGTTCTTCGGCAATGTCCGACAGCCGCTGCCCGGAGGCAATCTTCATCAGCGTCTGCAACTCGCGTTCCGACAGCGCAGCGTGGGGCGTTTCCAGCGCGGGACGCGCCACAGAGTCCGCCAGCATCTGCGCCACTTCCGCCGTCACGTACTTGCGCCCTTGTGCAACTGTCCGAGTGGCCGCGATCAGCTCGTCCGGGTCGCCAGCCTTGCTCACATAACCCTTGGCGCCTGCACGCAGGCAACGAATCGCGTACTGGTCCACCGGAAACATCGACACCACCAGCACCTTCACCGGGGAGTCGCTTTCCGTGAGCCCGGTCAGCACCTCGAGGCCACCGCGTCCGGGCATGCTCAGGTCGAGCAGCAGCACATCGCAGGGCGTGGTGCGCAGCAACTCGCGCAACTCGGCGTAGCCGCCCGCTTCACCGGTCACCTTGATATCGACTGCTTCGGAGAGGGTGTCGCGAATCCCGCGACGAACCACGGCGTGGTCGTCGCACAGCACCACATGAATCATGTCTGGAGTCTTTCGGTCTTCATCCGGCCCTCCACGGGTGCGAGGGGCACCGACAGGATGATCGAAGTGCCCACGCCGCCGTCGTTGCTGATGTCCAGCCAGCCATCGACGGTGCGTGCGCGTTCTCCCAGGCCCTTGAGGCCGAAGGTCTTCGGCTTTTCAAGTTCGGCGCGCGTCAGGCCACGGCCGTTGTCGGTGATCTCCAGCGTCAGCACGTTCTCGCCGTCCGAGAGGTCGATGCGCACCTCGCTGCACGCCGCATGCTTGGCGATGTTGGTCAACGCCTCCTGTGCGGTGCGGTAGGCCACCAGTTGCACATCCTCGGGCGCGTGGATGACTTCATGCGTCGTGGTAAAGGCCGTCTTGACCCCGGTGCGCCGTTCGAACGAACCCGCCAGCCAGTCGACCGCGGCCACGATGCCCTGGTCGAGAACAGGCGGGCGCAGGTCCTGCACGATACGCTGGCTCGCGCCGATGGCATGTTTCAGCATCTCGGTTGCTGCATTCACATGGTCGAGCACGCCAGGCTCGGTCGCATGCCGGCCGATCCAGGCCAGGTCGAACTTGAGCGCCGCGAGCGAGCCGCCGATGTCGTCATGCACCTCGCGCGCAATCGACTGGCGCTCCGCTTCGATGCATTTCTGGAGGTACTCGTTGAGTTCCGACGAGCGCTGCACGGAACCAACCAATTCGGCTTGCGAGTCTTCCTTGGCAGTGCGGATGCGGTTCACGTCCAGCGCGCGCACGATCACGCGGGCCAGTTCTGGCAGCGCGCTTTTGCGCACGAAGTCGCTCGCGCCGCGCCGCACCGCGTCGACGGCCTCCGCTTCGCTCGCCGAGCGTGAGAGCACGATGAACGCAGGCTGCGTACCGGGCGCGCCAAGCAGCACCTCCCACGCGTCCATCGCGTTGAAGCCGTTGCAGTGAAAGGCGGACACGACCACGTCGCACGGTTCATCGACCAGGCGTTGCCTGAAGTGAGCCAGCGTGTCGATGCGCTCGATGGCAAGGCTCGGAAGATCGAGCCCGAGCACGTCGCACATGCGCTGATGGTCTGTCTCCGACGGCTCCAGATGAAGGATGCGCAGCCGCCACGCGAATTGGGGAAAGAACATGTGCAACCGATGATAGCCAGCCCCCGTGCACACGCACCATCAAACCACCCATGACCACACGTGACGCCGACAAGCCACCTTTTGTTACTGCGTTCGTTGCGCAATCATGCTTGCGTGATCTCGAGCAACTGTGATCGCTCATTGCAGTTTTTGCTGTCGACCTAGTCAATTTGTCTTATGTCTCGACCCTTGGAGGGAGAGAAGTAGCCGCAGGCGTTGGCTTTGCGGGGGTGGGGTTCTTTCGCGCACCGACATGCACGATCGTAACCATCGGCATCAAAGCCGTGGTGCGGCACGCGATTGATTCCGGCCGTCGCGCCGACGCCACGCGCAGCGCGGCGTCGAGCCCGGTATCGAGTCGGCCTGGATCAGCCCGGCAGCAGCACCTTGTTGACGACGTGAATCACACCGTTCGACTGGTACACGTTGGCAATGGTCACCATCGCGCTGGTGCCCTTGGCGTCGGTCATCATCACGTTGCTGCCGCTCATCGTCGCGGTCAGCGTGCCGCCGCTGGCGGTCTTCAGCGTGGCCTTGCCGCCGCCCGAGGCGATCGCGCTCACCAATGCAGGGCCGTCCATCCTGCCGGGCACCACGTGATAGGTCAGCACCTTGGTCAGTGTCGGCTTGTTCTCCGGCTTGAGCAGGGTGTCCACCGTGCCAGGCGGCAACGTCGCAAAGGCCTCGTTGGTAGGCGCGAACACCGTGAACGGACCGGCACTCTTGAGCGTGTCGACCAGGCCGGCCGCCTTGACGGCAGCCACCAGAGTGGTGTGGTCCTTCGAGTTGACAGCGTTGTCGACGATGTCCTTCGTCGGGTACATCGCCGCGCCGCCGACCATCGGATTCGCCATGGTGGTGCTGCCCGACATGCCGCTGCTGCCGCTGCCCATGCCGCCAGCGCATGCGCTGAGCAGGACCGAAACGCCGACGGCAATCATGAGTTTTTTCATTTGGAAGCTCCTGGAAGGTTGGGTGGAACAGGCATCTGTGGAAACCGCCAACAGTTCGGAGGCGCGTAGCGCTTGCTTCCAATACGGGGCGCAGCGCGGATTGGATTCATCGAATTGCGCCGCTCGCGTCCGGCGCAACTCGTTGGGCTTTTCAATTCCCCATCGAAATGTGTCTTGTTGGCAACACTCTAAAAAACAATGCAAATAAGAGTGATTCGCAGCTACGATTTGCGCCTGAGCGGAGCGACGCCTCTGCAGCGTCCCCAGCGCCTCGCGGCCGCGCCGCTCTCGCTTTCAGCTTCCCGAGGAATTACAAAGATGAACCCCACCCATCGACCGACTGGCGGAATGACGCCAGTCGCCGTGGCCCTGGCCGCCCTGTTCGCCTGTTCCGGCGCGGTCGCACAGCAAGCAGCCCAACCGGGCCAAGCAGCCCAGCCGAGCGGACCGGCCACGCCAGCGGCCGCAGCGCCCGGCACGACCCAGCCGCAAACGCTGCGTGAAATCGAGGTGAGGACGAGCGAGGACAAGACCAGCTTCAGCCCCGGCACGCTCTCCGTCGGCAGGGCGGGCGGCGACCCGCACGACATTCCCCAATCGATCACCGTGATCAACCAGGCACTGATGCAATCGCAGGGCTCCACCTCGCTGGCGAGCGCGCTTCGCAATGTGCCGGGCCTCACCATCGGCGGCGCTGAAGGCGGCCAGATCGGCACCAACATCAACCTCAACGGCTTCTCGGCACGCACCGACATCTACCTCGATGGCGCCCGCGACCGTGCCCAGTACTACCGCGACGTGTTCGCGCTCGACGCGGTCGAAGTGCTGATGGGCCCGTCTTCGATGCTGTTCGGCCGCGGATCCACCGGCGGCGTCATCAACCAGGTCTCCAAGCGGCCATCGCTCACCGCGGCCGCCGAGGCGTCGGTCTCCGCCAGCACCACCGGCCTGGTGCGCTCGACCGTCGACGTGAACCAGCCGCTGTCGGACACCTCCGCGTTCCGCATCTCTGCGATGGCGCAGGAAGGCGATGCCACGACGCGTGACCAGACCAAACTGAAGGATGCGGGCATGGCGCCCGTCATCAAGTTCGGCATCAACACGCCCACGCAAGTGACGCTGTCGGCGCTGTTGCAGCACAACCACGACATGGCCGACTACGGCGTGCCGCCACTCAATGGCAGGCCGGCCAAGGTCGACCGGAACAACGCCTACGGATTCGGCGACGACCGCACGGTCTCGGACATCACCGCACTCGGCGCGACGATCGATCACAAGTTCACCGCCGACACGCATCTGCGCAACCAGACCCAGTACAACGACGTGACCACCGATGCGCGCGAGACCGCGCCACAGAACATCGGCCGGATCGTCAACGGCGCGTACGTCGCCGGCACCACCGGCACCACCGCCGTGCCCCTGCCATTGATCAGCACGCTGCCGATCGAGCAGCTCTGGGTGCGCCAGCAAAGCCACGATCGCATCATCAACGACAGGTCATTGTTCAACCTGACCGAACTCAGCACCAAGTTTGACACCGGCTCGATCAAGCACACGCTGCTGATCGGCCTCGAGCTGGGCCACGACACCTATCGCAACCAGGCCTACTACCGCAACGGAACCTGCGGCAGGTTCGCCCTCAATCCGGTCGGTGGCACCAGCGGCTATGCGTCCTGCACGCCGCTGGCCGAGCCGATCGAGATCAACAACCCTCCCAATGCCTTGAGCCTGCCCGGCAACCTGGCAACGGCGACCGGCGACACCGTGGCCGCCTACATCAACGACACGATCGAGCTGACCCCGCAGTGGAAGCTGGTCGCCGGTGTGCGGCAGGACCACTTCAAGGCCGAGGTCGCGAACACGGTCACTTCCGCCACCACGCTGGGCTATGAAAAACAGACAGTGGACTTCACCAGCGTGCGCGCCGGTGCGCTCTGGCAGCCGACCCCGGCCCAGTCGTACTACGTGTCGTACAGCACCTCGTTCAATCCGTCGCTCGAGCAACTGGTCGCCACCACCGGCGGCACGCAACCGCTGCCGCCGCAAGAAAACAAGTCGTATGAGCTTGGCGGCAAGTGGGACCTGAACAACGGCAACGTGTCGCTCAGCGCCGCCGCTTTCCAGATCACGCAGACCAACGCGCGCTCGCAGAACAACGACGGCACCTACACCGCCACCGGCACCGTGCGCGTCAACGGCGCGCGTGCCGGCGTGGTCGGCCGCGTCACCGACCAGTTGCAGGTGTTCGGCGCCTACACGTATCTCGACGGGACCATCGTCGACGGCATTGCGCCCGGCACGCAGGGCAAGACCCCGGCCAACACGCCGAAGAACGCCGCCAGTCTGTGGGCCACCTATGCCATCACGCCGCAATGGGAAGTGGGCGCCGGTGCGACCGCCAGCGCCAAGCGCTACGCCAACAACACCGACCTGGTCCAGGTGCCTGGTTACACGCGCTTCGATGCGATGGTGGCGTACCACCAGCCAAAGTACGACGTGCGCCTGAACGTCTTCAACCTGACGAACAAGTACTATTACGACGCGCTGATTCCGTCTGACGGCGGCCGTGCGGTGCCGGGTTCCGGCGTCTCCGCTACGCTGTCGCTCAACTACCGCTTCTACTGATCCGATCCGTGAACGGCTGCTGCCGTCGTCCTTGACACCATGCTGGTCTGCATCCCGAAAGTCCTCGACGCCGACGCCGTCGCGCAGATCCGCTCCCGGCTCGATGCGGCCGGCGACGCCTGGGTCGATGGCCGCGTCACGGCCGGCCACCAGGGCGCGCCCGTCAAGTTCAACCAGCAGATCGACGAACGTGCCGAGATGGCGCGACCCTGCCAGGAGATCATCGCCGCCGCGCTCGAACGCAACCCCACGTTCATCAGCGCCGCGCTGCCGAACTTCCTCTACCCGCCGATGTTCAACCGCTACAGCGAGGGCATGACCTTTGGCCTGCACGTGGACGGCGGCGTACGCATCCATCCGTACAACGGGCGCAAGGTGCGCACCGATCTGTCGGCCACGCTGTTCTTGTCGGACCCGGGGAGCTACGACGGTGGCGAACTGCAGATGGAAGACACGCACGGCATGCAGACCGTGAAGCTGGCTGCCGGGGACATGGTTCTGTACCCGGCCACCAGCGTGCACCGTGTGACGCCGATCACGCGCGGCGTGCGGGTCGCCTGCTTCTTCTGGGTTCAGAGCCTGGTGCGCGATGCGGGGGATCGGGCATTGCTGTTCGACCTGGACAACGCAATCCAGCGGCTGAACCAGAGCGGCGCGGATGAAGCGGCGCGGCGCACGCTGACCGGGACGTATCACAACCTGTTGCGCAAGTGGAGTGATACGTGATGGGCGGTTCGGCCGTTCAACAAGGCCCCATCAATCGGTTGTCGTCCACCCGTTGGTGATACGCAAGCCGCGCACGCCGGCAAAGTCCTTGAGGTTTCGGGTGACCAACTTTCAATTCAACTCGCGCCCTTCACCTTCAACCGCCACGCATGCAGCAGCGGCTCGGTGTAGCCGCTCGGCTGCTCGATGCCCTTGAACACCAGATCCTGTGCGGCCATGTAAGCCGCCGAGGTCTTGAAGTTCCCGGCCATGTTCCTGTAGAGCGGATCGCCCGCGTTCTGCCCGTCGACCACCGCGGCCATGCGCTCGAAGGTCGCATTGACCTGCTCCTTCGTCACGATGCGGTGCAGCAGCCAATTGGCGATGTGCTGGCTGCTGATGCGAAGCGTGGCGCGGTCTTCCATCAACCCGACGTTGTGGATGTCCGGCACCTTGGAGCAGCCCACGCCCTGGTCGATCCAGCGCACCACGTAGCCGAGGATGCCCTGCACGTTGTTGTCCAGTTCCTGTTGCTTCTCGGCCTCGGTCCAGTTGGTGGTCGGCGATACGGGCACTCGCAGCAAGTCGTTCAGGATCGCATCGCGCTCGGCGTCGGCATCGATCTTTTCCAGTTCCTTCTGCACGTCGGCCACGCTGACCTGGTGGTAGTGCAGCGCATGCAGCGTGGCGGCCGTGGGCGAGGGCACCCAGGCGGTGTTGGCGCCGGCCTTCGGGTGGCCGATCTTGGCCTTGAGCATGTCGGCCATCAGGTCGGGCATGGCCCACATGCCCTTGCCGATCTGCGCCTTGCCGCGCAGGCCGCAACTCAGGCCGACCAGCACGTTGCTCTTTTCATAGGCCGTGATCCACGGCGTGGTCTTCATGTCGCCCTTGCGCAGCATCGCGCCCGCGTACATGCCGGTGTGCATCTCGTCGCCGGTGCGGTCGAGGAAGCCGGTGTTGATGAAGGCGACGCGCGCCGATGCGGCGGCGATGCAGGCCTTGAGGTTGACGCTGGTGCGGCGCTCCTCGTCCATGATGCCGAGCTTGACGGTGTTGGCGGGCAGGCCGAGCAGTTGCTCGACACGTCCGAACAGTTCGTTGGCGAAGGCGACTTCGGCCGGGCCGTGCATCTTCGGCTTGACGATGTAGATGCTGCCGGTGCGCGAGTTGCCCTTGCGCTTCAGGTCGATCGTGGCGATGGTCGTCGTGATGACGGCGTCCATGATGCCTTCCGGGATTTCCTTGCCGCCGGCGTACAGGATCGCCGGGTTGGTCATCAGGTGGCCCACGTTGCGAACGAACATCAGCGAGCGGCCATGCAGCTTGAGCGGCTTGCCGTCGGCGCCGGTGTACTCGCGGTCGGCGTTCAGGCCGCGCGTGAAAGTCTTGCCGCCCTTGGCCACTTCTTCAGTGAGCGTGCCGAGCTGGATGCCGAGCCAGTTGCCGTAGGCGACGACCTTGTCGGCCGCGTCGACCACGGCCACCGAATCTTCCAGGTCGAGGATGGTCGAGAGCGCGGCTTCCATGACCACGTCACTCACGCCGGCGGGGTCCGTCTTGCCGATGGGCGTGCCGCGGTCGATCTGGATGTCGAGGTGGATGCCGTTGTGCTTGAGGAGCACCGAAGACGGCGCCGACGCTTCGCCCTTGTAGCCGGTGAACTGCGACGGATCGGCGAGGGCCGTGCCGCTGCTGTGAAGCGCGACGTAGAGCTGGCCATCCTTCACGCTGTAGCCGGTCGCGTCCTTGTGCGAGCCGTTGGCCAGCGGCGCGGCCTGGTCGAGCACGTTACGGGCGAACGCGATGACCTTGGCGCCGCGCACCGGGTTGTAGCCCTTGCCCTTGTCCGCGCCATCGGTCTCGGGAATGGCGTCGGTGCCGTAGAGCGCGTCGTAGAGCGAGCCCCAGCGCGCGTTGGCGGCGTTCAGCGCATAACGCGCGTTGAGGATCGGCACCACCAACTGCGGGCCGGCCTGCAGCGCGAGTTCGGCGTCGACGTTCGACGTCGTCGTCTTCACATCCGACGGCGACGGCACCAGGTAGCCGATCTTTTCCAGGAACGCGCGGTACGCCGGCATGTCCTTGATCTGGCCCGGGTTGGCCTTGTGCCATGTGTCCATCTCGGCCTGAATGCGATCGCGTTCGGCCAGCAGTGCGATGTTCTTCGGCGACAGGTCGCTCACGATCGCGTCGAAACCCTTCCAGAAGGCCGCGCTGTCCACGCCGGTGGCGGGCAGCACCTTCTGTTCGATGAATTGATGGAGTTCGGTCGCGACCTGAAGGCCGTGGACGGTGGTGCGTTCGGTCATATGCGGAAACCTCGGGGGGATATAAGAAATGGAGGGCGCGGAGCCTGGCCCGCTACTGTATTGGATACCGGCGCAAAGATTAATCGCCGAAGAATCCCGTTATTCGTGACCTAAACGCATGTAATCGGTGGTCACACGCGGCCATTGAGCTGTCTTGCGGCTGCCAGCACCGGCGCGATGAAGGCCGGGTCGTAGCGGTGCGCAGGCATCGTGAGCGTGACGGCCGCAGCCAGCACGCCCTGTGCATCGTGCACCGGCGCGGAGATGCCCGCAACATCCGCGAGGCGGTCGCCTGCGCTGCTGTAGTAGCCGTCCTTGCGGATCTGCGCGTAGAGCGCCTTGTCCTTGCCGATGGGCGAGGGTGCTTCGGGATCGAAGGCGGTCAACACCCGGCCGCCCGTGCCTTGTGCCAGCGGCAGCACGTCGCCGGCCTTGATGTGGTCGCGGATCGGATGGGGCGAATCGACGCGATAGAGGCAGACGCGCACTGCCTCCGCGCCATGGCCTTGCTTGACGTGGTACGCCGCGCTTTCGCCGGTGGCCGCGACAAGCTCGCGCAGCACGGGCGGCACGATCTGATCGAGCGAGAAGGCTGCCGCGTACAGGCCATGCAGACGGGCGATCTCGGCACCGAGCGCGTAACGGCCGTCGTCGACCCGGCGGATCAGCGCGGCATGTTCCAGCGAGGCCAGCAGTCGCAGTACCGTGCTTTTGTAAAGCTGCGTGCGCGCCGCGAAATCGCCAAGCGACAGGGCGTCATCGCCCGGCTGGAATGCAGCCAGCAGGCTCAAGGCGCGATCGACCGCGGCCGCGCCGCCTGGCGCGGCATTGAGGTCGGATACGGATTCGGTCTGGGCTTTGCGCGGCATGGCTTTTCATTGACAGATTGGCGATTCGCCAATCTAATTCTGTTTGACGGAATATAGTTCTATCTATCAGAACAATCAAGCATGGAGACAATTTTCATGACATCCCCCGACGTGCTGATCAGCGAGGTCGGTCCGCGCGATGGACTGCAGTCGGTCAAGGCCACGATGGCGACTGCCGACAAGCTGCGCTGGATCGACGCGCTCCATGCAGCCGGCGTGCGCGAAATCGAGGTTGCCTCCTTCGTGCCTGCCAGGCTGCTGCCGCAAATGGCCGATGCGGCCGACGTGGTGCGCCACGCGATCACCTTGCCCGGCCTCACCGTGATGGCGCTGGTCCCGAACCGGCGCGGCGCCGAGGCCGCGCTCGCCGCCGGTGTCCACAAGCTCACGATGCCGGTGTCCGCCAGTGCCGCGCATTCGCTGGCCAACGTGCGCAAGACGCGCGAGGAGATGGTCGAGGAAGTGCGCGCCATCTCAGACCTGCGCCGCGACATCGCACCGCACGTCAAGCTCGAAGCCGGCATCTCCACCGCGTTCGGCTGCACGCTGCAAGGCGACGTACCCGAGGACGAGGTCATCCGGCTCGCGGCGCAGTGTGTCGCCGCGGGCGCCGATGAAGCCGGCCTCTCCGACACAGTCGGCTATGCCAACCCGGCGCAGGTTCGCCGCCTCTTCAAGCGGCTTCGCACCGAAATCGGCGTGCACGCCGGCGCGGCCCACATGCACAACACGCGCGGCCTCGGCCTGGCCAACTGCCTCGCCGCCTACGAAGAGGGCGTGCGCACGTTCGATTCATCGCTCGGCGGCCTCGGCGGTTGTCCCTATGCGCCGGGCGCCTCTGGCAATGTGGTCACCGAAGACCTCGTCTTCATGTTCGAAGCCATGGGCGTGCGCACCGGCATCGACCTCGAAAAACTCATGGCCGCACGCCTGCCGCTGATGGCCGGCCTGCCGGGCGAACCGGTCTACGGAATGACCCCCGAAGCCGGCCTGCCCAAAGGCTTCGCCCAACCCGGAGCAATGCATGTCTGAAGCGCAAAAGCCATTGCCCTATGCCGGCATCCGCATCATCGAATTCACCCACATGGTCATGGGACCGACCTGTGGCGTCTTGCTGGCCGACCTCGGCGCCGAGGTCATCAAGGTCGAGCCGGTGGAAGGCGACAACACGCGCCGCCTGCTCGGCTCCGGGGCCGGCTTCTTCCCGACCTTCAACCGCAACAAGAAGAGCATCGCGCTCGACCTGAAACGTCCCGAGGGCATCGAGGCCGCCCTGCGCCTTGTCGCCACCGCCGACATCGTCAGCGAGAACTTCAAGCCCGGCACGATGAAGAAGCTGGGCCTCGACTACGACAGCCTCAGGAAGCTCAACCCGCGCCTCATCTACGTGAGCCACAAGGGCTTCCTGCCCGGCCCGTACGACCATCGAACCGCGCTCGACGAAGTGGTGCAGATGATGGGCGGCCTTGCCTACATGACCGGCCGCGCCGGCGACCCGCTGCGCGCCGGCACCAGCGTCAACGACATCATGGGCGGCATGTTCGGTGCCATCGGCGCGATGGCCGCACTGCGCCAGCGCGATCAAACCGGCGAGGGCTGCGAAGTTCAATCCGCACTCTTCGAGAACAACATCTTCCTGGTCGCACAGCACATGATGCAGTTCGCCGCCACCGGCAAGGCGGCCGACCCGATGCCCAGCCGAATCTCGGCGTGGGCCGTCTACGACGTCTTCACCGTGAAGGATGGCGAACAGATCTTCCTCGCCGCAGTCAGCGACAAGCAGTGGGCCATCTTCTGCAAGGCCTTCGGCCTCGAGGACATGCTGGCTGATCCGCGCCTGAAGACCAACAACGACCGCGTCGTTGCGCGCGAGTGGATGATGCCGATCCTGCGCTCGCACCTGGCCGACCGCAGCGCCGCCGAACTCAGCGCGGTGTTCGAAAAGAACGAGTTGCCCTTCGCGCCGATCACCAGGCCGCAAGACCTGTTCGACGACCCGCACCTCAACGCCACCGGCGGCCTCGCGCCGATCCGCATGAACGACGGCAGCATGTCCAAGGTGCCATTGATGCCGTTCACGATCGGCGGCGAACGCCCGGGCATCCGCCTGCAGCCACCGCTGCTCGGCGAGCACACGAACGCGTTGCTCAAGGAAATCGGCTATAGCGACGTCGACATTGCCGCACTCGAGTCGCTGCATATCACGGCCGGAGAGTGACCTGAATCGGGTTGTCGTACAGTTTCCGTGAACGAGATTCACACGCGATCCGACGACCCGACCCTCAGACGCCATGGACCGCCTCAAGCAACTCGAATCCTTCGTCTCGGTCGCCACCCGCGGCAGCCTGACAGCCGCGGCCAAGGCGGAGAACGTGGCGCCGGCGATCATGGGGCGGCGCATCGACGCACTGGAGGAGCGCCTCGGCGTGCGGTTGCTGGTGCGCACGACGCGCCGCATCACGCTCACGCACGAAGGCAGCGCGTTCCTGGAAGACTGCCAGCGCCTGCTGGTCGAATTTGCCAATGCAGAAGCCAGCGTGAGCGCCGGCGGCGTCAAGGCCAGCGGGCACTTGCGCATCACGGCGCCGGCCGGCTTCGGCCGCCGCCACGTCGCGCCGCTGGTGCCGCGGTTTCATGCGATGCATCCGGACGTGCGCGTCTCGCTGAACCTGAGCGACCGCGTGATCGACGTGGCCGGCGAAGGCTATGACTGCGCCGTGCGCGTGGGCGACTTGCCCGACTCGTCGCTCGTCAGCGTGCGGCTTGCGGACAACCGGCGCCGCTGTGTTGCCACGCCGGAGTTCGTTCGCCGCTACGGCGCGCCGCGGCACCCCGCGGACCTCGTGCGTTTCGCCTGCCTCACCTTGTCGAGCGATGCCTCGCAAACCCGCGGCTGGGCCTTCCGCCTGCCGCCCGAGCCGGACTCGGAAGGTGGCGACGAGGTCATACACATGCGCCCCAGCGGACCGCTCGATTGCACCGACGGCCAGGTGCTGCACGACTGGTGCCTGGCGGGCCATGGCATCGCGTGGCGCAGCAATTGGGAAGTCGAGGCCGAGATCGACGCGGGCCTGCTGGTGCCCTTGCTCGACGAATTCGCGGCCCCGCCAAATGGCGTATTCGCAGTGTTCCCGCAGCGCAAGCATCTGCCGCTGCGCGTGCGGCTGTGGCTCGATTTCCTCAAGCAACAGTACGGCATGCCCGAGTACTGGGGCGGACGGGCGTAGTCATTTCGCCCCGAGGATCGCACAATGGTGCGATGACGCTCGAAGCCATCCTCGCCTACGTGCATTTGCTCGCCATCCTGACGATGGTGGTGTTCATTTCGAGCGAGGCCGCGCTGTGTCGGGTGCAGTGGCTCAATGCCGCCGTGGTCGAGCGGCTTGCGCGCGTCGACATGGTCTACGGCATCGCGGCGGGTGCCGTGTTGCTCTCCGGTATTGCGCGCACATGGTGGGGCGTCAAGGGCACGGTCTGGTACTGGACCAACCCGCTGCTCCATCTGAAGCTCGGGCTGTTCGCGATCGTCGGCATCGTCTCGGTCTTTCCGACGATGCGATATCTGCGCTGGCGCAAGACCTTGCGCGCCACCGGCGCAATGCCCTCCGAATCCGAGATCGTGAAGACGCGCAAGCTCGTGATGATCCAGGCGCACCTGATCGCGCTGATTCCGCTGGTGGCGGTGTTCTTTGCGCGCGGCTTCGGCAAGTAGGCGCCGATGAAACCGGTCTATGTCAAGCTGCTGTTCGCCGGCACGATCTTCACCAGCGCGTTCCTGCTGTTCCTGGTCCAGCCGCTGATCGCCAAGCAGATCCTGCCGTGGTTTGGCGGCTCGGCGGCCGTGTGGTCGATCTGCATGGTGTTCTTCCAGGTGGTGCTGCTCGCGGGCTACGCATATTCGGATGCGGTCACGCGGCGGCTCGGCGTCAAGGCCCAGGCGCGGCTGCATGTGGCGCTGCTGCTGCTGAGCCTGGCCTTCCTGCCGATAGTGACGAGCGCGCGCTGGAAGCCCGCGGGCTCGGAAGACCCGACGCTGTGGATCCTCGGCCTGCTGCTGGGCACCATCGGTCTGCCGTACTTCCTGCTCTCGACCACCGGGCCGCTGGTGCAGTCGTGGCTGTCGCGCACGCCTTGGGGGGCGCAGGTGTACCGCTACTTCTCGCTTTCCAACCTCGCGTCGCTGGCCTCGCTGCTGAGCTACCCGGTGCTGATCGAGCCGCACAGTTCGCTGCTGCGGCAAGCACAGGGATGGTCATGGGCCTACGGCGCCTTCGTGCTGTTGTGCGTCGGCCTCACGCTGTATGCGGCGCGGCAGGGAGCGGCGTCGGCGGCAACCGTCGAGACACAAGCCTCACCGGCACCCGCGAAGCCTCCCCGCCCCGCCGACTACCTGCTCTGGCTCGGCCTGCCCGCGCTCGGCTCCTGGTTGCTGCTGGCCGTGACCAACCACATTACCCAGAACGTCGCGGCGATTCCGTTCCTGTGGGTGTTGCCGCTGTCGGTCTACCTGCTGACTTTCGTCCTGTGCTTCGAAAGCGACCGCTGGTACCGCCGCGGTTTCTTCCTGCCGGCCACTGCCGCGATGCTGGTGCTCTGCGCCTTCGGGCTGCAGGACAGCCTGGGCTCCGACCTGCGGACCGCGCTGCCGATCTACGTGGCCGGATTGTTCGTGCTGTGCATGTTCTTCCATGGCGAGATGGCGCGCATGCGCCCGGCGCCGGCATATCTCACGCGCTTCTACCTGATGCTGTCGCTCGGCGGTGCCATCGGCGGCATCGCGGTGGGACTCATCGCCCCGCATGTCCTGCCGGCCTACTATGAACTCGGCGTCGGCCTGGTGCTCAGCGCGCTGGCAGGCGCCGCGGTGCTGCGCGGCCGGCGTTTCGGGCTGGCCGGCGGTGTCGCCGTGGCCGCTTGCTGCGCCTGGTTTCTTGCGCTGCAGGTGCACGGCGACACGACGGGCGCACGCGAAATGACGCGCAACTTCTATGGCTCGCTGATCACGATCGACACGCACCGCGACAACCCCGCCGACAACGTGCGCAAGATGTTCCATGGCTCGGTCAAGCATGGCGAGCAATTCCTGGCGCCCGCGAAGCGGCGCGAGCCGACCACCTACTACGGCGCGACCTCGGGCGTCGGCCTCGCGATTGCCTCGGCACCGCCGGGCCCGCGCCGCGTCGGCCTGATCGGTCTCGGCGCCGGCACGCTCGCGGTCTACGGCCGGACCGGCGACGTGTACCGCGTCTACGAGATCAACCCGCAGGTCTTCGAACTGGCCGACACCGAGTTCACCTTCCTGAACGACACCCCGGCGAAGATCGAGCGCGTGCTCGGCGACGCACGCCTGGCGCTGGAGCGCGAAGATCCGCAGCACTTCGACGTGCTCGCCGTCGATGCCTTCTCGGGCGACTCGGTGCCGATCCACCTGATCACCGCCGAGGCGATGGAGGTCTACCTGCACCACATGCAGCCCGACGGCGTCGTCGCCTTTCACGTGACCAACCGCTTCCTCGCGCTCGCGCCCGTGGTCGAGGAGATCGCAAAGGCGCAGGGCCTGCATGCGGTGCTGGTCCACGACGAGGCCGAGCACAACGATGCGTTGCGCCGCACCGATTGGGTGCTCGTCTCGCGCAACCCCGCCAGCCTCGCTCGCGAGTCGATCCGCAGTGCCAGCGTGCCCGTGACACCCATCGAGGGCCTGCAGGCCTGGACCGACGACTTCAACAACCTGTTCGGCGTGCTGAAGTAGCGCTATAACGCGGATTGGCGCGGCTCTTGCTGTTGACCGATCCCGCCACGGGCAGGGTCATCAGTTGAAACGCACTCGAGGAGATCAGAAATGATTGCATTCGTTCGTACGGCCAGCGGGTGATGCCGTGACATCCGCCATGACAAGCCACGAAGCGCGATCCTCCGACGGAGCGTCCGTCGATGAGCCTTGCGTTCCGCTCGGTGAATGCGAAGGGGTCGTTGCATTGCCGGAAAGCCAGGTCGACCACTGCTACAACGGTTACGCGCTCGGCGCCAGGCTTGGATTGGCAATCGCATTGGCGCTGATTCTTGTTGTTGTCTACCTGGTGGCCGCGTAAATGAAAAAGGCCCGCAGGGCGGGCCTTTGCTTTCAAACTTCAGCGCAGCGCGGCATCAGCCCTTGGCTGCATCCGCTTCGCACTTCTTCATGAAGCTGTTCTTGGCGGCGCCAGCCAGCGCCTTGCCG
Organism: Variovorax humicola; assembly: GCF_037889915.1. Classification (NCBI taxonomy): domain Bacteria; kingdom Pseudomonadati; phylum Pseudomonadota; class Betaproteobacteria; order Burkholderiales; family Comamonadaceae; genus Variovorax; species Variovorax humicola. The sequence goes on along the minus strand of NZ_JBBKZV010000024.1, from coordinate 64,520 downwards.
TTCTTGTCGACAGCCTTCGACGCGCAAGTGGGCGCCGCGGCGGCCTTGCTGTCCTTCTCGCACTTCTTGATGAAACTGTTCTTGGCGGCGCCGTTGAGCTTCTTGTCGGCGGCCTGCATATCGCAGCTTGCGCCAGCGGCCGCGGCGGCAGGCGCGGCGGCCTTGTCCTGCGCCTGTGCGGTACCGAAAGAGAGGCAAGCGCCCAAGGCGAGCGTGGTGGCAGCCAGGGAAAGGAACTTCTTCATGATTGGATATGTCCTTGCAAGGTTGGGTTGTGGCACGTGCCCCGCCCTGGGGCCGAACCATCCTAACGGGCGACGACACCCAGCGGATGACCGCCGCGAACGCCTGCCGAAATCGCCCCGGTAAAATTTCGAAATGCTATTGGTCAAAGAAGAGCTGCTTGCGGCACTCGCGAGCACGCTCGAATCCCTCCTGCCCGGCGCTGGCGCCAAGGCCGCCTTCGAATCACCCAAGGTGGCAGCGCATGGCGATTTCGCCAGCACCGCGGCGATGCAACTCGCCAAGCCCCTGAAGCTCAAGCCACGCGATCTGGCCGAGCGACTGAGCGCGACCCTGCTGGCCACGCCGGCATTCGCGCAATGGGTCGACGCGGTCGAAATCGCCGGCCCCGGCTTCCTCAACATCCGCCTCAAGACCACTGCCAAGCAGCAAGTCGTGCGCGAAGTGCTGCAAGCCCGCGCCGCGTTCGGCCAGCAGCCCGCCAACGACGAGCGCGTGCTGGTCGAGTTCGTATCGGCCAACCCGACCGGCCCGCTGCACGTCGGCCACGGCCGACAGGCCGCGCTTGGCGACGCCATCTGCAACCTGCTGGCCACGCAAGGCGACAAGGTCTGGCGCGAGTTCTACTACAACGACGCCGGCGTGCAGATCCAGACGCTGGCCAACAGCACGCAGTTGCGGGCCAAAGGCCTCAAGCCCGGCGACGCGGGCTGGCCCGAGCAGGCCTACAACGGCGACTACATCGCCGACATCGCCACCGACTTCCAGGCGAAGAAGACCGTCAAGTCCGACGACCGCGAATACACCGCCAGCGGCGACATCGACGACCTCGACTCCATGCGGGAATTCGCCGTGGCCTACCTTCGTCACGAACAAGACCTCGACCTGAAGGCCTTCCGCGTCCACTTCGACCATTACTACCTGGAGTCCAGCCTCTACACCAGCGGCAAGGTCGCGGCCGCCGTGCAGAAACTCGTCGACGCCGGCAAGACCTACGAGCAGGACGGCGCCCTGTGGCTCAAGTCGACCGACTACGGCGACGACAAGGACCGCGTCATGCGCAAGGGCGACGGCACCTACACCTACTTCGTGCCCGACGTCGCTTACCACATCGACAAGTGGGAGCGCGGCTTCCACAAGGTCGTGAACATCCAGGGCACCGACCACCACGGCACCATCGCGCGCGTGCGCGCCGGCCTGCAGGCGGCCGGCGAGGGCATTCCGCAGGGCTACCCCGACTACGTGCTGCACACCATGGTGCGTGTGGTGCGCGGCGGCGAGGAGGTCAAGATCAGCAAGCGCGCCGGCAGCTACGTCACGCTGCGCGACCTGGTCGAATGGACCAGCACCGACGCGGTGCGTTTCTTTCTGCTGAGCCGCAAGCCCGACACCGAATACACCTTCGACATCGACCTGGCGCTTTCACAGAACAACGACAACCCGGTGTACTACGTGCAGTACGCCCACGCGCGCATCCGCAAGATGCTGCGCGACTGGGGCGGCGACGTGGCCACGCTGGCGGGCGTCGACCTTTCGCCGCTGCAGGTGCCGCAGGCGCAGACGCTGATGCTTCAGCTCGCAAAGTACCCCGAGATGCTGACCGCCGCGGCCCGCGATTTCGCGCCGCACGATGTCACTTTTTACCTCCGTGAACTGGCCGCCAACCTGCACAGCTACTACGATGCCGAGCGCGTGCTTGTCGATGACGAAACGCTGAAAAACGCCCGCCTTGCGCTGGTCGCCGCATGCGCGCAGGTGCTGCACAATGGGCTGGCGGTGCTCGGCGTCAGCGCGCCGGAGAGAATGTGACATCCATGAAAAAACGACAAAGCGGCAACATCGTCATTGGCCTCATCATCGGCCTCGTGCTCGGGCTGGGCGTCGCATTGGGCATCGCGGTCTACGTGACCAAGGTGCCGATCCCGTTCATGACCAAGACGCAACGCGGCGGCGCCGAGCAGGACGAAGCCGAGGCCCGCAAGAACCGTGACTGGGACCCGAACGCGCCGCTGGCCGGCAAGGCCGGCGCCAAGCCGCCCGCGGCGCCAAGCCCGGTCGCCGTGGCGCCCGCGACGGTTCCGGTGCCCGCCACGGTGGGGCCGCTGAATCCGCCGAGCAGCCCTCCGGTGCCGGTCGTGGTCGCGCCAACCACCAAGCCCGCTACCAAGGCGCCAGTACCGGCCGAGGCCAATGCCCTTCCTTCCTCCAGCGACCCGATCGGCGATCTGGCCCGCTCGCGGACCGGCGGCGGCAACGCCCAGGTGGCTGCCGCGGCGCCTTCTTCCGGTGCAGACCCCTTCATGTACTTCGTGCAGGCCGGTGCCTACCGCACGACCGAAGACGCCGAGGCGCAACGCGCCAAGCTGTCGCTGATGGGCGTGGAGACCAAGGTCACCGAACGCGAGCAGGCCGGGCGCACCGTCTACCGCGTGCGCGCCGGCCCGTACAGCAAGAAAGACGACGCCGACCGGCTGAAAGAGCGGCTCGACAGCGGCGGTCTGGATACCGCCCTGGTCCGCGTGCAGAAATAACGTATTCCCTGGATTCCGCGACATTTCGTGTCGATCCTTCGCCGGATCAATGGAACTTGGTGATCCTTCGCAAGCTCTGTCAGCCGCACTGGAGATATTTATCAATGAATCGTCGTGAATTTTCGCTGGCCGCCACTTCCCTCGGGCTGCTTCCTCTTGCCAGCCCTTCGCATGCGCAGGCGCCCCTGTTCGCGGCCGGCAAGGACTTCATCAAGCTTGGCAAGCCCGCGCCTGTGGATTCGGCGGCCGGCAAGATCGAGGTGGTCGAGTTCTTTTCGTACAACTGCCCGCATTGCGCCGCGTTCGAGCCACAGCTCGAAGCCTGGGCCAAGAAACTGCCGCCGCAGGTCGCTTTCCGGCGGGTGCCGGTGGCCTTTGTCGGCAACGACGTCGAGAGCAAGCAGCGCCTGTTCTACGCGCTCGAGGCCATGGGCAAGGTCGACGAGATGCAGATCAAGATCTTCGACGCCATCCACAAGCAGCGTCAGCCCGTCGTGGGCGACGACGCCATCGTGGCCTGGGTCGGCAAGCAGCCGGAACTCGACGCCAAGAAGTTCGCCGAGACGTTCAAGTCGTTCTCGGTCGCCGGCAAGGCCAAGCGCGCCACCCAACTGCAAAACGACTACCAGGTCGGCGGCGTTCCCGCGCTCGGCGTGGCGGGCCGCTGGTACGTGGACGGCGAATTGGCCGGCAGCATGGACCGGGCGCTGCAAATCACCGACTACCTGATCGGCGAAGCGCGCAAGGGTTGACCGAAAAAGTCAACCGGCAGTAAATATCGACCCGCGATACCGGGCCTTTCGTCAAGGCCGCGTCAGCCTGCCGCATACAATGGGTGCAGCAAGTTTCGTGCCTTTATGAATACGCGCCCCAACCTCCACGCCTCCCTTCGATCTGTACGCAAAGCAACCCTGAGTCTGCTCGCCCTGGCGGCCGTGGCGGGCGCACCGTTCGCGCACGCCGAAAAGGCCGACCGCGCGAAGCCGATGAACATCGAGTCCGACTCGATGCGCTACGACGACCTCAAGCAGACCAGCGTCTTCACTGGTGCAGTGGTCGTCACCAAGGGCACCATCATCATTCGCGGCGCGCGCATCGACGTGCGGCAAGACCCCGAGGGCTACCAGTACGGTGTGGTCACCGCCGCGCCGGGCAAGCTGGCCTACTTCAAGCAGCGCCGCGATGCCCCGGGCGGCGACGAGTGGATCGAGGGCGAATCCGACCGCATCGAATACGACAGCCGCGCCGACAACGTCAAGTTCGTCGGCCATGCCGTGATGCGGCGGCTCATCGGCAGCAAGGTCAATGACGAGAGCAGCGGCCCGCTGATCGTGTACGACCAGAGCAACGACACCTTCACCGTCAATGGCGGCACCGTGCCGCCCGATGCGGCCGTTGCCTCCGGCCAAAAGGGTGCGCGCGTGCGAGCCGTGCTCACCCCGCGCCCCCCCGCCTCGGCTGCGCCCGGCAGCCCGAGGGCCGCCGCTGCGCCAACGCCCCCGGCGCCGGCCCCGGGTTCAGGCCTGCGCTCCAGCACCACGCTCGGTGGGGAAGCGCGCCCGTGATGCGCAACGACAACGCCATGATCGACACCTCCGGCAAGCCTGCGCCTGGGCCCGGCGGTGGCACGGTGACGGCGCTCGCCGGCAATGGCAGCCGCCTCGAAGCATCCGGCTTGCAAAAAACCTACGGCAGCCGCATGGTGGTCAAGGATGTGTCCCTCGGCGTGCAGAAAGGCGAAGTGGTCGGCCTGCTCGGCCCCAACGGCGCCGGCAAGACCACGTCGTTCTACATGATCGTGGGCCTTGTGCGCGCCGATGCCGGCGACATCACCATCGACGGCGAGCCGATCGCCCACATGCCGATCCACCGTCGCGCGCGCATGGGCCTGTCGTACCTGCCGCAGGAAGCATCGATCTTTCGCAAGCTCACGGTCGAGCAGAACGTGCGCGCCGTGCTCGAGTTGCAGTTCGAGACCGATGCCAAGGGCAATCGCGTGCCGCTCGGCGAGGCTCGCATCGACGAGCGCCTGACCGAACTGCTGACCGACCTGCGCGTCGAACATCTGCGCGATTCCCCGGCGCTGGCGCTGTCGGGCGGCGAACGGCGCCGCGTCGAAATCGCGCGCGCACTGGCCACGCAGCCGCGCTTCATCCTGCTGGACGAGCCTTTCGCCGGGATCGACCCGATTGCCGTGATCGAGATCCAGCGAATCATCGGTTTTTTGAAGAGCCGCGGTATCGGCGTGCTTATCACCGACCACAACGTGCGTGAGACGCTGGGCATCTGCGACCACGCTTTCATCATCAGCGACGGGCATGTGCTGGCACAAGGCACGCCTTCGGAGATCGTCGACAACGCCGAGGTACGCAGGGTGTACCTGGGCGAGCATTTCAGAATGTAGGGGCCTGGGCATGAAGCAAGGCCTTTCGCTGCGCGTATCGCAGCACCTGGCGCTGACGCCCCAATTGCAGCAGTCGATCCGGCTGCTTCAACTGTCGACGCTCGAACTGAGCCAGGAAGTCGAGCAGATGCTCGACGACAACCCGTTCCTCGAGCGCACCGCCGAAGAAGCCGTGCGCGAGGAATTCGGGCTCGAAACCTCCGACGCGCCATCGCCGCGCGACGATGACTTTGCGGCCCCCTCCACTGCCAATGGCGCCGACGGCCCGGTCGCCGCCTCCGCCTCGAACGACGCAGACACCTTGGCCGCCGACACGTCCGCGGACGGCCTCTCCGATGTCGAGCCCGACTGGGGCGGTGACGGCACCGTCGACATGCTGCCCGACGACAGCGAATGGGGTGGCGACGCGCCCGCGCGCGCCAACAACCTCGGCGACGACGAACGCGCCGACGCCACCGAACTGGCGCGCAGCCAGGAGTCGCTGCAGACCTTCCTGCACCGCCAGGCGCTCAGCCTGCGCCTCGGCGAAACCGACCGCGCCGCGCTGAGCTTTCTTATCGAGTCGCTCAACGACGACGGCTACCTCGAGGACTCGCTTCCCGCGCTGGCCTCGGGCCTGGCCGGCGACGACAACGACCAGTTCGACGACCTGGTGCACCGTTTCCAGATGGCGCTGGGCCTGCTGCAAAGCCTGGAGCCGGTCGGCGTGGGTGCGCGCGACCTCGGCGAATGCCTGGCCATCCAGCTGCGCGCGCTGGCCCGTGCCGATGAATCCGAAGACGAGGCACAAATCCGCAATGTCGCCATCGCCATGTGCAAGCTGCCGATGGACCTGCTCGCGCGCCGCGACTTCAGGCGCCTGGCCGCACTCACGCGCAGCAGCGAAGATCTGGTGCGCGCCGCGATGCAGCTCATCGCGCGGCTGGAACCCAAGCCGGGCCGACGTTTCGTGGACGTGGAGCGCAATGTGGTCGTGCCCGACGTGATCGTCACCCGCACCGGTCGCGGCGCCACGCTCAGGTTCCGCGTCATGCTCAATCCCGACGTGATGCCCCGGCTGCGCGTGCACGACATCTACGCCGGCGCGCTGAAGGCGCACAAGGGCGAGGGCAGTCAGGCGCTGTCGCAGCGGCTGCAGGAGGCGCGCTGGTTCATCAAGAACATCCAGCAGCGATTCGACACCATCCTGCGCGTCAGCAACGCCATCGTCGAGCGGCAGAAGAACTTCTTCGTGCACGGCGAACTGGCCATGCGCCCGCTGGTGCTGCGCGAGATCGCCGACGAACTCGGCCTGCACGAATCGACCATCAGCCGCGTGACAACCGCGAAATACATGGCGACGCCCTACGGCACGGTGGAACTCAAGTACTTCTTCGGCTCGGCTCTGGGCACGGAGACCGGCGGCAATGCGTCGAGCACGGCGGTGCGGGCGCTGATCAAGCAGTTCGTGTCCAGCGAGAACATCAAGAAGCCGCTGTCGGACAGCCAGATCTCCGACATGCTGAAAGAGCAGGGTATCGAGTGCGCGCGGCGCACCGTGGCCAAGTACCGCGAGGCGCTGCGGATTGCGCCTGCGAATTTGCGCAAGGCGCTTTAGGGCTTTAGTCAGGCGTCGTTTCGCGGACGTGGCGAGTAGGCCACGTGCGCAACCACATTCAGGCGATCTACGAGAAGCTGCGCGCGGGTCGGCAATGATGGGGGCGGTGCCGCGTGGCGGCGCATCGGCGCCGGCCGGGTTCCAGCGCGCCATGTGCATCTTGCGGTTGATGGCCAGCGCTTCCATGAACTACGGCACCAGCTAAAGGCGCGCGACTTCCACGGCGATGTAGCCGGCGTTCTCGCCGGCCCCGCAGAACAAGATCCAGAGAGCGAATTTCGCGTGGTAGGGGTCGTTCTCGTGGCAAGCATGCTCTCGAACGGAATCTGCGCATCACATTCCGAATTTCACTTTGCCCCGGGGGGCGGCGAACCAGCTTCCCAGCTGAAAGCCATTTATCGCCCTGGGCTGCGAGAAACATCGTGGCCACTGCGCTGTCCTGCTGCTTCACCGGCTCATAGGCGGCCAGCATCTAGGGCGACTCGCCGGCGTTCGCCGCACGCTCGCCTATATGTGGGCACGCGCCACCGCGGCCCTGACCATCCGGCCTGATCGGCGCTCCACCAAGTCACGAGTTCGTGTGAGCAGTTGCGCACAGGTCATATTTCATCGCAACATCAAAAACGTTAACTGTTGTTAACTATAGTGTATTGACTGTTGTTAACACTCATCTGTGGCGAACTGTGACTATTCGCACGAGCGATTTCTGCTTCGTTTCATAAAATTCGCTTCGACATGCTGCTGAAGCTCGGCGCCCCTGGCGGCCACAAAACAATCAGCTGATCGCACCGCACCTTCTTCGGTGCAGTGGCATGTGCGGTCCCTCACCAACGCGCTGCGGCGTTTTCTACTTAAATCTCTGATGAAAAATCTTGCGAAACCGATCGGCGTCAAACTTCTTGCATGCGCTGTTGCGCTGGCGAGCCTTGCTGCCTGCGGCGGCGGGGGTGGCGCAGGCGGAGGCTTTCTGCCACTTCCATCGGGTAGCGGTGGCACGACGGTCACGGGGACTGCGGGCGGTCCGCCGATGCTCGTCGGCGCAGCCGTTTCGATGACCTGCGCCAACGGCGCGACGCTGACCGGCGCGACCACCGGCCTTGGCGGCTATATCACCAATGCGGCCGTACTTGCCTATCCGTGCGTTGGCACGGCGACGCTCGGAGCGCTGTCGTATCGCGGAGCTCTGTTCGCCGGCACGGTTGCCAACTTCACGCCAATGACCGACATGATGGTCGAAGTCATGCTGGCGGCTTCGGCTACCGGCGCTGCCTCGATGGCCATGGGCGAATTCTTGGCCAAGATTGGCAAGGATGGCACGTTTGCCAGCAACGTGGCGGCAGCCGCTCCCAGCTATCGCGCAACGGTGCTCGACGTCATGAAGGCTCAGCTCATGGCCAACGGCAAGACGGAAGCTGAAGCCGATGCCATCTTGCAGCCCGCGCGCACGCGGAACTTCGACGCTCAGAGCTTCGTCATCGGTTCGGACCTCGACAAGGTCCTCGGCAATTCCGCAGCGGTATTGCAAAACACTGACGGTTCGGTCAAGGCCTCGGTCCTGACGCCCGTGAAGGCCGCAGGCGACGCACTGCCACTGCCGGCGAGCGGTGCTACCGGCGGCACAGGCACTTCGGGCGGCTAAGCCAAGAGGCGCAAGCGGGCGCAAAAGAGCAGTCGAAAGACTGCCCTTTGCTCCGCCGTGTCTGGCGGGCGCGTTTTGACTTACCGATTCAAGAAAATCAATGGGACGGGAATACCAAGTGGGCGCGGGCCTGGCCCTGCTGGCCCTGGCCGCGCAGTCGGCCCTCGCGCAACATGACACGACGCTGAGCGGTGCAGGCTTCACGGGCTTGTCGGTCACGCCGACGGCCCAACTCCTGCGCCGCGGCACGATGGGTCTCGCCTACGAGAGCCAGGTCGCCGGTGCGCCGTCCGCAGGTCGCTACGGCACGAGCGGCCACAACTTCGTGGCTGGCTTCGGGGTGCTGCCCAACCTCGAGATCTCCGGCCGCATGGCCGCGAATACGCTCAACACCAACTGCTATGCCGAACCCTGCGGCATTCGCGACCTTTCGTTCAACTTCAAGGCCGGCACGCCGCTCGACAAAGCGCATCGTTGGAATGCAGCCGTCGGTGCGACGGACCTGGGCGGCGCCGCGACGTTCTTTCGGTCGTACTACGGTGTGCTCACATACACCGCCACGGACGCGCGGAACCTCGACTTGAGCGTTGGCTATGCGCGCCGCAGCGGCGCGGTCGTGCCCAGCCGGGCAGCCACGCCGCTCGATGGCCCATTTGCAAGCGCCGCCTACCGGCCGCTACCGTGGCTGCAAGGCCAGCTGGAATACGTCGACGGCAGCTCGTTTGCGGGGGGGCGCATCCATGCGCCGGCCGAGTGGTTGCCGACGGGATGGGCGGCCCACCTGGGCGTGAACATGCGCATGTCGGGTAACGCGCACACCGCGCGAAGCTGGATCAGCGTCGGCCTGACAGTTCCGCTTTACAAAGTCTCGAACGAGCGCCCAGCGCCAAGGCCGGCCATCGCGCCCGGCGCATTGGCAGCGCCGGTTGCGTCCCGTTCCGCCGCGCAAGAGTTCTCCGCGGCAGGATTGGCCGAGTCGCCGCCTATCGGCGTCTACGCACCGTCGCTGGCGCAAGCCATGCCAGCCGATCCCGATGAGGCTGGCCGCATCACCGACGACCAAATGAAAAAGCTCGCCGCGGCGCTCGCTGCCAAAGGCTTCGAGGACATCGCGATCGGCCGCCTCCCTGACGGCGCTGTCGCCATCAGGGTCAACAACGCCACCTACAACGTCAATAGCGTCGACGGCCTTGGCGTCGCATTGGGCGTGGTCGCACGGCAGCTCGCGGGCGCCCGCGCGCCTTATCGGCTGGTGCTGACGCAGCGGCAAGTCGCCATCGTCGGCGCGCGCGGCCAGACCGATTGCCTTGCGCGATGGATCGAGCTCGAGACGCCGGGCTGTGCTGCCGTGCGGTTGTCCGCGCCCGGCACCGCGGCGGTCGATGCATCGCTCGACGGTGCAGCCTGGGTCGTGCAGGGAGGTGCGCCGAGCTGGGCGACCACGCGTCTCGTGCTCCAACCCGTGCTGCGCAGCACGCTCGGCACCGAGTACGGCGTGTTCGACTACTCCGCGGGCTTGCGCGCTACGCTGCAGCAGCCCTTGTGGAGAGGCGCGTATGCGGAAGTCAGCCATGTTTCGCCAATCAGCGAATCCCAGGACTTCCGCGTCGGCGGCGTGTTCGGCAACAGCCGCCTCGTCGACTCGACCGATCGCGCACTGGTGCATCAAGTCGCGCGTGTGCCGGTCGAACTGCTGTTCGGCAAGCGCAACCAGGGCGCCGCCACGCGCTGGGGCGCCAACGCCTTCACCGCGCATCTTGCGGCCGGCCGCTTCGACAGCAACTACCGCGGCGTCTACGGCGAACTGCGTTGGGAGCCGGGTGAAGGCCGCAACCGCTTCGGTATCGAAGGCGGACGCTTCGATCGCACAACGGCCTACGACCGCAACCTGCCCGCCGAATCGCGCGCGCTGCTGGCCAGCTACCGCTATGCCTACACGCCGACGCGCACCTACTTCGAGGCCACGGCGGGCCAGTTCATGTACAGCGACGTCGGCATCAAGCTCGGCATCAAGCAGTGGTTCCACGACGTTGCGGTGAGCCTGTACGTGCGCCGCAGCAAGTTCGAGTGGGAGCCAAGGGCGCGATCGTATGCGGGCATCGAGATCTCGATTCCGCTCACCCCGCGCAAGGACATGAGCCCGACCCATCACATCCAGGTCACGGGCACGCCGCGCTGGTCCTATGGCGTCGAGACCGTCATTCGCGAAAGCGCCAACCGTGTCGACACCAGCCAGGGCGTGGTGCCCGGCGGTGCCGTGCTGGATCGCACCTTCAACTCCGACCGTGCAGGGCTCTCGTACCTCGAAGAGAACCTGCCGCGCGTGCGCAGTGCGGCGGGTCGATAGGACCACCAAAGATCATGGAAACGTCTCGACACATTCCACCCACTGCTCGAACCGCCCCCAGAGGCGGCGCGGCCGACCGATATCGCGGCCAGGACCGCATCGCTTTCTCACGACCGTCATGTTGAACTCTCCTTTGATGCGGGCCGCATCGCTGTTCTCCTTCGCCAAGTGGACCGCATTGGCGTCAGCCTTTTCATTGCTGGCCGGCTGCGCGCTGGCGCCGGGCGTTGCTTTCGATGAGGTGCCTGCCAATGACGCGGGTGCATCGGCCAATGCCATGGATGCGGCCGGAGACGCGGCACCCGCGGGCGCCTTGATCGGCATCACGCCCGACCTGGTCCGCCAGCAGCGCGCGGCGCAAGCCACCGACGTGGGTACGGATGTCAAGCTGCTGTTCGGCTCCCCTTCGCAATACCGTATCGGTCCGGGAGACATCCTGAACATCGTGGTGTGGGACCACCCGGACCTCGTGCTGCAGCCGGCCGGTTCCATCACCACCGACGCCACCAGCGGATCGCCGGTCAGCAATGGCTACAACGTCAGCTTCGACGGCCTGATCCAGTTTCCCCATGTGGGCACCTTCACCGTGGGTGGCCTGACCGAATACGAAGTGCGAGATCGCCTGGCCACGCGCTTGGCCAGGTACTTCAACGAACCCAAGGTGACAGTTCGTATTCAGTCGTTCAGAAGCGGTCGCGTATACGTCGATGGGTCGGTGCGCACGCCTGGCCTGCAAGCCGTCAACGACATCCCCATGACGCTGCCCGAGGCCATCAACCGCGCGGGCGGCTTTGCGCCGGATGCCGACCGCTCGGTGGTCTCCGTGTCGCGCTCCGGGGTGACGACCCTCGTCAACATGCAACAGCTCATCACGCTGGGCATCAATCCCAACAAGATCATGCTGGGCAGCGGCGACATCGTGCGCGTGTTCAGCCAGGACGATGCAAAGGTGTACGTGATGGGCGAGGTGACGCGCCCCATCGCGCAGCCATTGCGCAACGGCCGCATGTCGCTCAACCAGGCTCTGGGTGAAGCCGGGGGCGTCGCCACCGCCAGCGGCAACCCGCGCCAAATCTACGTGGTGCGCGCCAAGGCCGAAGGCTCACCGGAGATTTACCACCTGGACGCCAGCACCCCTGTGTCGTACGCATTGGCCGAAGGCTTCGAACTCAAGGCTCGCGACGTCGTCTACGTGGACCCGGTGCCGCTCGTGCGTTGGAGCCGCGTGATCAATTTGATCCTTCCGAGCGCGCAAGTGGTTGGCGTCGGCAACGCCATGGTGCGCTGATGAGGAACATCCTGGTCCTGTGCATCGGCAACATCTGCCGAAGTCCCATCGCCGAGGCCATGCTGGCCCGTGAGTTTCCTCAAAAGAAGGTCTGGTCCGCAGGCTTGGGGGCGCTCGTAGGCGACCCGGCCGACCCGTTCTCGGTTGAAGTCGCGGCAGCACATGGTCTCGACCTTTCGAAACATCGCGCCCAGCAGGTCACAAGCTGGATGTGCCTGGCCGCCGACCTCATCCTGGTGATGGAACAGGACCATAAAGCCGAGATAGAGCAACGCTACCCGCCGGTGTGCGGCAAGGTCTTTCGCCTCGGTGAGTTGGACAAGTTCGACATCGCCGATCCGCACCGCCAGCCCAAGGCTGCCTTCGAAGCAGCTTACGCGGACATCGCCGGCGGCGTCGCTGCCTGGGCGCCGCGCCTTCGCCAATTGAGCTGAGCCGTAGGGCAAGCCAATCCAAGCCTCAACCAGTTAGCCGCGAATGAATCCCCCCAAGTCCACCATGCCCGTTGCGACACGACCGACCGGCGACGGCATCAATCTGCTGGAACTGCTCGATGTGCTGCTCGACAACCGTTGGCTCATTGCCACGGTGACGGCGCTGGCACTTCTGGCCGGCGCCGCATATGCATTGTTGAGCCCTCCCGTCTATCAGGCCAACACCGTGATTCAGGTGGAAGACAGCAAGAGCGACCCCGTGAGCAGCATGTTGGGCCAGGCAGCTGGGTTGTTCGACATTCATTCCCCGGCCTCGGCGGAAATGCAGATTCTGCGTTCGCGCCTTGTGGTCGATCAGGCCGTGGCCAATCTGGGGCTCGACATTGAAGTCACGCCCCGGTACATCCCACTGGTGGGCCGGTGGCTCGCCGCAAGTTCGACCACACCTTCCAGGCCGGGCCTGCTTGGTTTCGGTGGGTTTGTGAGCGGCAATGAGGCGTTGAGCGTAAGTTCTTTCGACGTGCCCGACGCAATGGAAGGCAGGCGCTTTGTCGTGCGCCTGACCCCGGAAGGCTACGAACTGATCTCGCCAGACGGTGGCCTGCTGGCCCATGGCGAATTCGGTCAGCCACTGGCTTTCTTGGTGGATGGCGGATCAGGCCGATTGCTGGTCAACCAGGCAGTCGGCAATACGGGCGCACAGTTCTACGTGACCCGACTCTTTCGCCTGTCGGTGACTGAAGATCTGCAAAAAGATCTCAAGATCACGGAAGAGGGAAAGCAATCCGGAGTGATGCGCGCGACGCTCGAAGGCGAAGACCCGCGCGCAGTAGCGCGACTGCTCAACGAAATCGGCGCTCTCTATGTGCGACAGAACATCCAACGCAAGGCGGCTGAAGCAGAGAAGTCACTGGAGTTTCTGGGCACGTTCTTGCCGCAGTTGCGCCACCAGTTGGAAGAGTCCGAGACAAAGTTCAACCGCTTTCGAAACCGCAACAGCACCTTTGATCTCGACTCTGAAGGCAAGGCGGTTCTCGAGCAATCCGTCAAGCTGCAGACCGACCTGCTGACGCTGCAACAAAAGCGCAAGGAACTCCGGAGCCTCTACACGCCGGAGCACTTCAGCATTCGCGCCGTCGACGCGCAGATCGGCGCCCTCAACGGCCAACTGAGCAACCTCAACTCTCGCGTGAAGAAGCTGCCTGACGTCCAGCAAGAACTGCTCGGGCTGACACGCGACGTCAAGGTGAACAGCGAGTTGTATGTGAACTTGCTGAACAGCTCGCAGCAATTGCGACTGCTGAAAGAAGGCAAGGTGGGCAATGTACGCATCGTCGACACCGCCTCGGTAACGAAAAAACCCGTGAAACCCCAGCGCCCGCTGATCGTGGCGCTGGCGACGGTGTTGGGCTTGGTCATCGGTCTCGCAATTTCATTCTTGAGAAACAATCTGCGCCCCGGGCTGAAAGACCCCGCAGAAATAGAGCAGCACACCGGGCTGCACGTGTTCGCCAGCATTCCGCATTCGGAACTGGAAGTACGGCACGCGAATGACTTGTCGAAAAAAATTCCTGGAACCCGCGTATTGGCAGTAACGGCGCCGAAAGATCATGCGGTGGAGAGCATGCGAAGTCTGAGAACCGCAATGCAGTTCGAAATGTTGGAGGCAACCAACAATGTCATTCTGATAACCGGTCCGACGCCCGGAATTGGCAAGTCGTTTGTCAGCGTGAATTTTGCAGCGGTGCTGGGCGCCGCCGGGAAAAAAGTATTGCTGATTGACGCAGATCTACGCAAGGGCCACCTGAATCAGTACTTTGGATTGCAGCGGGAGATAGGGGTCAGCGAAATCATCGCAGGCACGGTGGCGATCAACGATGCAATTCATCGTGGTGTGATGCCGAATGTCGATTTCTTGAGTACCGGAATCCTGCCGCCGAATCCCGCGGAGCTTCTCTTGTCTGCCGCCGCGGTAGATCTAGTGAAGCGCGCCGAAAAGAATTACGACCTGATCATTGTTGACACCCCGCCTGTGCTGGCTGCATCGGACACCGCGGTCCTTGGCCCACTCGCAGGGGTCGTGCTTCTCGTCGCCCGAGCCGAGGTCACATCGATCGGGGAATTACAGGAATCCAATAAACGACTTCTTGGAGCGGGAGCCAGGGTCAATGGCGTCGTATTCAATGCCTTGAATATGAACAAGCGCCGCTACGGCTACGGCATTGGCTTCAAGTATGGCGGTTACCGCTATATCAATTACAAATACTGAACTGGCTCCAGGGCCGCCGTCCACCAGTTCGCCACCGCGGCATCTTTTGACGCCGACCGCGCCAAGCCGACTCTGAAATCAATACGAACAATGAAATTAAACGGAATTATCGCAGTCATCGGCCTCGGATACGTTGGCTTGCCACTGGCCGTCGAGTTTGGCAAGCGCAGGGCCGTGCTGGGCTTCGACATCAATGCGGCGCGCATCGCCGATCTGCAATCCGGTCGAGACAGCACTCTGGAAGTCAGCGCGGAGGAACTCAAGACTGCTACCGACCTTCGATTCAGCAGCGATCCAAAAGATCTCGAAGGTTGTCGAGTTTTCATCGTGACCGTCCCAACGCCCATCGACGGGGCCAACCGACCCGATTTGACGTTGCTTGTCAGGGCCAGCGAAACGGTCGGGCGCGTGATGCCGCAGGGTGCGATGGTCATCTTCGAATCCACTGTCTATCCCGGCGCCACGGAAGAAATTTGCGCGCCGGTGCTGGAAAAGTTTTCAGGCAAGAAATTCAACGTGGATTTCTTCTGCGGCTACAGCCCCGAGCGCATCAACCCAGGCGACAAAGAGCACCGGTTGCCCAACATCAAGAAGGTGACCAGCGGCAGTACGCCAGAGGCAGCCGAAGCCGTGAACACCCTGTATGGCGAGATCATTGCCGCCGGCACTCATAAGGCCAGCAGCATCAAGGTCGCCGAAGCCGCCAAGGTCATCGAGAACACCCAGCGAGACCTGAACATTGCCTTGATGAACGAACTCAGCCTGATTTTCAACAGGTTGAATATCGACACGCTCGAAGTGCTTCAGGCCGCTGGTACCAAATGGAACTTCTTGCCATTTCGTCCTGGTCTGGTCGGTGGCCACTGTATCGGCGTCGACCCGTATTACTTGACTCACAAAGCCGAGCAGATGGGATATCACCCTCAAGTCATTCTGGCCGGGCGCCGCATCAACGACAGCATGGCGGGTCACGTGGCCGACGAGGTCGTCAAGCTCATGCTTCGAAAGAACTTGCCTGTTCTCGGTAGCAAGGTGCTTGTGCTGGGCCTGACCTTCAAGGAGAACTGCCCCGACCTGCGCAACACCAAGGTCATGGATATGGTGCGTACGTTCCAGCGCTACAACGTGCAGGTAGACGTGTTCGATCCGTGGATCGACGTGGCCGAAGCGGAGCACGAATACGGCTTGCAGTGTCTGAGCGAAATGCCCAAGCCTGGGCAATACGCCGCCGTGGTGTTGGCAGTGGGGCATCACCAGTTCGCAACGCTGGGAGAAGCCGGTATCAGGGCGTTGGGGCAGGTTGGCGCCGTGCTGTTCGATGTGAAGAGCAGCCTGCCGCTGGGCGTCGCGGACAGTCGGCTATGAGCGC
This sequence comes from Variovorax humicola, assembly GCF_037889915.1. Lineage (NCBI taxonomy): Bacteria > Pseudomonadati > Pseudomonadota > Betaproteobacteria > Burkholderiales > Comamonadaceae > Variovorax > Variovorax humicola. The sequence goes on along the minus strand of NZ_JBBKZV010000024.1, from coordinate 48,399 downwards.
GTGCAACCCTGGCCCGACGGCCTACGAGCAACTCCTTCGGCGCTTGAGCAGCGAAAGCCACAGTTGGCTTGTAACCGGCGTCGCGGGCTTCATCGGCAGCAATCTCCTGGAAACGTTGCTCGCGCTTGATCAGCGCGTCGTAGGGTTGGACAACTTTGCTACAGGGCGCCAGTGCAACCTGGACGAAGTCCAGGCCATTGTCACGCCGAGGCAGTGGGCCACCTTTCGTTTCATCGAAGGGGATATCTGCAATCTTGCGGACTGCCGGACTGCTTGCCAGGGGGTGGAATACGTCCTGCACCAAGCGGCCCTGGGAAGCGTTCCCCGGAGCTTCGCGGACCCCATCACCACCAACGGCGTCAACATCGGCGGCTTTTTGAACATGCTGGTCGCCGCGCGCGACGCGCAGGTTGCGAGTTTCACCTACGCCGCCAGCAGCAGCACCTACGGTGACCATCGTGCGCTGCCAAAGGTGGAAGGCACCATCGGCAAGCCGCTCAGTCCGTACGCCGTCACCAAATACGTCAACGAACTGTACGCTGACGTGTTCGCGCGCTGCTTTGGCTTCAACACCATCGGCCTGCGCTATTTCAACGTATTTGGAAAGCGCCAGAACCCGAACGGTGCATATGCCGCCGTGATCCCGAAATGGATTTCTTCGCTCTTGAGCGGCGAAACCGTCTACGTCAATGGCGATGGCGAAACCAGTCGGGATTTCTGCTACGTCGCCAATGCCGTGCAAGCCAATCTGCTCGCCGCGACCGCCGCCAATCCGGCGGCCTTGAACGAGGTCTACAACGTCGCGCTCGGCGATCGGACGACGCTCAATACTTTGTTTGCCCTGCTTCGCGATGGTTTGGCAGCCCATGGGGTGGGGCCCGCAGTTCAGCCTGTGTATCGCAGTTTTCGATCAGGCGACGTTCAACACAGTCAGGCCAATATCGAGAAGGCCCAGCGACTGCTTGGATATGCGCCCACGCATCGAGTTGTGCAGGGCGTCAGGGAAGCGCTGGACTGGTATGTCGAAATGACAACCTGATCACCGCCAATGCGCTTGTCTCATATTGGCTGGAATCTTGCCGGCTTGTCTCTGCCACTCCTGGTGGCTGCGGCAACCGTGCCGCCGCTCATCAACAAGCTTGGCCAGGAACGCTTTGGCCTGCTTGCTCTTGCATGGGGGCTCATCGGATATGCCGGGGCACTGGACTTGGGAATCGGTCGCGCAGTTACCCAATTGGTCTCCCGCCTGCGGGGAAGCGGCGATTTGACCTCGGTACCAACGATCCTGGCAACGGCGGGGTGCATCACATTGACGGCCGGCTTTGCGGGCGGAGTCTTGATCGCGCTCGCAGCCCTGTGCGGTGGGACCGCGTGGGTCCACGCCGCGACTGTCCCGTCGACTGAAATATGCAATGCCATGCTGTTGCTGGCGATCGCGCTCCCCGCGCAAGCCATGAGCGCCACCTACCGAGGTCTGAATGAGGCCTTCCTCAATTTCAAAGGGATCAGTCTTGTTCGGTTAGCCCTTGGCATTGCCAACTTTGCCGGTCCATACCTTGTAACCCATTACACGAGCGAATTGCCTTGGCTTGTAGGAACTTTGGTGGCCAGCCGCCTGCTTGCTTTATTCGTATTCCGCGAACTGGCGTATTCGTGCCTCCGCAACCGGTCGCTGTTAAAGAGCGCCGGCACCTATTCGGCATCCGTCGCAAAGTCGCTTTTTTCTTTTGGTGGCTGGGTGGCGGTCAGTGGCGTGGTGAGTCCTGTGTTGGTGCAGGCAGACAGGTTCTTGATTAGTGCCACGCTTTCGGTCGCCGCTGTTGCCGCATACGTCTTGCCGTATGAATTGGTTGCTCAAAGTCTCATTCTCGTGGGCGCCATTTCTTCCGCAATTTTTCCATCTCTCACCAAGATGGTACACGAGGGGTCTGACGCATCGCACGCCTACTTTCGACGTTGGCTTTTCATCGTAGGCGGAATGATGCTGCTGGTGTGTGGTGCGCTTGCACTGCTCATTCCCTTAATCTTGCCGCTTTGGATTGGGGACGATCTCCAGCCCAAGTCGATCGTGGTGGGCCAGATTCTTTGCCTGGGTGTGTTCGCGAATTCGATTGGAGCCATGTTCTATGCATTGCTTCATGCGCGATGCCGCTCCGATCTAACAGCGAAATTGCACGTCGTCGAACTCCCGCTCTATTTTGCCTCGCTTTTTTTCCTGCTAATTCAATACGGTATCGAAGGTGCGGCCTGGGCCTGGGTGGGCAGGATGGTGTTCGACACGTTGGTGTTGTCCTGGTGTTCGAAAGCAACCCGTGGTTGAGTGTCTCTTGTGCCTCGTTCTTGCGGGCTTGGCCTTGGCGTCACGACCAAGAATGGGGTTCGCAAATCCTTTTCAGATCTATTTCTTGATCTGGTCTTTGTTGATTCTGAATTTTTACCTGCAGCGCGATAGTTTTGTCGAAGTGACATCAGAGTTTTTATTCTTGATTTTCACAGTGAAGTCGGTTGCGCTCGTACTTCTGATCGGGGTGCGTGCGATGACTTCATCGGTGTCCGAGCCTCTGGCTTTTGAACGACTTCCTCCCATCAGGGAGCGCCTGCTTTTGATCGCGCAGATCGTAGTCTTTGCCGCAGTCCCGTTCGCCTACCTGAGAGCTGTCTCACTGGCAGGGGGCGACGATATTTTCAGCATCGCGGGCTATATAGGGTTTAGATCTGCAATGACAGATGATGGAGAGAGTTTTGGGATCTTTTCTTATCTCTCCATCTTGTCTCTGGTTACGTCCTCCATAACTATCGCCTCGTATTTTGAACGGCGCGCCGGTGCTTATCGCTTGGCGACCTCGATCCTTGTCAGTTTGTTCTACGCATACGTCTCAACTGCAAGAACGTTCATTCTGATATTTTTCTTGCTGCTGATATTTCCCATGGTGCTAACGGGCATCGTCCGTCTAAAGGGCCTTTTGGTGGCGCTCGTTTTGATGGGGTGTGCATTTGTTTTTGTGGCAGTGATGACTGCCAAGGGGGTTTCAATCGAGGCTGACGTTGCGGGCAACGCAGATTCTCTTTTTGAAAACCTCCGGCAGTACACCGTTGCTCCCTTTGTCGCACTTTCTCGACTCGTAACCGATCCCCTGGTAGCGGAATTAGGGCTCAACTCTTTTCGACTGGCTTTCTCTGTGCTGAATGCGTTGGGAGTGGCAGATGTCTCTCCCAAGGCGCTGATACGGGAGTATGCCTATGTTCCGGATGCAACGAACGTTTATACCGTTTACGAGGTTTATTTTCGAGATTTTCTATTTCTCGGAATTTTCATTCCGCCAATGTTTTTGATTGGGCACTGGTGGCTATACCGGAAGGCCAGGGGTGTCGGGGGCAGATGGATATTTTATTATTCGGCCTCCGTATATCCCTTGGTCATGCAATTCTTTCAGGATCAGTACTTTTCCTTGCTTTCCATGTGGATTCAGCTCGGATTCTGGTATTGGTTGTTTCTGAGCACAAAATTCAACCCCGAAAAAAATTCGACGAATGATTGATATTGTCTTGGTGAATTGGAATTCCGGGTCTCAACTCCGTGATGCGATGGCTAGTATTGCCGCCAATCATGGTGGGCTGGTCGGTAGCGTCGTTGTTGTGGATAACAAATCCTCTGACGATTCCTTGCAGGATGCAAATTTCGGAAATCAAGAAATTCCGTTGGATCTTGTTCTCAATGAATGCAACAGAGGGTTTGGTGCGGCGTGCAACCAAGGTGCTGCCGATGGTCGAAGCGAATATATCCTTTTCCTGAATCCAGACACTCGCTTGTTCCCTGGCTCATTGTCGATTCCGTTGGAATTCATGGAGAGAAACGAGAATTCAGGCATTGGCATCGCCGGAATTCAGTTGATTGATTCGACCGGGGCGGTGTCACGCTCTTGTGCGCGTTTCCCCTCGACACCCCTACTGCTTGCGCAAGCCCTTGGTTTGAACAAGTTGCCGTGGCTGCGCGCTTGGAGCCAGCACATGGGGGAATGGGATCACGCCCACGATCGCGAAGTGGATCAAGTGATCGGCGCTTTTTTTCTGATTAGACGATCTCTCTTTCAGTCGCTTGGGGGATTCGACGAGCGATTTTTCGTCTATTTCGAAGAAGTGGATATCTCCTACCGCGCTCGGCAAGCCGGGTGGCGCAGTGTCTACTTGGCCGACGCGCAGGCGTTTCATGCCGGCGGCGGCGCATCGGAAAAAGTCAAAGCCCATCGGCTTTTTTATTCATTGCGCAGTCGCTTGTTATACGCATCCAAGCATTTTTCGTTTATTTCATACTGGACGCTCGTGGGAGCGACCCTGCTCATTGAATCCATATCTCGCGCCGTATTTTCCTTGGCACGTGGTGGTTTGGAAGATTTGCGAAACACGCTGCGAGGCTACGTAATGCTTTGGCGTGCGCTTCCAGTTGTCTTGGCGAAGGATCGCAAATGAGGATTCTTGCGTTAACCCGCTACGGCCGTTTGGGGGCTTCATCTCGCTTGCGCTCCCTGCAATTCGAATCCGTGCTGGAGGCGATGGGGGTGGCGATCAGGGTGCAGCCTTTGATCGGCGATGAGATGCTGCGAGAAAAATACGAATCCAGAAATTATCGTTCGGGCAGGATGTTGAAGGCGTATGCGGCGCGCATATGGCAAATGCTTTCCCGACGCCAATTCGATTTGGTCTGGATTGAAAAGGAGGCGTTGCCTTGGATGCCTGCGGCATTGGAAAGCGTTTTGCTCAGGGGCGTGCCGTACGTGCTTGATTACGACGACGCGATTTTTCACAACTACGACTTGCATGCTTCCAAATGGGTGAGGCGGGCGCTGGGGCGACGCATTGATCGCTTGATGGCGGGTGCGCGCCTGGTCGTGGGAGGTAATGACTACTTGGCTCAACGCGCGCGAGATGCCGGTGCGCCTCGGGTCGAGGTGGTGCCCACGGTGGTTGATCTCGATCGCTATGGGTTCCAGGCCCAACACGAACAAACAGGCGTGCCGCACCTCGTATGGATCGGGTCGCCATCCACGGTCAAGTATTTGGGCGCACTGGAAATGCCGTTGGCCGTACTGGCTGGCCGCTTCGAATTCAAGCTGCGCGTGATAGGCGCAACCCTTGATATGGCCGGTGTCGACGTGGAGTGCGTGCCATGGACCGAGGAGACCGAGGCTCAGGCAATTGCCCTGTGCGACGTCGGCATCATGCCCCTTGCCGACTCGCCTTGGGAGCGCGGCAAGTGCGGCTACAAGCTCATTCAATATATGGCGTGCGGCTTGCCGGTCGTGGCTTCGCCTGTAGGGGTGAACAAACAGATTGTTCGTGACGGCATTGACGGGTTTCTTGCGGAAGCGCCAGACGTTTGGGTGGCCAGGCTGGAGCAACTGCTGGGCAACCCAGTCTTGCGGAAAACCATGGGCAAGGCCGGCCGCCATCGCGTGGAGGCGGAATATTCTGTCCAGCAGGTCGGGCCTCGGTTAGCAAGCATGCTCCTGAGTGCAGTAGGGGAAACCGTATGTGCGGATTGACCGGCTTCCTGGGCGGCCTCGCTCAGAACGCATCTGCACAAGCGACCATCGTGGATCTGATGGCCCGCCGGATTCGCCATCGAGGTCCGGACGACGGTGGTGTGTGGACAGATCCAGACGCGCAGCTTGCGCTAGGCCACCGTCGCTTGGCGGTCGTTGATCTATCTCCAGCTGGCCATCAGCCCATGAGTTCGGCGACTGGACGCTATGTCATCGCTTTCAATGGCGAGATCTACAACCATCTCGATTTGCGCGCCGACTTGCGAAAGAGGGGGCAAGCACCTGCGTGGCGCGGTACTTCCGACACTGAAACGCTGTGCGCCGGTCTTGAGGTGTGGGGTGTGCAGGGCACTCTGGAACGCACCCTCGGCATGTTTGCCATTGCGCTATGGGATAGAGAGACGCGGACGCTCACGCTGGCGCGCGACCGGGTTGGAGAGAAACCGCTGTACTACGGCTGGCAAGGCAGTGGCCGATCGGCGGTCTTCCTGTTCGGTTCCGAACTGAAGGCCCTGCGTGCGCACCCTGCATTTGCCGCGCCGATCGATCGCGACGCGCTGTGCTTTTACATGCGCCACGGCAACGTGGGTGGCGCCCATTCCATCTATCGAGGTATTCACAAGCTGCCGCCAGGATCTTTCCTCACGGTATCGCGAGACACGCCGGAGCCACTGGTATGCACATACTGGTCAGCGGGGGAAGCGGCCGAACGAGGGAAGGCGGAACCGTTCGCGGGATCCGCTGTCGAAGCTGTCGATGCGCTTGAGAGCCTGCTCAAGGATGCCGTTGGTCGGCAAATGATGGCCGATGTCCCGTTGGGGGCGTTCTTGTCTGGCGGCGTGGATTCTTCTGTAGTGGTGTCGCTGATGCAGGCGCAATCCACCAGACCGGTCAAGACGTTTTCCATTGGCTTTCATGAGGCCGCGTACAACGAAGCCGTGCATGCCAAGGCGGTTGCCCGGCACTTGGGCACCGAACACACTGAGCTGTACGTCATGCCTCATGAGGCGATGGCCGTCATCGAGAGCGTCCCAAGACTCTATGACGAGCCCTTCGCCGATTCATCTCAGATTCCCACCTTTCTGGTCAGTCAACTTGCGCGCCAGCATGTCACGGTGTCGCTTTCCGGAGATGCCGGCGACGAACTCTTCGGGGGCTACAACCGCTACCAGTTGACGGCAACCCTATGGCAGAAGCTGTCTGCATTGCCGTCGCCGTTGCGCCAGGCCTTGGCTTGGGGCGTCACCCGCTTCTCGACCAAGAGTCTCGACGCCTTGGCATTGCGCGTGCCCGGTGCCGCGCGCTGGGCCAGTGTGGGCGACAAACTGCACAAGGGCGCTGGAGTCATGGCGGCGCGTTCGGTGGCCGAGTTGTACTTGGGCATGGTGTCGCAGTGGACCGATCCTGCACAAGTGGTACTGGGAGCATCGGAGTCGGCCCTGCCGCTCCTGGGCGGACAGCCCCGATTGGAAGGTTTGTCCGATGTGGAGCGCATGATGGCTCTCGACCTGCTCACCTATCTACCCGACGACATTCTGGTCAAGGTGGACCGGGCGGCAATGGCCTTGGGTCTGGAAACGCGGGTGCCGCTTCTGGACCACCGCGTCGTGGAGTTCGCCTGGCAACTGCCGCTGCAGTACAAGCTGCGGCGCGAGGGCAAGGGTTACACCACCAAATGGGCGCTGCGCCAGGTGCTTGATCGCCATGTCCCGAGGGGGTTGATCGAACGGCCCAAGATGGGCTTCGGCATTCCTCTCGGCGACTGGTTGCGTGGCCCCCTCCGCCCGTGGGCGGAAGACTTGTTGCGCGAATCGCGACTCCAAGGCGAGGGCTGGTTCAATGCCGCACCGATCCGGCAGAAGTGGGCCGAGCATTTGAGCGGCAAACGAAATTGGCAGCACCCGTTGTGGTGCGTGCTCATGTTTCAAGCGTGGCTCGAAGAACAGACGAGTTCAGCCGGAGAGCGCAGATGAGATTCTTGATCATCGCCGGCTTTGCCGAATCGCTCCTGGGTTTTCGCGGGCCATTGATAGCCGCGCTGCAAATCAAAGGGTTCAAGGTGCATGTGGCCGCGCCGCTTCTTCCTGTTGGCGACCCGGTGCGCCTGGAGTTGGAGGCGCTGGGACTGAAGGTTCACAGCATTCCGTTGCGCCGCACCGGGACCAATCCGCTTCTGGACATCGGTGGATTGTTGGCTCTGCTCCGATTGATGCGTCGTGTCCGGCCTCATTGCGTATTGAGCTACGCCGTCAAACCAGTCATCTATGGATCGCTTGCGGCGTTCATGGCAGGCGTACCCCGGCGGTTTGCATTGATTTCCGGCCTCGGCTACGCATTTCAGGGGGGCGGGAAACGAAAGTGGCTGCAGGAATTGGTGCGCCGGCTCTATGCCTTGGCGCTTGGTCGGGTGCACAGGGTCTTCTTCCAGAACCCTGATGACGAGGCAATGTTTCGTCGGCTTGCCATTTTGAAGACGACCGTCCCTTCATGTGTGGTCAACGGATCGGGAGTGGATGTCGCCAGTTTCACGGTGGCTCCTTTGCCAACGGGGCCGATGCGCTTCTTGCTGATTGCGCGCCTTTTGGGCGACAAGGGGGTGCGTGAATACGCGGAGGCTGCGCGCCGTGTTCGCGCCGCGCATCCAGACGTGCACTGCGGCCTGGTCGGGTGGATCGACTCCAATCCGGATGCCATCGCCAAGCGTGAATTGGACGCCTGGGTTGCCGATGGAACGATGACCTATTTCGGACGCCTTTCAGACGTGCGTCCGGCCATCGCCGCGAGCAGCGTCTATGTATTGCCCTCGTACCGAGAGGGAACCCCGCGTAGCGTGTTGGAGGCCATGGCGATGGGCCGTCCGGTCATCACGACCGATGCCCCAGGCTGTAGAGAAACGGTGGTCGATGGCGACAACGGGTTCCTGGTTCCCGTCAGATCCGTGGATGCCTTGGAGCAGGCCATGCTCAGGTTCATCAAGGACCAGGCGCTGCTTGCGCGCATGGGCCGGCGAGCACGCCAGATCGCAGAAGAGAAGTACGACGTGCACAAGGTCAATGCAGTGATGCTGCGCGAGATGGGGATTGCATGAAGCGGTCCTTTTCTGACTAACAAGAAAAGCAGGGGGTTAACAGTGATCTTGGTGACGGGAGCCACGGGCTTCGTGGGCGCGTCGGTGGTCAATCGACTCCGGGCGGATAGCGAGACCAACCGCGTTTCGGTGGCCATCCGCAACGATGGCGAGCGGTTGCCGGCAGGGGTGGTGAAACATTTCGTGGGGGAGCAAGACGCGGCGACCGATTGGTCCGAAGCGCTTCGTGGGGTTTCAGCCGTGGTGCATTGCGCTGCCCGTGTGCACGTCATGAAGGATGGTGCGGCCGACCCGTTGGAAGAGTTTCGAACGGTCAACTGCTACGGAACACTGAGCCTCGCGCGGCAAGCTGCTGCGGCGGGGGTCAGACGCCTTGTCTATGTCAGTTCCATTGGTGTCAACGGCGCAGAGACCGTCGAAGGTCCCTATTCAGCGGCCGATGCACCAGCACCACATTCGCCCTATGCAGTCTCGAAGCTCGACGCGGAACTTGGACTCGGAGTGATCACGAAAACTACGGACCTCGAGGTCGTCATTGTTCGTCCGCCTCTGGTCTACGGCCCATGTGCGCCGGGAAACTTCAGATCGCTTGTGCGCCTGTTGTTGCGCGGCGTGCCATTGCCCTTGGGGGCAGTGAGGAATCGACGCAGTTATGTAGCGCTGGACAACCTGGCGGATTTCCTCATCACCTGTGTGAAGCATCCGGCCGCGGCAAACCAGACGTTTCTTGTTTCCGACGGGGAAGACCTGTCAACCACTGACCTGCTCAGGAGGATGGCCAAGGCGCTGGGGAAATCTCCGCACCTTATTCCCGTCCCCCCGGTTTTCCTGGCTTTGGGTGCAAGGCTTGTTGGCAGGCCCGAGATTGCGCAGCGGCTTTGCGGTTCTTTGCAAGTGGACATATCGAAGTCGCGCGAATTATTGAACTGGAGTCCACCCATATCAGTGGATGAAGGTCTGAAAAGAGCGGCGAAAGGATACTTGCGTGAAGCGACTGTTTGATTGTTCTCTCGCATTGCTTGCGGCGCTGATCTTGTTGATTCCTGCGGCACTGATAGCAGCTGCGGTGCGTTTGACCTCGCGTGGCGCAATTTTGTATTGGTCCGACCGAGTTGGACGAGCGAACAAGATCTTCAGGATGCCCAAGTTCCGAAGTATGCGCGTTGAGACTCCGGCAATAGCGACGGACCTGTTGGTCGACGCGGAATCGTATCTGACGCCAATTGGTAGCTTTTTACGTAAAAGCAGCTTGGATGAGCTGCCTCAACTCTGGTGCATCCTTACCGGAGAAATGAGTTTCGTAGGCCCACGGCCTGCATTGTTCAATCAAAACGATCTCATAGAACTGCGGACGCAGCGAAGGGTGCACAAGCTCGTGCCCGGACTCACCGGATGGGCCCAGGTAAATGGTCGTGACGAACTTTCAATTCGTGAAAAAGTGAAATTGGACGTGGAGTACCTCGGTCGCAAGTCGATGTTGTTCGATTTTCAAATTCTCTGGCTTACGTTCGTCAAAGTGATCAATCGCGATGGCGTATCACACTGATGTCGTGATTTCTTGCCGTGCGGACAAGCGCTGCATGCTATTTACAAATCTCAATAAAACAGGGGAGAAACCAAATCATATGCGACAGCTAATTCATGTCTCGCTTCGGGTGGATTCAAGTTTTGCCTGTAGTCAACGACTGACCAATGAACATAGGCCCAGCCAATTGGAGACCGTGCCCACGGGTCACGACCCGGAAATAAAGAACTGCATTCCCCTGCTGATTTTGGAGCTCCTTGATGACCGCAGGGGCCGTTAGAGAAAAATTCAAGCGGTGGGCGTTCTGGGTAGCCTGCCTGACCGTGCTGGCGCTGGCGTTGATGCCGACGGTGCCGAGCGAGATTCCCACGACAGGGTGGGACAAGTCCAATCACATGCTCGCTTTCGCGGTGCTGGGCCTGCTCGGCCGTAGCGCGTATGGCCATCGCCTGAGCGCTGTTGCCATCGGTCTGTTCTTCTGTGGCGCTCTGATCGAGGTGCTGCAGTCTTTCACGCCGACGCGTATGGCCGAGTGGGGCGACCTGTTCGCCGACAGCCTTGGGATTGGCGCGGCCTGCCTCGCCGGGCCCGTGCTGGACTGGCGGCCGCTGCACAGGTCCAGTCGGCATGTGCTGGCGTTGCCTCGAGTTGCAAAGCGTCTTGTCGCACTGGCTGCGGACGCATCGCTGTGTGTGCTCACCGTGTGGATGGCGATGTCGCTTCGGCTCGATAGCTGGGTGACGCTGTCGGGCGCGCATTGGTGGGCCGTCGCAGGCTCGCTGGTGCTGGCCTTGCCGTTGTTCGTGACCTTCGGGCTGTACCGGGCGATCTTCCGCTACGGCGGTAGTGCGGCGATGGCGGCCATGTGGCGCGCCTCGCTCATCTACGGCTTGCTTTATGGCGTGGTATTCACAGTGATGGGTGTCGAGGGCATTCCGCGCACCATCGGGCTGATCCAGCCGCCGTTGCTGCTGGTGGCTATCGGCGCATCGCGAACCATGGCGCGCTACTGGCTTGGCAACTCTTATCAGAGCCGGATTGCGCGGAACACGCTTCCGGGTGCGCTCATCTATGGCGCCGGATCCGCAGGCCAGCAACTGGCTTGCGCAATGGCGCAGAGTCCCGATATGCACGTCATCGGCTTCCTCGATGACGACCACCGCCTGCACGGCGGCACGGTTCGTGGCTTGACGGTTTACAACCCCAGCTCGTTGAGCGAGCGGGTCCGCGCGCTGAACGTGACGACGGTCTTGCTGGCCGTTCCATCGGCGCCGCGCAAGCGTCGCAACGAGATCCTCGCCGCGATCCTCGATGCCCATGTGGCTGTGCGAACGCTGCCGGGTCTGACGGACTTGGCGCAAGGCCGCGTGCACACGAGCGACCTGCGCGAGCTGGAGATCGACGACTTGCTGGGGCGCGACCCGGTGCCGCCGAACCAATTCCTGCTGGTCAAGAACATTCGCGGCAAGGTCGTGCTGGTGACGGGCGCAGGCGGTTCGATCGGCAGTGAGTTGTGCCGGCAGATCGTCAAGGCTTCGCCTGACGTGCTGCTGCTGGTGGAGCGCAGCGAGTTTGCGCTATACACCATCCATGGCGAACTGCAGCGGCTACTGCCCGGCAAGGAAGGCCCGGCGATTCGCGTGGTGCCACTGCTGGCATCGGTGCGCGAAGAGATGCGCATGCGCGAGATCATGCGCACCTGGCGCCCGCACATCGTGTATCACGCCGCTGCCTACAAGCATGTGCCGCTGGTGGAGCACAACGCGGCCGATGGGGTGAAGAACAACGTGTTCGGCACGCTGGTCACCGCGCGCATGGCCGTCGAATACGGCGTGAGCGATTTCGTGCTGGTGAGCACCGACAAGGCGGTGCGGCCGACCAATGTCATGGGCACCAGCAAGCGGGTGGCCGAAATGGTCTTGCAGGCGCTGGCGGAGCGCACGTCCCCCGGGCCGGGCGCCACGCGTTTCTGCATGGTGCGCTTTGGCAATGTGCTGGGCTCGTCGGGCTCGGTGGTGCCGCTGTTCCGCCAGCAGATCAAGGAGGGCGGGCCGATCACGCTGACCCACCCCGGCATCACGCGCTATTTCATGACCATTCCCGAAGCGGCCCAATTGGTGATCCAGGCCGCAGCGATGGCCCAGGGCGGCGATGTGTTCGTGCTCGACATGAGCGAGCCGGTGAAGATCGTCGACCTGGCGCGCCGGATGATCGAGCTGTCGGGCCTGACAGTGAACGACGCGAACAATCCCGAAGGTGACATCGCCATCCGCATCACCGGCCTGCGGCCCGGCGAGAAGCTCTACGAAGAGCTGCTGATCGGCGACAACCCCTTGCCGACGCATCACCCGCGCATCATGAAAGCGCACGAGGACTTTCTGAAGTGGGGCGTTCTGGGCGAGCGGTTGGAGGCGCTGTCAGCCGCACTTGACGTGAATGACGTGCCGATGATCCGTCAATTGCTCAAGCAGATGGTGAACGGCTACCGGCCGGATGGGGAGGTGGTCGACTGGGTGCACATGGAGCAGAAGGCGGCTGCCTTGGTGGCCTGACTGCACGTTCCAGGGATTGACCGTCAATCCTGCCGCCTCGAACCGGCTGGTGTCGCGCTTGACAGGCCCGTAACACGCGCCCGTGCCATCAGTCCGACTCAGGCCTGCGACGCGATCAGGTCGAACGGGAGCACGCGGCCAGCGAAGAGGGGCAGGACGCGCGTTTCCAGGCGATCGTGCAAGGCATCCTGCCGCTTTCCTGCAGGCATCGTTGCCACGCCGAATCACAATTCGGCGACAGTGATCGCGGCCGGGTAAAGCGCTTCAATGGGTTGCGCGTCGATCCAGGCGACGACGTTGGCCTGGGCGATCGCCCAAGCCGCCCATCACGCCTGCGCCGCCGCCAGCACCGCCCGCAAATCCGCCGCCTGCACTGGCTTGCGCAAGGCATGCCACCCGCGTTGCCGCGCCATCCGCTGCGTTACCGGCTCGATATCCGCCGACACCAGCGCAATCGTCAGATCCGGCCGCTGGTTCTGCAGCAGGTCCGCCAGCGCCACCCCGTCCAGGCCACCAGGCAACCGGATGTCGCACAGCGCGACATCGATCGCGTGCAGATCGGCCAGCGCCAGCGCCTCGGCCGCATTGGCGTAGACGCGCGGCTCGGCCTGCCAGTGGCGCAGCAGCGCGGCGATGCTGTCGGCCACCACGGCATTGTCTTCCACCACCAGCACGGCCATGCCGGGTCGCAGCGGCAGCATGTGGGCGGCAGCCTTTGCTTCGGCAGCGCTGGTGCTTTCGGGCAGCACCAGGTCGGCCGGCGCCGCCTCCAGTTCGAAGCCGAACACCGATCCACGCCCCGGCGCCGAGCGCAGCGTGACCACGAAGCCCAGCCGATCTGCCAACCGCCGCACGATGGCCAAGCCCAACCCATGTCCGCGCTGCAGGTTGCGCTCCACGTTGCCGATCTGCTCGAAGTCGCCGAACACGCGCTGCTGCATGTCGGGCGCAATGCCGATGCCGTTGTCGCGCACCTCGACGCGCCACACCGCGGAGGAGCGGCCGCGCCGCACCGCCAGCAGCACACGGCCTTGCGGCGCGAACTTGAGCGCGTTGTCAGTCAGGTTGCCGAGCACGCGGCGCAGCGCCACGGCATCGGTCCAGGCCAGCGCGTCGGCAGGGCAGCGCACCCGAACCCGGCCGGAGTTGCGGGCCAGTTCGCGCAGCAACGGTGCCAAGGCGACCGGCCCGGGCCTCAGCGGGTCGGCCGCGGCCTCGATGCGCCCGATTTCGAGAAGCTGGTTGGTCAACGCTTCAAGCGCCTGCTGGGCCTGCGAGAGCGCAGCCACGGTCTGCTGCACGACCGGCTTGGGAGCATCGGCGTCGATTTGCTGGCGCAGTACTTCGGCCTGCAGCCCGATTGCCATCACCGGCTGGCGCAGGTCGTGGTTGGCCGCTGAAAAGAAGCGCAGCCGTTCGGCATGGGCATGCTCCGATTCGCGCAGACCTGTCTGGGCCTGCTCGCGCAGCACCCTCTCTTCGTGGCGCCGGCCGATGTTTTCCTCGAGATGGCGCGAACGTTCGGTCACCAGCTTCCACACCATCACCATCAGGCCAACGCCGAGCAGCGCCGTTGTCCGCATCACCGATGAGCCGAAGATCAGCCCCATCACGATGATGGGCGCCAGCAGCAGTGTGATGGCCAGCCGCATCGCCGGCGTGTAGAACGACACGGAGAAGGCCGACGACAGCGTCATCGCCATGATGACGGTGGCAAGCAACAGTTGCACCACCGGCTCGTCCGGGTTGAACAGCAGCACGCCGGCGGCACCGTGCGCGGCCTCGTGCATCGTGATGCGCCAGGTGTGCACCCGCAGAGCGCGCGGCAGGTTCTCAGGCGTCAGCGGATCGGGCGGGTGCTGCGGGAAGAAGCCGCGCACCGCCGTCGTGAACGCGATCAGCGCAATCCACATCAGCGCTGGGGCTACCGCGTATTGCCAGGCGAACAGCGCGGCCACGCCGCAGTCCAGCAGGAACTGCACGATCAGCGCCGGACCGCTGGGCTGAGCGCTCAAGCGCAACACCTCGCACTGCACGGCAAAGCGTGAAGCGGGCGGCGCGGCGTAGTCGGGCGCGGACGTGGGACTCATGCAAAGAACCACTATAGAGGAGCTATGCGAGGTGGCCGGCACCGCCATGCGCCCTATACCTTCTGTCTGGCTTGCGCCGGGCGGCGACAATGGCCGGGTGAACGACCTTTCCCTCTTTCTGCCCTGCGCCGCTGGCGTGGAGGACTTCCTGGCGCAGGAAGTCCATGCGCTGACCGGCCGCGTCGGCCAGGATCTGCTCACCCTGCGCGGCGGCGTGCGCGTGCGTGCAGCCTGGCGCGACGCGATGCTGCTCAACCTGCATAGCCGCCTGGCGCAGCGCGTGCTGGTCGAGCTGGCCCACGCGCCGTATCGCAACGAGAACGACCTCTATGGCATCGCGAGCGGCGTGGCGTGGGAAATCTGGTTCACTCCGAAGCAGACCTTCAAGATCGAGACCACGGCCCAGCACAGCCCGCTGCAGAGCCTGAACTTCGCGACGTTGCGCATCAAGGACGCGATTGCCGACCGCTTCCGCGCCAAGGCGAACGGCGTGCGCCCGAGCATCGAGACGCAATGGCCCGACGTGCGCGTGTTCGCCCACCTCACCACCGACACCTGCACGCTCTACATCGACACCAGCGGGGAGCCGCTGTTCAAGCGCGGCTGGCGCCAGGACAAGGGTGACGCGCCGCTGAAGGAAACGCTGGCCGCCGCGATGCTGGCCGCCAGCGGCTGGTGGAACCCGGAAACGGGGACCGTGTCTGGCGCGCCGCTGTACGACCCGTGCTGCGGCAGCGGCACCATCGCCATCGAAGCTGCGCAGATCGCGCGCGGCATTCCGGCCGGGTCGTTGCGGCGATTCGGCTTCGAGAAACTGTTGCCGTTCCAGGCGCATGTGTGGAATGCCGTCAAGAACGAGGTGGAGGCGCCGGTAGCGTCTGATGCCGTTGCCGTGTTCGGCAGCGACGTGTCGCACCGCATGGTCGACTTCGCAGAGCGCAACGCTGAGCGCGCGGGCGTCGCGGATGCCGTCGAGTTCCGCGGCGGCGACGCCTTGCAGCGCATGCCGCCGGCCGATGGCGGCGTGATCGTGCTCAACCCGCCGTATGGCGAGCGCATCGAAGTCGGCGGCGTGGCGCGCATCGGCGCACGCGAGCAAGCCGCGACGGAAGACGGCGGCGAGTTTTTCTCGCAACTCGCGACCCACTGGAAGAAAAACTACGCCGGCTGGACCGCCTGGGTTCTCACGCCCGACCTCAAACTGCCGCAGCGCATGCGCCTGAAGGAGTCGCGCCGCGTGCCGATGTGGAACGGTCCGATCGAGTGCCGGCTGTTCAAGTTCGATTTGAAATCGGGAAGTTTCCGTTGATTTCCGTCATTCACGACTAGCCACTACTGTTATGCCCTTTCATTGGTAATTCAGCCCCAGAATTGTCTGAACCGGAACGTCATGACGACGCCGGAAATTTCAATTCTGAACTAGCTGGAACCATAGCCAATGAAAGCCCGGATCACTGAGTCCTACGTCAAAACTCAAAAACAGCTAGGCGTCACTAGCGAAATACAGGACGAAACAGAGCCCTCCCTGCGGCTCTACATCACCGCCCAAAACGTCCTCTGGGGTCTCTACAAATGGTGCCCCGCCACGGGTCGCCCCGTCCGGAAATCACTGGGGAAATGGCCCGATGTGACCGTCGATGCCGCCCGCAAGAAAGCCAAGGCGCTTTCATCTGAAATAGGCAACGGAGGGACGCTAGCCCCAAAGCCAAAAGCGATGACTCTGGGTGAGCTAGCTCAGGCCTACGGCAAACATCTCAAAGCTAAAAAGATGAAGACCTGGGCCGAACCCGAGAAGATCATTGAGCGGTCTTTCCATGATTGGCTCCCGCACCCCGTCCAAGACATAACGAAGGCCAAGCTGTCGATCCGCCACGACAAGATCACCGAGAGCAGGGGAGCCCATGCGGCAGCGAGAGCGGTGAAGGTGCTCCGGGCCATCATTGCCTACGCAAACAAGATGGACCTCTATATGGGGGCGAACATTGCGAAGGCGATTGACGTAGTGGACTCCCGCCCCCGCACCCGCGTCCTGACCCCCTCTGAAACTTCCAAAATCCTCTGGTCTCTACAGTCCCCCCAATGGATGGATTGGGTCCAGCCGTTCTTCCGCCTGCTACTTCTCACCGGCGTGCGTCGCTCGAATCTGTCTGCGGCCCGGTGGGCGGATATGGATTTGTCTTCTGGTATTTGGGTCATCCCTGCCGGTGAGTCGAAGAATGGCCGTGAGCTTGAGGTGGTCCTGCTTCCCGAGGCGGTGGAGATTCTCCAAGAACAGAAGGAGTCGGTGGACGAGAGCGAATGGGTGTTCCCCTCGACCCGCAGCGACAGTGGCCACCTAGAGCAGCCGCACGAGACGTGGAAGCAAGTTCTCAAGCTCGCGGACGTGCCCGACGACATAACGATCCACGACCTGCGGCGTACTTATGGCTCGATCCTCGTGAACGCCAAGGTCTCCATGCCAATCATCGCCAAGGCACTCGGCCACTCGAACCCGGCGACGACTGCCCGCCACTACGCCCACGTCAACGTGGAGTCTGTCCGGGAGGCATGGGCTAGCGTCGGGAAGTGACTTGTTATGAATGGCGACAGACGTAACCCGTGGGGTCGCCACTTGTAACTTGGCCTATTGAACAGGCATTGATCGAGGGTGGATAGTGGTTCCCATGACCCCGCCTAAATACATCAGTTCCCGACAAACAGCCCAAATTCTGGGCATTACCCCTAATGCCCTGAGAATTGGCCTCCATCGCGGCAAAGCCTATTTGCCTCCACGCTACAAATTCGGACGCTGGAATAGATTCAGACTGGATGAAGTATTGGCCTGCGTGAAATCAGTCGAATCCTGAAAAGAGAATTTCTATATGGAGCGTAATTCATCGATAGATTTTAGTTATAATCGAGGGACCGGGAACATTTCTCCGGTTGACTGATTTAGCTTATGCCTTTGCCCCCGGATTTAACGATCTGGGGGCATTTTTCCTAGTGGAGCCAATTCATGATTGACGACCCGATGCCCTACGGCAAATGGACCCGGAAGCATATCGAGAGCCATGAGCTTTGCCCGTACAAAGAAGGTGGCTCCCTTCAAACCATGATCAATTACAGGAAGGATGGCTTCCCTCAGCTGGAGCCCGTCATGAGGCTGTACGGCACGTTTCTGTATGACCCCGGTGACGTCCTCGCTTGGTTCACGGCGGTGGATGCGTGGAAAGCCGCTGAGCCGATCCGACGCAAGGCCAAGGAGGAAGCTGAGGCCCGGCGACAGAAGGCGATCACCGACGCGGACATGGCAAGGATCGCGCTCCAGCAAGAAGTCCTGAATGCCGACCACGCCGCCCAAGCCAAGTATCAAGCCGACCGCCAAGAGTGGTTGAGATCGCAGGGGTGACGAGATGTGGGACACGAACCCGTCTGTCTTTGCCAATCTCTACACCCATCTCAAGCTGGTAGACGCCCAGTTGAAGGGGGAAGGCAAGACTCAACACGTCAACGCCGTTTCCTTCGACATCATTGGCTGGTCACTCGATGGTGGCCCCGTGGTGCCCATTACGATCCGGGGGATTCTGCAGCCCGAGGAAGGCCACGCCTACGCTGTTCTGAACACCGTCGACAAGAGCCACATGTCGCTCGATGGGACCGTGTACCTGAACTATGCGGCTTTCTGCGACGTAGCGCGGCGAGCGGCGGAAAGGGAGGGGGCGAATAGAGAGACCATGACCCGTGCAGGCTCCCGCGTAGAGCTAGGGGACGTTCCCGGACCCGACCCTTACACGTGTGGCGGGGAGGGCCGTTCGACGTTCCTACGCGATTACGCCGAGCCTAGACGCGGCCTGTCCGGCCTTGCCAGCGGAACCGGAAAGCGAACCCCAGGAATAGGTGATCCCCAGCCATGGAAATGACACCCATCATTTCTACCGAGGAGGAATTGGCGCGGGTGGTGGCCGCTGATCCAACGCATTACCTTGACCCCTCGCACGTGAACGCGTGTCGCACATTCATTCGCCACCTCACCAAGAAGACAACTGGCGCTCCCACCGTAAGCCTCGGGGAATGGTCGGATGCTATGACCAACTTTTACAGCCAACAATTCGAGAACCCCAAGATGGAGTTATTTGAGATAGCTGCCGCGGTGAAGCTGGAAAAGGTGGAATGGAGTCAAGTACATAACCGGCCCTATATGAAAATGAAGGGCAAAGGTGGCCGGAAGCTGGTGGATGTAATGAGTAAAGGCGAGTGGTTGTATCCGGTATTGGAGCCAGAATTGACGGTGAAAAGGGAATTGCCATGAGGCGCATGTCCAGTTTGAGCTAAGATAGAGCCGGGACGTTCCCGATTTAACCAAGGACAGAATGTGAGCGAAAAGACTTTGAACCGTACCACCGGCGATTACATGAGGTGGGCAACCGTCGAGCGTGGCGGCGATAGTGGTGGCAATTCCGAATTTACCAAATTCACATTCTCTTGTGATCAGCCTGCCGAAGTCGGAGCAAATGACGATGGCAGCGTCTTCATCAAATTTGTCGGCGCATTAGAAATGGCGGAAGTGACTGAATTTTTGAAGAAAGCTCTGGGGACCAGAAACGATTCCGACCCCGCATAACGCCTGAGCGGCGTAGAATAGACACGGGCTGAGCTGACCCATAATTCGGCCAATTAACATTCGCATTCGCATTCTCATTCAAGACAAAACGAAACCCGATCAGCTAGCAACTGTCGGGTTTCAAAGCGTTCGTCCGAATGAGGAGCAAAACGGAGGAGCAGTAGAGCCCCGATTATAGCCTGGTTCGGGCGGCATTTCCTAAATTTCTTTAGTGAAAGCCGAGAATGTCAGCGTTAATTGATTTTGAACAGACGGCCGAATTCTTATCGTTGATTGAACCCGATTGGGCTAATCACGAATTCTGCTTCATGCTATTGCCATATGCCAAGCATATATACGGCACGCTTGGGGATCAATTCGACAATTTAGCCGAATGGAACAAGCTAGGGCGAAATGTATTTGTCTGCGTTAATGCAATCACCCCTGTATTAGACAACTCCAGACCGATAGCGAACGTGATGCGGGTACGTGCGGTATTCGCGGACTTCGATGATCCGGCCGAGCCCCTCCCTGAATTTCCCTTGGTTCCCTCGATCCTCGTGGAGTCTTCACCGAGCAAGTTCCACGCGTACTGGCTGGCCGATGGCGTCCCGCTGGACCAATTCGACCCTCTCCAACGGGGGATCATGCAGCGGCTGGGCTCGAACGCTGATCGGTCGATACGTGGACTGAACCACGTCCTGCGTGTCCCCGGCTTCGCTCACGTGAAGGACCCGGCAAACCCCAAGCCGGTACGTCTGCTCGATGCCAACGGTCGCCGATACAGCTACGCCGAGCTAGTGGCCGCGTTCCCGCCAGTTCACGAGTTCAGGGGCAAGTTCGACGCTCCACCGTGGGACGGGGTTCTGACTCGCGATGCCCGAAGCACACTGGCTTTGGTCGAAGCGAACTGGGGCCCGTTGAAAAGTGGCAAGGCGAACGTCCCCTGTCCGTGGTCCGATGAGCATTCGGAAAACACCGCTGGATCGTCCACCGTGTATTACGCCCCATCCGACGACAACGCTGGGCGCGGCGGCTTCAAATGTCTACATGCCCATTGCGTAGGGCGCGGCATTGAAATCTTCGAATCGTGGCTGCGCGAGCAGGATCGGAGAGTGTCATGACCTCCAAGATTACTCTCGTCTCGACTCAAGAAATCGAGCAGTCGCTGAATGAAGCTGAGCGCGAGGAAATGGATGCGATTGTCGATCCACGTGACGACAACTTGCTTGCGCCTTCCTATGGCACCGGACCAGACCAGCTGCCCGGTCTTATGCCGAAGGTCTATGAGGATTTCATTCGCGACCGGTGTCACCTTTGGGGCTGCGATCCTGCGCTGTACACCGCGCCTTTCCTTGCCGTCCATGCCGGGTGTCTACATTCGAGCGTTCGTGTTCAGACGAACCCCCACGTGCCAAATTCGGATGTGAACATTGCGGACTTCGCGCTACTAGTAGGCGGCACTGGCGTGAACAAATCTGGCCCGCATAAAGACCTCATGGTATTTATAAAAGGCGAGGACAAAGTGCTGCAGATCAGCGAAGAACTGGAGCTTCAAAAAGATACAAAGCGCGTCTACAAGAAAACCTACTGGATATCCACGGCATCCATCGAAATGCTCGTGCAACAACAGTCTGAAAATCGAGGCTTCCCTCTGAACGTGGCAACCGACGAGTTCTACAACTTCCTGAACGGTGCAGTTACTCACCACGCGAAGAACGGCTACACGGATTTATCCGAATTCCTGAACACGCTGTTCGACGGTGGCAGCTACAAGAAGAAACTGAAAGACAAAGGCAATCCAGAGGTCTATGCCGCCAGTCTCCATACGTCGATGCTCTGCGCGACCACTATCGACCGCTTGAAACTCTGGGAGCACTTCGAAATGGCGCTCGTGGATGGCTTCCTCGGCCGACTGACTATCAGCGTAGGCACCCGAGCGAACACCTGGCCCGCGAACCCACGTATGAGCGTGCCCGGAGCCGAGCCAGCGTTTCATGCCGTCCTCAAAGAAATGCTCGGCCTACGCGACTACGTGCTCGTGCTAGACGACAGCGTTCGCACCCGCTGGATTGCGTTCGTGAATAAAAAACTGGAACAGAATCTTGAATTAGAGCGTGATCGCAAATTCGGTTTGCTTGCGTGGAACTCAAAGTATGAGAAAAGGCTAATGCGTCTCGCGGCAGTGTTTCAACTTTACAAGTACATCGAAGGCGGAAAACTCGATCACCGCGATCTGGAAATCGTGGACAAGGTTGACGGACGACGCAAGCGTAGAGTTTTGATAAGGTTGGAAACGATGCTAGAGGCCGTGGCGTTTCACGAACAAGTGCTTCTGAAGCAACAAGAATATTTCCATGAGGTGTCGATTCTCCAGAATGATTTCCACGAACCAACGTTGCATTTATTTTGGAAGATTCTGGCGCGTGGCCTG
This sequence comes from Variovorax humicola, assembly GCF_037889915.1. Taxonomy (NCBI): domain Bacteria; kingdom Pseudomonadati; phylum Pseudomonadota; class Betaproteobacteria; order Burkholderiales; family Comamonadaceae; genus Variovorax; species Variovorax humicola. The sequence goes on along the minus strand of NZ_JBBKZV010000024.1, from coordinate 26,591 downwards.
ACAGAAGTAAAAAGGGACGACCTAGTGGGATCCAGCGGCCACCGGATGTTTCGCGGACATACCAAAGATAAAGAAGCGTTGCGGAACCGCTTCATCAATTTTTTGTTTAATATGGGGTTTATTAAGATGTCGCCAAATGCGAGAAATAGTGGAATAGCGAGTCGAACAGAGTACACTCGTTTTGATATTCCAAAAGGATTTCTCGTGAAATTTAGAGATGCAATTCCGGAGGCAAAGGGGGAATATGAGGCGCTATTGGCGCGTATGCCGAGCGCAAGGCCGCTAGAGTTCTGATCGAATTCGGCGAATTCCTCCAACAAAAGTTGTGTGTGCTTGGCGTTAATGAAAAGTCTCGGCGAATTCCTCCCGTTTTAGGGGGGATCGTTCTTTCTTTTTAAAGAGCATGAGAGTAAACTTCTCGCGCGTAAGAGGAATTCGCCGAATACATTCAAAGGAGGAGAGGGGTGACGTGACCATGCTTAATTCACCTGCCCGTCGCTTTCAAAGGAGTACTCGATGATGTGGAATTATGAGGATTACCTAAATGGGCGATGTGCCGCGTCCGATATAGGCGCACCAAAACCACCAGACACCAGGCTACTCCCTGAGGTGTTGGACCCCAAAGAACCGTTGACTGGACGGCTGGAAAGGGATGCCCACGCAGCGTACGTAGAGCTTGGCGGCAAGGAGTACTTGAAGACTAACAAACCGCTCCTGGACAAGCTGCTGACCAAAGCTGCTACTGCTGCTCCACTGTCAACACGACAATCTTTGGCCCAAGAATTCCCTGAATTGCATTGGGTGTCTGCCCGACGCCTTGCCTACAAAGAGACAGTCACCATAGCTCAGGACATCAAAGATAAACGTGATGTCGACTCATCCACTAGCTCAGGCGCTGCTAAGTCATTGCCACCAAAGGAAGAGTGAGTTCTCTCCCGGAACGCCTTGTTCACCAGACACCACGAATAGCCTGCTGTCCTGATGGATGCGCCGAGGCTTTGTCGCCTGCTATGCGCCGGGGGCTTGTCTGTTGTCCTGATGTTGGTTGGTCATCACGCATCAAGCACCATGACTACAACGTCACGACACCAAATCCATGTGTGAATCATGCTGCCATGTGGTGAATGGCTACATGTTGTGCTGCCGAGGCGATGATGGGGGGCATGCTGAATGCGTGTGGACCCCCGTGTAAATATGGCACAGAAATTGATGTCACTTTAATTTTTTGAGCGCATTGAATAACGCGTGCCCAGCGATTGATGTATCGTCAAGAGGGTTGGCTTTGCAATAGTTATCAACCCAAAGTAATAGCGACTGAGACTCTCGACCCCGCAGTACTTCGATGTCGGTTCCCACGCTTAGGCCCGAAAGGTAACCGATGAGCCACATTTCCATGGTCAAGGTTACGAATCGCTCTCTGGTCCCTTGTTCCACAGCGCGCTGCTTAACCCATTGGCCGCATGAACTAAACCCCATCACAGTGACCTCCGCACTTGCGTGGAAGTTAAGCAGAGCCATGCTTATTCCTATCGTAATGATTCTTGACTTCATAAATTCTCCTCTGAGTGGCATTCACCCCAATCCCATTGCCTTTGCGCTCTCTTTCATAAAGTCTGCACCCACGTAGCCCGAAACGCTCATAAGAGCAATCCCCAGCGCCGTAGCTGCCTTGCGGTTGTCTAGTAGCTTGAGCTTGATGGGGACGTAGATGAACCGGGGAAGTAGTGCATAGACAATACGTAACACGACGGCAACAAGCAAAACGACAAATAAAGATAGGGAAGTTAGTGTGGGTATAAGATTAAGAAGCGCGAAGCCTACTCCGGCATGACCAATCGAAATTCCATATTGCTCGGGTAATGAGGACAGTTTCTCGGCGATCAGAAGATACATTGGAATTATCAATGTGCTCCCCAGGATAAATCCCCCCGTGCCTAGTAGTGTGGGGGAATCTGCCGCTAGCAAAAACAGTTTCCTTATCGTGGCTATCAATAATGCTTCAACGAACAGCGCCGATGCTAAGCCGGCCATAACTATCGTTTCAAATAAGGTGTTGACTACAACCGTCTCAGAAATTATGTACGCCAACACGAGGCCGCTTGCAATGTAAGAAGGCCAGCTCACTTGAAAGAATGTTGCGCCGAGGCACACACAAAAAACGGTCAATAGCGGAAGGGTGTAGATGGAGATATGGGGACGTAAAACGCCATTTTCTGGAAAAAAGAATGAGCCTACAAAGCAAACTATGCCGGAGACAAGGCAAATTGCAGCAGCTACAGACCGGAGAGACACCAACTTTGCGCCATACAGTCTTGTAAATAGCGGTTGAGTCCATTGAGTAGCTTTCGCAAAAACTCCCCCAGCCTTGTCGCTATCCCCTGATCCTTGTCTTTCAATGCGATCCAGGCGGCGTCGAACCAACTCTTGACCTTCTTCTCTTCATCCTCATAGGAGAAAAGGGTGTAGAAAAGGATGAGCAGCCCAGCGACAAAGGCGGCTCCGGCAAAAACTGCCTTAACAGTTTCCATTCCCAGCCTCCAATCCCTCGGTTCTAGTGAAGGGGGCCAGTATCGCGCCCACCAAAGAAAAGGGCTGGCAGATTGCTCTACCAGCCCTTCATTTCATCCCGTCCTTACTTGCGACGGATCGGCGGTGGCGACGGCTTGCGCACCGGCATGGGGGTGGGACGTGTCTCCACCACCGTGGTCCGCGGGTGGCGGACTGCTTCGCGGAGGGGGACGTACTGGCCGGTGACGGCGCTTCTGGCTTGCTTGCTCATGATTACCTCCTAGGTATGAGCGGTTTTGCTGTCCACCGACGCGCAACCATGGCAAGATCGTTTAGTTCAAACCGTTCTTGTTAGGAAACCCCTGACAGCGAATGATGGGCAGAAGCCGGGTCTAGTACACCCGGCTTCTTTTTTGCCTCGGCAGGCGCACTATATCTAGGGTGCATACGCCATGCGAGGCACTAGATGTAGTGTTTGTCATGAATCTCAAACGCCACATCTCGAAAGTGTTTCGGTACCAAGGCCGAAATGCGCCTAAACACCTCGATAGCGGCCCGAAAAGGGCCATTTACGCCGTGTGGTGTAACTTGAGTAACTATCGGTAATGTTGCTCTGACGCAACAAGAGCGATGAATCTCAGCGCCGTATCCAGCGGGAACGGGCAGTACTCCTTGACCCATCCTTCGAACGCGTCCTGGCCCTCGTCCGCCATTAGTTCGCGCATCTCTTGTAGCTGGCGACCCATAGCCTCCGCATATTTCAAGCTGCCCGGGGCAGGACCCAATTTGACCTGTTTAGATTTGGTTGTCATCAAGATATTCTGGCGCCCAATTCAAAACAGAGTAATTGCTACTGCTTCTGACTGGATTCCCTCGCGCCTACGCGCCCGCGCGTACAGGGTCTCAGTCAATTTATTTGCTGTTAATTTAATTCTTCTTGGCCCCTTTCGACATTAGGAGGGGAGGCGTATAGTCGAGGACGTGAGCCGTATTTACAATTCCATTCCCAAGGAGTTAATTAAATGGCCTCAATTCAATTCCCGGCCCGGCTCCCGACGCCCCCGCCGAGCTTCCGGCTGACCCGCTGTCCTCCAAACATCTCCGACATGGCCCGAGTTACGACGACAAGCCAGCCTCCTCTATTCGTCAGACCATTGAGCGAATTGAGGCCGACGAGAACGACCCCGTGAGGGCTCTATGACTTCTCCACGCCAACACTTCCCCTTCACTGACCCCGCTGTTCTGGAACTGTTGTCCTCCCCCGGTGCGGTTCAACGCATAAGGCAAGCTGGGAGATTGGGGCTGATTTCCAAGGAGACGGGGCAAGACATGCTTCGGGAATTGGTCCAATTCGAGCGGGCAGAAGAGGGCAACCGCATCCGGCCAGATCTGTACCACCCAGATAAGCCTGAGCTCGCCACTACAGCCAACAAGCATGGCTTCCCAACGCCCTTCACCCCCTCTGAGTCCCACCGTCCAGACCGCCTCCCCAATTCCCCCATGCACCACGCCATGAAACAGATCGTGGACCGCGTCGAGACAGAGGGGGCCACTGAGTGGCTACAGCAACGACTGGGAACGGACGCCCAACGGCCACCGGACCCGCCGACGCTGAGGGACCACCTCGAAGCTGCATACGCAATTCGCGGCGAAGGAGAAAGCTGATGCCTACCGCCTATGACCTCCCCAACGACAACGACACCGCTGGCTATCTGAATCCTTCCCTACTGGCCGAGGCTGAACGCATCGCACGACAGAAATCCCAGCTACAGGCCAATGCCCTCCAAGCTGCCCGCCAGCAAGGTATCTATGCCCCGCCGGACCAGCCGGGAGAAGTGGGCGGGTGGACTTCCTCTGTAACTGGCACGCGTATGCCGGGAACAGTGAACAAAACCCCTGTCTCTGGCATCTTGGCTCCCCTCGGTGCCCGTGCGTTGGACGCCTTCTCCCAGAGCAAGCTCGATGAAGATGTGTCTGGGTTCAACCGTATCGATGCGGCCGCAGCGCAGGCCCATCTCCAGCGGAAGCCGCCCGACAACGCGCCCGACCAAGTGAAGCTCCAGTGGGCGCAGCAGGGGGCCACGATCCCGAGCCTCAAGCCGGCTATGGAGGCATACGTCCAAGACCAACTCACGAAGGCTCCTGAGCGTGCCGAGAACCGTGCATGGCGGTCCAGCGAAGCCGAGGCAACCCGTCAATCCCGCGCGGACCAAGCTGAGCGTGATCGCAAATCGCGTGAACTGATCGCGCAACAGGGAAACGACCTACGGGCCACTATCGCCCAACTGGTTCATTCAGCCCAAGGGGGAGATAAAGCCAGCGATTACCAGATCGTGACGGACCCCGGCACTGGGACGGTGTACCGCGTCGGCAAGAAGCCAGGTGCGCCCGCTGAGAAGGTGGAGGGTGTCACTGGCACTACCGGCGCGGACGTGCGTAAGACTCAGGCCGACGCTGCCACCGCCGTCTCCAACGCCAAAGAGGGTCTTGCAACTCTGGATCGCATGGCCCCTCTGTTCGACAAGGCCACGACCAGCGGGGCAAAAGCTGGAGGCCAAGCTTTTAAGTCCTTCTTCACTGGCGACACGACCCCCGATGCCGATGCGTTGAAGCAACTCAAGATCGAAGCCGCCAACCTCGCCAAGTTCGCGGATCGGAAGATGTTCGGCCCTCAGTTCACCGATGCTGACGTGAAGGCCATCAAGGAGTCGGTGGGTAGCTTTGACCAGCCCATGTCATTGACAGCGCGCCGGGCTGCGGAGGCAAAGCTGCGAGAGATTTTCACGAGGGCAGCGGGTGGTGTGGCGCCCAGCGCCCCAGAAGACAACTCCGTCCGCGCCAACGTCACGCGGGGGGTGGAGGCTGCTACCCGTGAGACTGGCAACTACAAGCCTCCATCGGAGAGCAGCGTGGATAGGACGCCCCTGATCCAACAGTGGAAATCCGAAACGCCTGAGCGCCGCCCTCTCATTGAGCAGCAAATGCAAGGCATGGTCTACAAGGGCCATACCTACCTCGGCGGCGATCCGTCCTCTCCGTCAAGCTGGAGCAAGTAATGGCCGACAAGTCCGCCCCGTGGGAGGATTTCAAGACCTCTGACGCGGCCCCGTGGGAGGACTTTGCTGAGGAGCGCGGTGGCTCGACCAACGCCAACCCGTACCGCATCGAGGTCCGTGGTACCAGCGCTGACGAGGACAAGCCAAGCTTTGGCGGTGACATTGACTCCGCGGTGGGCGCTGTATCTGCTCAGAACCTTGGCCCCCATTCCGAGAAGTCCCTGAGGGACACCCTCGTGGACGCTGCGGGTCGGATCGGTCAAGGCTTCGCTGGCGGGGCAAACCTGTTGGGTGAGAAGCTGACCGACATAGGGAACCGTGTCCTCCCCACGGACTCGCCCATGGTCGCTGAGAACACCGAAAGCGTGAAGCGTGAGGCCGATGCCTACCGTCAGCAGCGTCCATCGTTGGGTTTGCCCGGGGCACTTGGCGAAATGGGTCCGGAACTGCTTCTTACCGGTGGTCCCATTGCGAGTGCAGGCAAAAGCATGCTCCCCCTCTCCACTCGGCTCATTGGTAAGCGGGCTGCGCCCCTCGTGTCCGATGTGACCGCCAATGCAGGCTACAGCGCCGCCAAATCAGCCGCCGAGGGCAACGGCATTACCGACATCATGAAAGACGCGGCCATGGGCGCTGGAGGCGCTGCCGCCGGTCGTGCTGTAGGCAACGTTACAGGGCGTGCTCTCGGTGGCATTACCGCCGACGCTGCTCAACTCATGAAGGCGGGTATCACCCCTACCTATGGGCAAGCCTTCGGTAACGATGGCATCGTTGCCGCCGCTGAGCGGGCACTGTCAAAGTTTCCCCTCGCTGGCGCTGCCGTGGATCGGGCCAAGGGTAGAGCCATCCGTCAGTACTCCGAGGCTGAGATTGACCAAGCCCTGAAGAACACCGGCATCCCTCACGAGGGCTCAGGCTACAAAGCCGTTAAGCAGATCAATGACACGATCCACGCTGGGTATGAGGACGTGAAGGCAAACACGTTCCTCGCGCCCCAGGACGCTAATCAGGCCGTGGTAAGGGCGGCGCAGGCTATCAAGGACATTCCACTTCTGACCGATGCCCAACAGGGAAGCGTCGTGAGCTATTACCAGCAGAAGATCGTTCCGGAGCTACAGAAAGCTCAGCGAGCGGGAACTGCGATCGATGGAGAGACAGCCCAAAAGATCAACGTGGAACTGGGGAACCTTGCCCGTAGCCACGCCAATAGCTCCAACCCCGCTGACCATCCACTGGGACAGGCCTTCTACACGCTCCAGTCCTCGCTGCGTAGCGCACTCAAGAGCAACGACCCCGCCGTGCTCCAACAGCTTCAGGTTCTCAACGGTGCCTATCAGCGGATGCTCCCCATCAACCTTGCCACTGAGAGAGCGACAGCCACGAAGGGAGGGTTCACCCCCAACCAATTCCGCTCCGCTGCGACTCAATCGAAGGTGCCCAGCTATGACCCGCGTTTGAATCTGAATGACGCAGCTAGGGAAACGCTGAACGGGCCTGCTACTGGTCTATCGTCGTCTTTGTCTCGCAATCTTGGCGTGCCGGGGGTTGCGGGTGGACTGTCGTTCGGTGCTCACCAGTTGGGTATCCCTGCCGAAGCTATCGCTGCCGCCAACGCCGCTGTAGTTCTCGGGGGGACCGGCGTAGCCCATGCTTTGTACTCTGAGCCCGGTATCCGCCTGATGCTCGGAGCCATGAATCTCATCCCATCCACGGCTAAGTGGGTCTTTGCCCAGACACCGCAGCGTCAACAGGAGTTCGTGCTTCGGATGATGGCTGAGCACCCGGACGGTATGAAGAAGATCGCCGCTCAGGTCGGAAGAGCTTTGGCTACCCAAGGAGAAAATCCATGACTGGACATTGGGAGGGTGAAACCATCGTGCCTGATCCGACGCCTGCACCTGGCTCCCTACCTGCCTACAAAGCGTCGCGTGCTCAGAAGCCCCCGCGCAGCCAAGCGGACATCGACGCCGAGGCACGCGCCTATGACGAGATGATGGCGTACAGCGCGGCCTGCGTTGCTCGGTCAAAGGATGGCCTCGGCCTCCGTGGTCCTGCTCCCCCAACTGGTAGCGATGCCTATGACTACAACGATCCACTTGCCAACCGGACGCCAGCGGCTTCATCGGTGACGAGTGAAAACCCCATTGGCTTCCCCTCTGTATGGATCTGCGAGAGGGAGAACGTGCTCGGCACCCTTCGCGCTCAGGATGGCCCATTCGACACTGTCTCTGTTCCTGCGGGCTTGAACCGTCCATTGACGCAGGGGGAAGTGGATGCACTCAACGACAAGTTTGGAGTTCAGCCATGACCACAGGTTATTTTGAACGCTCCGATTTTCTTCATAAGTGGATGGTCGATGAGGCCGAGAGGCTGATAGCGGCCCGTTTGGGGAAACGTCGCCCTGAAAAGGCCGTTGAAGTCGTGGAGCCATCGAAAGAGGATCAGGAGAACGCCCAGACCCGGCTCATGGCTTCGAAGCTGATCGACCGGATGGCCAAGGCCGACAAAGGCAAACAGTACTTGCATCCCGGTTACGAGGATGAGGATTCATAAACGATCTGGGCGATAACTCGACCCGGCGTGGACGGAGATACACGTGGACTCCCCAGAACCGCGTATGGACGATCAACTTATCAGCCAAGGCCCAGAGGTACAGCCAATGGCCCCCGGCCTCCCCTCGACCCCGCTGGTAAACCTACAGGAGCTAATGCTTGCAATCGTGGCCCGAGCCATCGCGGACGACGATTACAACTATGTTTGCTCCCCCACGTTCATCCACCATTGTTGCTATCTCGGCCTCGACCCGGACGTGGCCTTTCGGATCAAGATCAAGTACCTGCGAAACGAGATCGACCTGAACCTGTTCTACGCACGGGCCACGTCCTCTCTGGGGCGGTTCGATGGCGACGAAGCCCCTGCTCAATGGACGACTTGGGAGAACTTTGTCAACATCCGTTAACTAGCGCACATCGAGATTCTTGCTGTCGACTGGACAATATGATTATTCATAGAACCCATTTCGACAAATGAGACTCCTTACATTTTCCTCTCTCGCACTCGTAGCAGTGCTTGCCGGTTGCGCACCGATGCAGTGGCAAAAGCCGGGTTCCACTCAAGACGAGTTCAGCCGTGCGCGGTATGACTGCCTGCAGCAATCGCAGCAGCGTGTCTCTGGCGCTGCCGTGAATCAGTTTGGTGGTACTTCGTCTAGCAACATGCAAACGAACGACGGTCTATATGCCTCGTGTTTGAACGCCAAGGGCTTCTACCTGCAGCGGTCGCAGCAAGCGAACTCCGGTGGTCAACCCGGTTCGACACCGGCGTCAAACCCAATCATTGACGCGCAGAAGGCTGCCACAGCCGACGCCGAAGCCGTCTGCAAGTCTCCTGAATTTCAGCCCTTGCTAGTCAAGTCCGCGTGCAATGCCAAGGACCTGACGTTTGCGCAACTCGCTGAGACATCAAAGATGGATGCGACGGAGCGTGCGCCGTTCGAAAAATACAAGCAGCTGAATCGCGAGCGCACGGCGAAGATTCAGCAAGTCTATCGACAGTACGGCGGCCCGAAAGGTGCGCAGTTCGCGGCTTTAATGGATCAAACCCTTGCCCGCAACGATAAGAACTCTCTTGAGCTTTACACAGGCAAGATCAATTGGGGTGAGTACAACGTGCAACGTAAGGCAGACTTCCAGTTGGGTCAGCAAGAGTGGGAGAGGGTGCGGGCGGGCGGTTGAGTAGCCACCCTTTCACTCCGTCTCCTCTAGTCCATCCACTAGCGCAGATGACCATTCCTACTCACTCTCTCCAGTGGAGAAACCTCGACCAAACGTTTAAGTTCGACATGATCGCGGGCTCGGCGCGGCGCAAGGCGGGGGAGGCTGGCCAAGCGGGCCAAGCGGGAGCAAAGTCCGCGCCGTGATCCGCCGACGGCTTCGAACAGCGCGCCCCGTGGGAAGATTTGCAAGCCTTTCTCCGCCCGCGAACATGAATCTCGTGATCGACACCAACATCGCACTCGACCTCCTGGTGTTCAACGACCCAGCCTGTGCGCCGCTGCAAGCCGCGCTCGATGCCGGCGAGCTTCGCTGGCTGGCGACCACCGCGATGCGCGACGAACTGGCGCGCGTGCTCGCGTATCCCCAGATCGTGCCGCGCCTGGCCTTCTACCAGCGCACGCCCGACGCGGTGCTGGCCGACTTCGATCGCCTGTCGCAGCGCGTGGATCCCGCCCCGCGCGCCAGCGTGGTCTGCAAGGATCCGGACGACCAGATCTTCATCGACCTGGCCGTGGCGCACCGCGCACCGCTGCGCAGCAAGGACCGCCTGGTGCTCGCGCTGCGCAAGCGTCTGGCGGCACTGGGCGTCGAGGTGTCGTAGGCGCTACTTCCTGGAGAGCGGCGCCGACCGCGTGGTCGGGTCGAAGGTGGGCGAATACCACCGCGTCAGCAAGCGCGCGACGGCGCGTACGCGCTGCGTGTCGCGGCCCCAGCGCCGGTTGGCCGGAAGGTGCCGCAGCCAGCGCACGCGTCGCGCAGCGATGGCCAGCCGCTCGCGCACTTCATCGCTGGCGTCGGCCAGCACGGCATGCCACTGGCCGCCGGCGCTGCGCGGCGAGGCCGCATGCACCAGCGCCGCGGTGGAGTGCAGGTAGCTGAGCCAGTCGCGCACCTGGCATTCGGCCAGCGCCAGCGATTCGCCGGGGTCGTCTTCGAAGTCGATGTAGCCGATGGTGCCGTCGGGGCAGTACATCAGGTTGCGCGCAAAGGCCTGGCTCAGGTAGCTGCCCCGCGAATGCACCAGCGCGATCGCGTCGAGCCCTTCGCGCCACACCGCGAGGAGCGCGGCGGGACCCACGGCGGCGGCCTGGTCGAGCCGCTCGTTCAGCACGATCGGTGCCCGGTTGCCCTCGCCGAGGTCGGAAATCAGCATGCCGCCGGCTTGCTGCGCCAGCACGGTCGGAACGCGCAAGCCCAGCTCGCCGAGCGCCCGCAGGCGGCGCGCCTCGATCTCGATGGCCGCTTCTCCGCCCGGATTGGGCACCGGCGTCAGCACGTCCAGCCGGAACGCCTTCGCGACCGCGGCCAGCAAGTGATACCGCCACATGGCGTGGCGCGGGCCGGCCTTCTTGAGCCACACGCGCTGCGTGCCGAAGCGGTGGCGCGCCACGCCGGTGCTTTGTTGCGGCAGCGTGGACTGCAGGAAGGCGGCGTAGTCGCCGGGTTGCGGTGCAGGGTTCAGCGCGTCGAGCGGCGCTGGCGCGGAGGCGTTTCCCTTGCGGGTCTGGAGTCGGGTGGCGCGGCTTCGCAGAGGATTCATCGTGGGTGAAAAACTCAGGCCGCCAGGGCTGGCTGTTTCTTCCGGGCGCTGTCGACCAGCGGCAGGTCCGCGGGGGTCGCCAGCGGCTGGAAGCTGTCGGCGCTGGACATGGGCCAGTACATGCGAAATACGTTGTGCTGATGGTCCAGCGGCCCCAGCAGCGCGCCGGGCTGGACCTGCATGACCAGGTTCGACAGCAGCCGCACCTCGGTGTCGGAGATGCGCCGCGCGATGTGGTGCGCGGTGATCTGCTGCGGATGCTCGAGCCCCGCGGCCTGCACCAGTTCCTGCAGCGCATGCAGCGTGGAGCGGTGGAAGTTGCGCACGCGCTCGGCCTTGGTGTCCACCACGAGCGCTTTCTGGCGCTGCGGGTCTTGCGTGGTCACGCCCGTCGGGCAGTGGCCGGTATGGCAGGTCTGCGACTGGATGCAGCCCAGCGTCATCATGAAGCCGCGCGCCGCGTTGCACCAGTCGGCCCCGAGCGCCATCATGCGGGCCAGGTCGAAGGCCGAAACCACCTTGCCCGCGCAGCCGAGCTTGATGCGGTGGCGCAGGTTCACGCCGACCAGCGTGTTGTGCACCAGCAGCAGGCCCTCCTGCAGCGGCGCGCCGACGTGGTCGGTGAACTCCACCGGTGCAGCGCCCGTGCCGCCCTCGGCGCCGTCGACCACGATGAAGTCGGGCGTGATGCCTGTCTGCTGCATGGCCTTGGCGATGCCGAACCATTCCCAGGGATGGCCCAGGCAGAACTTGAAGCCGGTCGGCTTGCCGCCCGACATCTCGCGCAGGCGGGCAATGAAACGCATCATTTCCACGGGCGTGGAAAACGCGCTGTGCGAGGACGGCGAGATGCAGTCGACGCCGATCGGCACGCCGCGCGCCGCCGCGATCTCGGCCGTCACCTTGGGGCCCGGCAGCACGCCGCCGTGACCCGGCTTCGCGCCCTGGCTCAGCTTGATCTCGATCATGCGAACCTGCGGGTCGCTCGCGGCCTTGGCGAAACGCTCCTCGCTGAAGCTGCCGTCTTCGTTGCGGCAGCCGAAGTAGCCCGAGCCGATCTCCCAGATCAGGTCGCCGCCATGCACGCGGTGATGCCGTGAGATGGAACCTTCGCCCGTGTCGTGCGCAAAGCCGCCCATCTTCGCGCCCTGGTTCAGCGCCATGATGGCGTTCGCCGACAGCGCGCCGAAACTCATCGCCGAGATGTTGAACACGCTCGCGCTGTAGGGCTGCGCGCAGTCGGGGCCGATGGTGATGCGGAAGTCGTGGTGCGCCAGTTTGGTCGGTCGCATCGAATGGTTCATCCACTCGTAGCCGGCGATGGTCACGTTGAGTTGCGTGCCGAAGGGCCGGTTGTCCGGGTCGCCCTTCGCGCGCTGGTACACCAGCGAGCGCTGTGCCCGGGAAAACGGGGCGGCCTCGGCGTCGCTCTCGAAAAAGTACTGCCGCAGTTCAGGCCGGATGTATTCGAAAAGGAAGCGGAAATGGCCCATGAGCGGGTAGTTGCGCAGGATCGCGTGGCGCTTCTGCCGCATGTCGTGCACGCCGGTGGCGACCAGCGCCGCGAAGCCGGCCAGCCCGATCCATCCCCGCCACAGCCCGGGCCAGACCAGCGCAGTCGCCAGGCTGGCGAACAGGCCAACGACGCACAGCGCGAACACGCTGTATCGGGTCGGTAACGGAGACGTCATGGGAATTGCGTTGAGTGTGTCGGCCGCGCGATGCGTGCTGCATCATAGAGGCCTCTCTTTTGCGCCACCATGACTTCACGCCCTGAAACAACCTCCACCGGCGCCATAGCCGCACCGCTCACCCCTGAAGATTTCGACGTGCTGGACCGCGAACTCGACCTCATGCGCGAGGCCGACGACGAGATTCCGCAGTGGGAGTTCTGCGAGGGTTTCATGGCCGCCCTGATCTGCTCGCGGCGGCCCATCCCGCCCGAGGAATACTGGCCTGTGCTGCTCGGCGACGAATTCAAGCCCGCCAAGTACATGGAATTCGTCTGGCACTGGAAGCGCCGCTGGCAGGAAATCGAGCAAGGCCTCGACGCGCCGGTGGAATCGCTCGACGACGAGCGCACCTACCAGCCCGAAGTGCTGGACGTGCGCGGCGCCCTTGCATCGCTGCCCGAGGAAGACCGTGCCGAATCTGCGGGCGAGGCGGTACCGTCCTTCGGACAGGTGTGGGCGCTCGGCTTCATGTATGCGGTGGAGAACTGGCCCGACGACTGGGCCGCGCCCCGCGACAAGGAAGCAGCCGGCATGCTCGACGACGCGCTCGATGCCATCGTCGAGCTCACCGAGGACGACAAGCGCACGCCCACGATTTCGATGTTCAGCGAGGACGCCCCGCCCAGCCTGAGCCAGGGTCGCCTCGACGATTTCGGCGCCGCGATCTGGGCGGTGTACGACCTGCGCCAGCTATGGAAGAGCATGGGCCCGCGCGTGGAAACCGTTCGCAAGGAGGCGACGCCGGGGCGCAACGATCCGTGTCCTTGTGGGAGTGGGAAAAAGTACAAGAAGTGCCACGGGGCCGGCTGAGCGAATGCTTCCGGCCTTTGTCTTCGGCACCCTCAAGCAGGGCTTCCCGAATTTCGCGACCAACGTCGGCCGGCGCATCGACGGCGAGTTTGTCACGCTGGAGCGCTATCCGCTGTACCTCGTGGGCGAGCGGCATTCGCCGTGGCTGATCGACCTGCCGGGGCAGGGCCATCGGGTGGCGGGGCAACTGTTCGAAGTGGATGAGGCTGCGCTGGCGCGCATGGATGCGCTCGAGCGCATCACCGAGCCGGATGGCTATCGGCGGCAGCGCATCCGGGTCGTGAAGCGCATCGACGGCGATGGCAATGCCATCGAGGCGTTCGTCTACCTTCAGCCGATTTCACCAAGGCCGCAAGACATCCGTCTCGGCCCGCTGGACGACTACCTGCCGGCGCACGCGCGCCTCTACCGGAGCCGCGCGGCTTGACCGCTGGGGTCAGATCTTGAAGGCGCGGCGCATGTCGCCGCGCACCAGGTCCGCGTAATCCGGGTGCTTGCGGATGTAGCCGGCAATGAACTGGCACACCGGGATGACGTGCAGCCCTTGCGCGCGCGCGTCATCGAGCACGTGACGTGCAATGGCCGAGCCGACGCCCTTGCCCTCGAAAGCCTGCAGCACCTCGGTGTGCGTGAACATGATGGCTTCGCGCAGGAGGTTGTATTCGGAGTAGCCCGCCAGCTGGCCCCCGATCGTGGCCTCATAGCGGTGTTGCGCGGTGTTGTTCGAGATCGCGATGTCGGTCATGTGGGTCAGTCTGTTGCCTGTCTTCGTTTCGAATCGTTGGTTCAGCCGCCGCGCGCCAGGAACAGCGCGAGATTCGCGGCGGCGGTGGCGCGCACCTTGTTGCGCAGCATCGGCGACCAGCCCATCAACAGGCCGGGCGCGCCCAGCGCCTGGCGCGCCCAGGTCCAGAACGGAAAGCTGTCGTTGTGCGTGGCGATGAGGCCGTCGGGCGTGAAGGTCATGCGGGCGTCGATGCTGTTGTCCACGGTGCGGCCCGTTGCGCTGAACAGGTAGTGCGCGTCCCAATGCGCGCGGCCGGTGTTGCCGTCGACGGCCACGTCGCGATACGTCAGGCGCCACACGTGCGCGCCCTTGGCCCGGGTGGCGGTGCACAGCATCTTCCACATGCCGCCCACCTCGCGCGCGCCGTTCAGCGAGAACACCTCGTCGTTGAACACCGCGTCTGGCGCGTAGCAGGCGACCATGGCGTCGGCGTCGAGTTTGGCGAATGCGTCGTAGAACCGTCGGATGGTTTCCTCGTTGCGCGTCGTCATCGGCATTGCTCCAGGGGTCAACGTTGGGGTTGCAGCAGGGTAATCAGATTCTCGATGGCGCGTTGCACCGTGGCCGCGCGAATCGCGACGCGGTCGCCGCCGAACAGGCGTCGCTCGGTGCGCACGATACCGTCCACCGACCAGCCGAACCACACGGTACCCACCGGCTTGTCGGGGCTGCCGCCGGTCGGCCCCGCGACGCCGGTGACCGCGACCGACACCTGCGCACGCGAGCGCGCGACCGCGCCCGCGGCCATTGCGCGGGCCACCGGCTCGCTGACCGCGCCATGCGCGACGATGAGCGCCGGATCGACGCCAAGCATTTCGATCTTGGCGTCGTTCGAGTAGGTGACGAAGCCGCGTTCGAACCACGCGCTGGATCCCGAGAGGTCGGTGCAGGCGCCGGCGATCAGGCCGCCGGTGCAGCTCTCCGCGGTGGCCAGCATCAGGCGCCTGGAGAGCATCAGGTCCGCGAGGCGCGGCAGCAATTCGTCGGTGCGGTAGGTCACCATGCGCGCACCGCCGCAATCACCAGCAGGGTGCAGAAGGCGGCCACCAGATCGTCCAGGATGATGCCGAAGCCGGCACGCCACCAGTTGGGCTCGGTCGCGCCGCGTTGCTTGAAGAGCCCGTCGGCCCAGGCCACGGGGCCCGGCTTGGCCGCATCGAAAGCGCGGAAAATTGCGAAAGCGACGAGTTGCCAGATGAAGCCCGTGGGCATCACCACCCACAGCACGATCCAGAACGCGACTACCTCGTCCCACACGATGCTGCCGGGGTCGGCGATGTTCATGTGCCGCGCCGTCACGGTGCAGGCCCACCAGCCGATGGGCAACGATGCCAGGATCACCCAGCCGATCGTGGCGCCATTCAGCCAGCGCTGCATCAAGAGGTACGCGGCCCAGGCCCACAGGGTGCCCACGGTGCCGGGCGCGATGCGCGGCAGGCCGGAGCCGAAGCCAAGGGCGATCCAGTGAGCCGGATGCGACAGCATGAAGCGCAACGTCGGGCGGCGCAGCGGGGGTTTGACGGAAGGGCTTGAAGCGATCGGAGCCGCTGGATCGATCATGGAGTGAATGGGCGCAATGGCGCGCAGTTTGCCTGATGGGTCAGCCGAAGTGATCGAAGCCGGTGAAGCGCTGGGGCAGCACCGTGCCATGGGCGTCCACGACACGCACGCCCAGCGCGGACTCGATCGTGCCGATGCGCGTGACGGCCGTGTGGCTCGCGTGGGCCGCCTGTTCGACGGCATCGCGCGCAGTTGCCCGAGCGGTGAACGCCAGTTCGTAGTCGTCGCCGCCCGCGAGCGCGCATGCGCGGAGCGTTTCCAGCGCAAGTCCGGATTCGGCGTTCGCCGGCATGCGCCGCGCCGCGATCATATCCATGGCAGCGTCGGCATCGAGGCGTGCGCCGACGCGGCTGGCCAGCAGGATGTGCGTGAGATCGCCGATCAGCCCGTCGCTGACATCGATCGCGGCCGTGGCAATGCCGCGCAGCGCAAGGCCCAGCGCAACGCGCGGCGTCGGCTGTTCCATGCGCAGCCGCGCAAACTTGAACATGGTCGCAGGCAGCGACAGCGTGCCGCGAAACGCCTCCAGCGCCAGCCGCGCATCGCCCAGCGTGCCGCTGACCCAGATGTCGTCGCCGGTCCTGGCGCCCGAGCGCAGCAGTGCCGCACCGGCAGGCACCTCGCCGAATACGGTGATGCAGATGTTGAGTGGCCCGCGCGTGGTGTCGCCGCCGACGAGTTCGCATCCGTGTTCGTCCGCCAGCCCAAGCAAACCGCGCGAGAAGCCGGCCAGCCATGCTTCGTCCACCGATGGCATCGACAGCGCGAGCGTGAAGGCCAGCGGCTTCGCGCCGCACGCGGCCAGATCGCTGAGGTTCACCGCGAGCGCCTTGTGACCGAGGCGTGCCGGGTCCACGGTCGACAGGAAGTGGCGGCCCTCGATCAGCATGTCGGACGACACGGCAAGCTGCATGCCGGGAGCCGGCGCCAGCAGCGCGCAGTCGTCGCCGACGCCGAGCGCCGCGCGCTTCACCGGCCGGGTGAAGTACTTTGCGATGAGGTCGAATTCGCCCATATGCCGCCTGCTACACCGCGCCGCGGAAACGCCGCGCGCTCTGCCGCACCACCTCGGCCAGCAACCGCTCCTTGCCCTGCCGCTCGCGCAGCCAGCGTGCATCGTTCTGGCTCGCATCGACGTCGGCGCGAAGGCGGTCCAGCGCCTCGGTCGCGTTCAAGGCCTCGCTGTGCCATTCGAGCTGCGTCATCGTCATGAGGATGTGCTCGCGCAGCGGCATGTGCTCGCCGCTGGCCGGGTCCACGTACACCGCGTCGAGCCCGAAGCGGCAGGCCTGGAAACGGTTGTAGCTATAGACGAGGTAGTCATCCTCGCTCGGCGTGAAGGGCTGCTCCTGCAGGAACCATGCGGCCAGCGATTGCACGTAGCCTGCCAGTTCGGCGGCGCGTTCGACGGTGAGCGGCGTATCGAACACGCGGATCTCGATGGTGCCGAACTCGGGCTTGGGGCGGATGTCCCAGTAGAAGTCCTTCATGCTGCGCACCACGCCGGTCCGCGTCATGCGCTCGAAGTAGGCCTCGAATTCCTTCCACGTCAGTGCGAAGGGCGCGCGGCCCGAGAGCGGAAACGCGAACACCGAGTTGAGCCGCGCCGAATCGAACTGCGTGTCCTGTCCCTGCACGAAAGGCGACGAGGCCGACAGCGCGATGAAGTGCGGGATGTAGCGCGACATGCGGTGCAGCATCAGGAGCGCCGCATCGGCATCGGGACAGCCGATGTGCACGTGCTGGCCGAAGATGGTGAACTGCTTCGACAGATAGCCGTACAGCTCCGACAGTTCGCGGAAGCGCGGCTTGTCGTAGATGCGGCGCTCGTGCCATTGCTGGAAGGCATGCGTGCCGCCGCCGACGACTGCGATGTTGAGCTTGTCGGCGTTTTTCACCAGCGCATCGCGGATCGGCGTGAGCTGCGCGATCACGTCCTTGGCCGAGTGGCAGATGCCGGTGGAGATCTCGATCATGCTCGAGGTCATCTCGGGCACCACGCTGCCTGGCAGCGGCGTGTGCGCCATCAGGCGCAGCATGTCCTCGGCATAGGGTGCGAGGTCGTAGTCGTGGGTATTGACCAGTTGCAGCTCGAGCTCGACGCCGAGCGACAGCGCCTCCGACTTGTTGAACCGCTCCAGCGGCACGACGCGGGACATCGGCATCACGGTTGCCATGTTCTGCTTGATGCTCATGTCAGTGCTCCATGACGCAGAGCGTCTTGCGCGACGCATGAAATCGGGGCCAGCAAAGCGGAGCCTGTTCGTGGGCACCCGCGGAACCGGCTTTGCCGGGCCGCGGGGTGCGCCCCCTCGAGGGGCTTGAGGGGGAGGCGCCGCAGGCGCTTCGGGGTGCGTGCCGAGGGCACTGGGTATCCCCCTCCGCGAATGTCCCCCGGCCTGCGGCCTCCTCCTTTATTTCGCTGCGGGGGACACCCAGCACCCTCGGCACGTGGAACGGTTGGTTGTGCCGGCCGATCAACGACTGCGCGTCGGGATCACGTCGATGGTGTGCTCTGCGCAGCGAAATAAAGGAGGAGCCGGCAGCCGCAGGCTGGCGGCGGGGGACATTCGCGCAGCAGAGTACGCCGTCGGCGTGATCGCTCCCCGAACCGCTCCCCGAACCG
The DNA here is from genome assembly GCF_037889915.1 of Variovorax humicola. Lineage (NCBI taxonomy): Bacteria > Pseudomonadati > Pseudomonadota > Betaproteobacteria > Burkholderiales > Comamonadaceae > Variovorax > Variovorax humicola. The sequence continues at coordinate 8,195 of NZ_JBBKZV010000024.1, read as the reverse complement.
CTCTTCGAGCCGCGCCCCGAGCCGCGCCCCGAGTCGCGCCCCGAGTCGCGCCCTCGACGCCGACAGCCTCCAGTCGAACGGCAAGGATTCATCCTGGCCCCTTGCTTGCTCATGACTGGCTCTCTTCGGTCGTGCTGAACGCCTCGGGTGTCCAGGGCACGGAGCTTTCGCCGGCCAGATGGATGGCGACAGTGGCGATCACCGCGCCGAGAACTTCCATCAGCAGGATGGCGGGCAGCGCGGTCTGCGTGATCAGCGCGCCGAGCAACGGCGATGCGGTGACGAAGCTGGACGCGATCAGCAGCGCAATGGATGACAGCGGCGCCATCGCGCCGCCAACCCAAAGCGCTTGCTTCCAGCTGGCGCCGCTGCCCGGATTGGCCACCGACACGCCAACCACCTTGGCCACGGCCCTTGCCGCGATCAGCGCCAGCACCAGGCTGGCCACCGGCAGGCTCCAGTCGGCTTGCGCGGCCACGATGGAGACCAGCACGAACATCAGCATCGTCAGCAGCGATGCGGCGGTGCCCAGTTGGCGCGGCCACGACCACGGCCGCGGGTTGAGTTGCTTCAGCATGATGCCGCCGATGAGCGCGGCCAGCGGCGCCGAGCCGCCCATGTGCGCAGACACCGCCGCGCCGGCCGCAATCAGCGCCAGCAGCAGGATCGACGTGTTCTCGCTGGTCGGGCTCATCACGCGCAAGGCCGACCGCATTGCCAGCGCCAGCGCCGCGCCGACCACGAAGGACAGGCCCAGCACCACCAGCACCGGGTAGACGCGTTCGGTGATGGCGCTCGGTGCGCGCTCGATCAGTCCCGCCTGCGCATAGCCGAGCGTCAGGGCATAGAAGGTGTTGAGCGTGGCCAGCGTCAGCGCGCGGTCGGTCACCGGGCCGGACGCCTGCGTGTCCATCACCACGCGCGAAAGCACGGCGGGCGACGCCACGATCGCCATCAGCGCCAGCGCATTCGCCACCGGCCCCGGCACGTCGAGCCAGCTCAGCACCCAGAACACGGCGAAGTAGGTCAGCGCGGACTCGACCACGCTTTGCACCAGCACCATCGGGTTGTGGCGGAACCAGCGCAACGGCAGCCGGCCGCCGGCTTCGAACAACACGATGGCCACGCCCAGCTCGACCATGAAGAGCCCCACGCCCTGCAACGGCCACACGGCGCCCTCGAATCCGGCCAGGCCGACCAGCGTGCCGACGATCGAATAGCCCACGACCTTCGGCATGCCGATGTAGCGCTGCACCAGGTGGCCGGCCGCCGCGGCCACCGCGATCAGCAGTGCCCACAGCACCGTGGGCAAGCCGGCCGAAGGGCGAACCCAGTCGGCCCAGAAGCTCGTCAATTCATTGATGAAGGAAGACATGCAGGAATCAGCAACAGGAACCAGGACGTCGTGCGAAAGGGGAATGCGGAAGGTGCCGCCGGCAATTCAGTCGATGCGGTCAATGCAGCACGCGGGGCGCGGGCGCCCCGCCGAGGTCGGCTTCGAGCATGACCATCGCGATCGGCGCATCGAAGCGGTCGCCATGTTCCGTCACCATGAAAAAACTGCCATGCATGCTGCCACTCGGCGTCTTCAGGCGGCAACCGCTGGAGTACTGGAATGACGCGCCGGGCGCCAGCAACGGTTGCTGGCCGATCACGCCGAGGCCCTTGACCTCTTGCACATTGCCGGAGGAATCGCTGAAGTACCAGTGGCGCGCGATCAGTTGCGTAGCGATCTTGCTGTTGTTGGTGACGGTCACCGCATAGGAAAACGTGTAGATGTCTTCTTCGGGCGAAGACTGCTCGGGAAGGTAGCGGGGTTCGATCTCGACGATGATCGGGTGGCTGGGCATGCCGCATGGTACCCGGACGGACACGCGTGAAAGGCTTTGCGACAATCGTGGGCATGAGCCAAACCTTCCGCATCGCGCCCTCGATCCTCTCCGCCGATTTTGCGCGCCTCGGCGAGGAAGTCCGCAACGTCGTGGCCGCCGGCGCCGACTGGATCCACTTCGACGTGATGGACAACCATTACGTGCCGAACCTGACTTTCGGCCCGATGGTCTGCCAGGCACTGAAGCCCCACGCGAAAACGCCCAACGGCACGCCCGTGCCCATCGACGTGCACCTGATGATCCAACCGGTCGACGCACTGGCCGCCGCTTTCGCGCAAGCGGGCGCTGACTTCATCAGTTTTCACCCGGATGCGTCGCCGCACATGCACCGCAGCATCCAGGCCATCAAGGCGGCCGGCTGCAAAGCCGGGCTGGTGTTCAACCCGGGCCTGGGCCTCGAAGCGCTCGAATGGGCCATCGACGACATCGACCTGATCCTGATCATGAGCGTGAACCCCGGCTTCGGCGGCCAGAGCTTCATCGACTCGGCGCTGCGCAAGATCGAACAGGCCCGCAAGCTGATCGAGCAGAGCGGCCGCGACATCCGGCTGGAAGTGGACGGCGGCATCAAGGTCGACAACATCGCGCGCGCAGCCAGTGCGGGTGCGGATACGTTCGTCGCGGGGAGTGCGATTTTCGGGGCGAAGGACTATGCGGGGGTGATTTCAGCGATGCGCGCGCAGCTGGCCCTGTAATGGAACTTGACCGTCCCCGGCCTCAGCGCTTGACCTTCTCGTTGTAGACCCGATCGGCCACCGGCCCGCGGTCGGTGTCGACCACGCCGCGCTCGATGTCTTCCAGCGCCTGGCGGCCGATCTCTGGCGCGGTGCCGTCGAGATTCTGCTGGCTGTCCGATGACTGGTCGTGCTCGTGCGGCAGCTTGGGAGCGGGCTCGCCGTCCTGCTCGATCTTCGTGTTGCCGCGTTCGCGTGGGGTCTTCCTTGTCGTGGCCATGGCTTGCTCCTTCGAAGTTGCCGTTATGCCATGCCGCGCGAAACCCCGGGGTAGGAGCCGCGGGCACGCGGTTGTAGGATGCTTCGCGATGCCCACCAGCCCCGACACCGACCCCCTCGTCTCCGACACCGACTCCCTCGTCTCCGACACCGACTCCCTCGTCTCCGACACCGACCCCCTCGTCTCCGACACCTTGCGCATTCACGGTTTTGCCGCCGTCGAGCCTGGGCCGAGGCTGATCGTGATGGGCGGGGTGCATGGCGACGAGACATGCGGCACGGTCGGCATCGAGCGCATGCGCGCCGAATTGGACGAGGGCAGCGTGCAACTGAGGTGCGGCACTTTGACCATGGTGCCGGTGGCGAATCCGCTGGCGCGGCGTCTGTTGCGGCGCGAGGGTGAGCGCAATCTCAACCGCCTGTTCCAGCCAACCCCCGAAGGCGAAACACCGGCCGACTACGAAGCACGCCTGACCGACGTGCTGTGCCCGCTGCTCGACCAGCATGACGTGCTGCTCGATCTGCACTCGTTCCAGAGTGCCGGCGACGCCTTCGCCATGATCGGCCCGCGCAATAACGACGGCACGCTCGAACCGTTCTCGCGCGCGGTAGAGGAGGGGCAACTCGCGCTGCATCTCGGCACCAGCCGCGTGGTGGAGGGCTGGCTCGACATCTATGCGGCCGGGCTCGCGCAGCGCAACCCCGGCGAGACGATCGACGAGGCGGCGCTGGCGTTCGGCTGGGGCACCAATGAGTACATGCGCAGCCGTGGCGGCTACGGCGTGACGCTCGAATGCGGCCAGCACGAGGATCCGGCCGCGCCCGAGGTGGCGTACCAGGCCATCCATGCGGCGCTGCGCCTGCTGGGCATGGTGTCGGAGCCGGCACCGGAACGTGCGCCGCCCGAATTGCTGCGGTTGGTAAGCGTCACCGACCGGGATGACGACGAAGACCAGTTCGCACGCGAATGGGCCACCTTCGACCCGGTGGCCGCGGGTGAAACCATCGGCATGCGTGCCGACGGTACCGTGCTCAAGTCGGACCGCGACGGGTTCATCGTGTTTCCGAACTCCGAGGCGCAGGCGGGCACCGAATGGTTCTACTTCGCGGTGAAGAGCGACCGCGCGCTGTAGATCCCGGATACGCTCATCTATCCATCACGCTATCGCGTGACCCGCAACGCACGAAACCGGCACCGTCAAATCTCAGGGATACCGCGGAGCCGGCTTCGCCACCAGGACGAGCCCTGCGAAGTCTGTTCGTGGGCACCCGCGGAACCGGCTTTGCCGGGCCGCCGGGTGCGCCCCCTGGGAGGCGCCGCAGGCGCTTCGGGGGGAGTCATCCTGGTCTGTTCGTGGGCACCCGCGGAACCGGCTTTGCCGGGCCGCTGGGTGCGCCCCCTCGAGGGGGAGGCGCCGCAGGCGCTTCGGGGGTGTTCAGTCAGTCGAGGAACACCTCCTCGGTCGTCACTTCGAAGCGCTGCAGCGTGTTCGCGCCGAACACCATCGTGATCGGCACGTCGGCAGCGTCGCGTCCGCGCGCGATGACGACGCGGCCGATGCGCGGGGTGTTGTGGCGGGCGTCGAAGGTATACCAGCGGTTGCCCAGCCACACCTCGAACCAGGCGCTGAAATCCATCGGATAGGGCACCGGCGGAATGCCGATGTCACCGAGGTAGCCGGTCACGTAGCGCGCCGGGATGTTCATGCATCGGCACAGGGTGATCGCCAGGTGCGTGAAGTCGCGGCACACGCCGCAGCCCTCGCGGTAGCCGTCCAGCGCGGTACGGGTGGCGCGTGCAGTCTGGTAGTCGAAGCGCAGGTGGTTGTGCACCCAGTCGCAGATGGCCTGCACGCGGTGCCAGCCGGGCGTGGTGTTGCCGAACTGGCTCCAGGCGAAGGGCAGCAACTCGCTGTCGACCTCGCAATAGCGGCTCGGCAGCACGTACAGGAGCGTTGGCACCGGAAGGTCGGCTTCGGCGCATTGCTGCGCACCAAAGTCGACCGGGTCGGCCCAGCCGGTGTCGTAGACCACGGCCTGGTTGCGCAGCCGCACGCTGCTCACGCCCGCCGGTACGGCCACCCGCGCGCAGTGGTTGTCGAAACTGTCGAGGTAGTAGTCGGTGCGCAGCGGTGGGCTGATGGTGATGTTCTCCGCGCCGACGATGTCGCTCTCGCGCGAAGGATGGACCTGCAGCATGTATATCAATGCAGTGGGCGCACTCACGCCGATCTCGATGTCGTAGCCGATCTGGATGTGCATGACGCGCTTCCCTGTCCTGATGAAGTGTGTGGAGGGCGCATGCACGTTTGATGCCCGCCCTGGGGGTTCGAGCCATCGTAGTCCCGAGAGGGGACCTGGCAACGGGGCAGGTCTGCCCGAACTTGCGTAGGCGACGGCGCCTGCGCGTCGGCCGACTCCTACCCGCATCGCCTCGGGGTGCTGACGGCTGGCGGCGCCAGTGCATTACGGGTCGCGGGCCGGGAGGCGGTGAAGATCGATGCTCGCCTTTCCAAGGCACAGGCCAGGGCACAGTCCAGCGCAAAGGCCACGTCTGTTTTCAACCAAAGGGCTTTCATGACGCCACAAAGCAAGGCAGCGGCCGGTCGCCGCCCCAAAGCCTCCTCCACAGATGCAGGTAGCGCCAAGCAGGAGCAGCTGGCGGGCTACACCGCCGAGCCAACCCCGCAACTCACCACCAACCAGGGCCTGCAGATACCCGACAACCACAACTCGCTGAAAGCGGGCGTCCGTGGTCCGACCCTGCTGGAAGACTTCATCCTGCGCGAGAAGATCACGCACTTCGACCATGAGCGCATTCCCGAGCGCGTGGTGCATGCGCGCGGCTCGGGGGCGCATGGCTTCTTCCAGGTCTACAGGTCGATGTCGCAGTTCACCTGCGCCGACTTCCTGCAGGACCCTCAGCAAAAGACGCCCGTATTCGTGCGCTTCTCGACCGTGGCCGGCGGGGCTGGGTCGGCCGACACCGTGCGCGACGTGCGCGGCTTTGCCGTCAAGTTCTACACGCGCGAAGGCACGTATGACCTGGTGGGCAACAACATCCCGGTGTTTTTCATCCAGGACGCGATGAAGTTCCCCGACCTGATCCACTCGGTGAAGCCCGAGCCGCACCATGCGATGCCGCAGGCCGCGAGCGCGCACGACACCTTCTGGGACTTTGCCTCGCTGATGCCGGAGACCACGCACATGCTGATGTGGGCCATGAGCGACCGCGCCATTCCGCGCAGCCTGCGCATGATGGAAGGCTTTGGCGTGCACACCTTCCGCTTCGTCAATTCGAATGGCGAATCGCACTTCGTGAAGTTCCACTGGAAGCCGAAGCTGGGGATCCACGGCCTGGCGTGGGACGAGGCGCAGAAGATCGCCGGCAAGGATGCGGACTTTCATCGCCGCGACTTGTGGGAAGCGATCGAGAACGGCGACTTCCCCGAATGGGAACTCGGCGTGCAGATGATTCCGCAGGACAAGGAGCATTCGCTCGGCTTCGACCTGCTCGACCCGACCAAGCTCATCCCCGAGGAGATGGTGCCGGTCCAGAAGATCGGCAAGCTGGTGCTGAACCGCAACCCCGACAACTTCTTCGCCGAGACCGAGCAGGTCGCCTTTCATCCGGGCCATGTGGTGCCGGGCATCGACTTCACCAACGACCCGCTGCTCCAGGGCCGCCTGTTCTCGTACACGGACACGCAGATATCGCGGCTGGGCGGCGCGAACTTCCACGAGTTGCCCATCAACAAGGGCGTATGTCCGTTCCACAACTTCCAGCGCGACGGCATGCATCGCCAGTCCATTGCGCGCGGGCAGGTGGCCTATGAGCCCAACTCGCTGGGCAACGGGCAGGAGTTCCGCGTCGATGGCGGCAGCAAGGGCTTCCAGTCCTTCCCGGATGAAATCGAATCGCCGAAGGTGCGACGCCGCAGTCCGTCGTTCGACGACCACTTCACGCAGGCGCGGTTGTTCTTCAACAGCCAGAGCGCGGCCGAGAAGGAGCACATCATCGCGGCCTTCCGCTTCGAGTTGTCGAAGCTCGAAGTGCCGGCGATCCGGCAACGCATGGTCGACAACCTGGCGCACGTCGACGAGAAACTCGCGCGCCGCGTGGCCGAACCGCTGGGCACCGGTGCGCCCGATGCGAAGGCTGCCGCGGGCCGTGCCGGCTATCGGGACTTCAGGATCAGCATGTCCGTCGAGGAGTCGCCCGCACTCAGCATGGCCGTCGCCGGCGACGGCTCGGTGCGCACGCGCAAGGTGGCGATCCTGGTGGCCGATGGCATGGACTCGGCTTCGTTGAAGCCGATCCGCGAAGCCATCGAGCATGCCGGCGCGCAATGCAAGGTGGTGGGGCCGCGCCTGGGCAGTGTGCTGAGTGCGTCGAAGCGGCAGATCGACATCGACGCGACCTTCGTCAACTCGCCGTCGGTGATGTTCGATGCGGTGCTCGTGCCCGCGGGCAAGGAGGCGGCCGAAGCACTGGCGCGCAATGGCGATGCGGTGCACTTCGTGCTGGAGGCCTACAAGCATTGCAAAGCAATCTGCACGGTGGGCGAAGGCGTCGCGTTGCTCTCCACGTTGGGCATCGGCGCCGATGCGGCGGCGGCGCCCGCGGGCGTGGTGGTGGCCGCGACACCGGTCAACGACCTCGGCAACAACTCGGCTGCGCAGGAAGTTGCGCAGGCCTTCATCGCCGCCATGGGCAAGCACCGTCATTGGGACCGCGCCAACATCGATGCCGTGCCGGCGTAGGCCTTGCCAGCGCCGCTATTCGTGAACTACTCACTTATCAGTAGACCATTTGCGGTATAGCTTCTTGTGAATGGCTGGCGCATCGACCCCCTCCTAGACTTTCCGGACGAGGTCTGAGAGGCGCGCACTTCTGCGGCGTCGGAAGCGCGTGCAAAGCGCGCGGTTGCAGATCGCGCCTGGGGGTCCAATGACGTGGTTCTCGAGACTTTTGCGGCGTCGCGCGCCGCGTGGACAAAGGCGTGCGTGGTGGGCCGTACCGATGCTGGCGACCGCGTTGCTCAATGCGCCGTGGGCTATGGCACAAACAACGCGCGCCACAACGCGCGATGCCGAAGCCATCGCGGCCAAGCAGGAAAAAGCGCGGCTTGCCGATACCGACACCATCCTCGCGCTCAGCAACGACGGCGCCGTGCTGTACGCCAACGACAACGTCAAGCTGTCGGGCTACCAATACTGCAGCCAGGCGGTGGCACTCGCCGACAAGGGCGAGTTCCGCCAGAGCGTGCGCGCGGCCAGCAAGGCGCTGCACGTGGCGCAGGCCACCAACAACCCCGACCTCCAGGCCATGGCCAACCGCGACCTGGCC